>DASVFK010000234.1:0-34379 GCA_036380095.1 Candidatus Angelobacter sp. | reverse complement strand
TCCCAAGTCTCAGATTTGGATGAAAAATAGCAGTGGCCTGGGTGCCTGAATCCGCGGGCAATTTGACAGGCTGGGTGTTCTCGCGCACCTCTTTCGGCGCGCAGGGTCGATCAGGGTCGGGCGTTTTCGCGCGAGGAGCGCACCACGAGCTGCTGGAAGTATTCCATCACCGCGTCTCTCTCGGCCGGGTCCTTGATGCGCGTGCCCAGGCGCGACCTGGGATCCTTGCTGGCGGCGAGGCGGGCAAGCAAAGTGCTGCCGTCATGGAGCTTTTTGTTCATGTCGTCATCGTGGCATTTGGCGCAACGCGCCACAAAGATCTTCTTGCCGTCATCACTGGAACTCGGCTTGGCAGGCTTGGCGCCATCGCCGGCTGCAGCCTGGAACCATGCCAAGCCCGAGAAAACGATGATCAGCAACACCGGTTGCATGAATGTTTGACTCCCTCAGGACCTCAAAGGGTAGCGCCATGCGCAACACCTTAACACGTGGTGCAAGATGATTTTCGGGAGAATTATTTCGCGCCAGCACTCGTCCGTTTCTTCGTTTTTTGCCGTGCGCTGAATTTTTTTGCGATTTCCACTCCCAAGATGTGACAGAATTCGCCACTCTTATTTATAATCATCCGTTTTCGTCAGCAGCCGCGCGTTGCTCTGGCGACGATGGGGGAGCCGCTCGCAGTGTTTGAGTAGCACTGCGGAGGACTGCCCTTTTCTGTAAACAAGAGATCCATGGCACAAATCTTCCACCGCAGTGCAAATACGCTTGCGCGGGCCAGCATCCTGGGCGCGGTCCTGTTGCTTTCTTCGGTGGGCGCGGCGCTGTTTCAGCTGCAGCGCTCGCCCTATGTGACCAACCAGCACATTGCCCCGGACCAGCCGGTGCCTTTCAGCCATCAACACCACACCACCGGGCTGGGGATCGACTGCCGCTATTGCCACACCTCGGTGGAGGAATCCAGTTTTGCCGGAATCCCTCCCACCAAGACCTGCATGAACTGCCACGCGCAGCTCTGGACCAATGCCGACATGCTGGCGCCGGTCCGCTACAGCTATCGCACCGGCCAGTCTCTGCAATGGACGCGGGTCCACGACCTGCCCGATTTCGTCTATTTCAATCACAGCATTCACGTGGCCAAAGGCGTGGGCTGTTTCAGTTGTCACGGGCCGGTGAACGAGATGCCGCTCACTTATGCTGAAAACTCTTTGCAGATGGAGTGGTGTCTGAACTGCCATCGCCAGCCGGAGAAGTTTTTGCGGCCCAGAGAAGAAGTTTTCAACATGACGTACCAGCAGCCGAGCGCTGAACGCCCGGTGCAATTTGAAGGCAAGCCATACACCAGCCAGGCGGAACTGGGCGAAGTGCTCAAGAAGGCCTATCACCTGCGCACGGTGCAGGACATAACCAGTTGCTCCACCTGCCACCGCTGAGGTGGAAAGAAAAGAATGTCGAATAACAGCGATACGATGACAAATCTGATTCCCGCGGGCGAGATCAAGCCGGCCAGCGCGGACGTGGAAGCGTTGCGCAAGAAGCTGGCAAACGCCCACGGCCCGCGGTTCTGGCGCACCCTGGAAGAGCACGCCGATCAACAGGCGTTCGGCGAATTGCTGGAGCGCGAATTCCCGCGCGGCGCCTCGGAGTGGCTCGATCCAGTCTCCCGGCGCAACTTCATGAAGCTGGCGGGCGCTTCGCTTGCCCTGGCTGGCCTCGCGGGATGCACCAAGCAGCCGCTGGAACAGATCCTGCCTTACGTACGGCAGCCGGCGGAGCTTACGCCCGGCATCCCGATTTACTTTGCCACGGCCATGCCGTTTGCCGGCCATGTGCTTCCCCTGCTGGTGGAGACGCACGAGTTCCGTCCCACCAAGGTTGAGGGCAACCCGCAGCATGGCGCCAGCCTGGGTGCGACCGATCTTTTCGCCCAGGCCTCCATCCTGAATCTTTACGATCCTGACCGCTCCAACCATGTCACGTTCAAGGGCGAACCCCGTCCGTGGGGAGAGTTCCTGGGCTCGGTGCGCGGACTGGTGCAGGCGCACAAAGCGAACCAGGGAGTTGGGCTGCGTTTTCTGACCGGCGCTGTTTCCTCGCCCACGTTGGGATCGCAGATGAAAGCCATCCAACAGATCTTCCCGCAATCCAAGTGGCATCGCTGGGAGCCGGTGCATCGCGATGGCGCGCGCGCAGGTTCCAAGCTGGCTTTCGGCGCGTATTACGATCCCATCTACAAGTTTGATGCGGCCGACCGGGTGCTTTCTCTCGACGCGGATTTTCTTTCCGGCGCATGGTTCCCCGGTTTTGTCCGCTATGCCCGCGATTTCATGAGCCGGCGCAAACTGGCTGACGGCAAGGAAATGAACCGGCTATACGTGGCGGAGAGCACGCCGACCACCACCGGCGCCAAGGCCGACAACAAGCTGATGTGCCGCCCCTCAGAGATCGAAAAGATTGCGCGCGCGGTTGCGGAAAAGCTGGGAGTCGCCGGAGCGGCTGCGGCGCCGCTAGCTGACGCAGGTCAGCGCAAGTGGGTGGAAGCTGTGGCGGCTGACCTGATGCAGCACAAAGGCAGGAGCCTGGTGGTTGCGGGCGTCTTCCAGTCACCCGCGGTCCAAGCCCTGGCGCATGCCATGAACGCAGCTCTGGGCAGCATCGGCCAGACCGTGAGTTACGTCGATCCGGTGGAGATCGATGCCGTGGAACATGCGCAATCGATCAAAGAACTGGCGGACGATATTCAAGCGGGCAAGGTGGAGACGCTGATCATCATCGGCGGTAATCCCGTCTACAACGCGCCCGCCGATCTCAAGTTCTCGAGCGCGCTGAAGAAGCTGGTGGACGATCCCAGAAGAGTGGTTGTCCAGCTCGCGGAGAGCCAGAACGAGACCTCCGACTATGCCACATGGCATGTGCCGCAAACGCATTACCTGGAAGCCTGGAGCGACGGCCGCGCCTATGACGGTTCGGTGACCATCCTGCAGCCGATGATTGCCCCGCTGTTTGACGGAAAGAGCGCGCATGAAATCCTGGCCATCTTCACCGAGCAGCCCAGCGCTTCATCCTATGAGCTGGTGCGGGCCTATTGGCGCTCGCAGCACTCGGGTGACGACTTTGAAAAGTGGTGGCGCAGCTCGGTGCATGACGGTTTCATCTCCAACAGCGCGTTCCCGGCGCGCCAGGTTTCGGCCAAGCTGGGCGCGTTGCCGGCGGCGCCTGCTCCGGCTGCGGGAGAATACGAACTGGTGTTCCGCCCTGATCCCACCATCTACGACGGCAGCTTCAACAACAACGGCTGGTTGCAGGAAACCCCCAAACCGCTCTCCCGTACAACCTGGGACAACGTGGCCATGATCAGTACGGCGATGGCCAGGCGCATGGGCTTTTTGACGCTCGACGAATTCAGCGGTGACCACCAGTCTGACGCGCAGAACGTGATTGAGATCAACGTTCAGGGCGCGAAGGTGAAAGCGCCGGTGTGGCCGCAGCCGGGCCATCCTGACAACACGGTCACGCTTTTCCTGGGCTATGGGCAGCCCTCGCTGGAGCAAAACATCGTTGCGCAAATGCTCAGTCCGGTACCGCCCAAGGTTGGCCGCGTGGGCGCCGGCCATGGCTATGACGCCTACAAAGTCCGCCCGGCCTCGGCGCAATACCAAACCTCGGGAGCTATCCAGGCCACCAAAGAGCACTGGGATATCGCGGTGACTCAGGGCCACTTCACCATGGACAACCGCGAGCCGGTGAAGGTGGCCAGTCTGGAAGAGTTCAAGAAGGACCCCAAGTTCGCGCGCGATCCTGAGAGAGAACCCGCGGACAACGAGTCGCTGTATCCCGACTTCCGCAAGAAAGGCTGGTACCAGAACAACGCCTGGGGCATGGCCATAGACCTGAACTCCTGCATCGGATGCCAGGCATGCTCGGTGGCTTGTTACGCGGAGAACAACATCTCCGTGGTGGGCAAGGAGCAGGTGCAGCGCGGCCGCGAGATGATGTGGATCCGCATTGATGCCTACTACGAAGGCAGCCCGGCGAATCCCACGGTCCATTTCCAGCCTGTCCCTTGCATGCAATGTGAAAATGCCCCGTGCGAGCCGGTGTGTCCGGTGGGCGCCACGGTGCACAGCACGGAAGGCCTGAACGACATGGTCTATAACCGCTGCGTGGGCACGCGCTACTGCTCCAACAACTGCCCCTACAAGGTGCGGCGGTTTAACTTCCTGCTTTTCGCCGACTTTGACACTCCGGTCAGAAAGCTGGGCCGCAATCCTGACGTGAGCGTGCGCAGCCGCGGCGTGATGGAAAAGTGCACCTACTGCGTGCAGCGCATCACCGCCGGCCGCATCGCCGCCGAGAAGGACAACAACCGCGCGATCCGCGACGGCGAGATCAAGACCGCATGCCAGCAGGCTTGCCCCACGGAGGCCATCGTCTTCGGCAACATCAACGACCCCAACAGCCAGGTCGCCCGGCTCAAGCAGCAGGAGCGCAATTATTCGTTGCTGGCTGAGCTGAACACGCGTCCGCGCACCACCTATATTGCGGCGGTGCGGAACCCCAACCCTGAACTTGAGCACGAGTCAACCGCGGAGAAGGCGTAACGAATGGCCCGGATTGAAGAAGAAGTCGATGTATTGCCGCCAAAAGGCGTAAGGCCGCCCATCATCGGCCCTGGCCAGACGCTGGGCACGGTGACGGACCGCATTGCCGGCATTGTGCTTACCAAGCACACGCCTGTGTTCTGGGTGATGATCATGGCAATAGCGGTGGCCATCTTCGGCATGCTGAATACGGCCATCGCCTACCTGCTGGGACGCGGCACGGGAATCTGGGGCATCAATATTCCCATCGGCTGGGGATTTGCCATCGTCAATTTCGTGTGGTGGATCGGTATCGGCCACGCGGGTACGCTGATCTCGGCCATCCTGTTGCTCTTTAAGCAAAGCTGGCGTACCTCCATCAATCGCTTTGCCGAGGCCATGACCATCTTTGCCGTGATGCAGGCCGGTCTCTTCCCCCTGATCCACACCGGACGTCCCTGGATCGCGGCGTACTGGCTGTTTCCGTATCCCAACGCCATGGGCGTGTGGCCGCAGTTCCGCAGTCCCCTGATCTGGGACGTGTTCGCGGTTTCGACTTACTTCACCGTCTCGTTCCTGTTCTGGGGCATCGGGTTGATTCCGGACTTTGCCAACCTGCGCGATTCGGCCAAGACGCTCATGGTGCAGCGCATTTATGGCATGCTGGCCATGGGCTGGCGCGGTTCAGCGCGGCACTGGAACCGCTACGAGACCGCCTATATGCTGCTGGCCGGCCTGGCCACGCCGCTGGTGCTTTCCGTGCATAGCGTGGTCAGCCTCGACTTCGCCGTCTCACTGGTTCCGGGATGGCATACCACGTTCTTCCCGCCGTACTTTGTCGCAGGCGCCATTTTCTCCGGGTTTGCCATGGTACTGATCCTGGCCATCCCGTTCCGCTATCTCTACGGAATGCAGGACTTCATTACGTTGCGTCACCTGCAAAACGCCGCCAAGGTGATGCTGGCCACGGGAATGATCGTGGCCTATGCCTATGTGCTGGAGATGTTCATCGGCTGGTATAGCAATGACAAGTATGAGCTGGCGATGGTGAACAACCGGCTGCATGGACCGTATTCTCTGTTTTATTACTTCCTGGTTCTCTGCAACATCATCGCGCCGCAATCGCTGTGGTTCAACAAGGTCCGCTCCACACCCTGGATGCTCTTTGTGGTTTCCTGCATCGTGCAGTGCGGCATGTGGCTGGAACGCTTTGTCATCGTGGTGATGAGCCTGCAGCGCGACTACTTGCCCAGCTCGTGGGGCATGTACTGGCCCACCAAGTGGGACATCATGACGCTGCTAGGCACCATGGGGTTCTTCACCCTGCTGTTCTTCCTGTTCATACGCTTTATGCCTGCGATCTCGATCTTTGAAATCCGTACGCTGCTGCCGCAATCGAAGGTGAAAGAATGATGGCCCATCCCATTTTCGGATTGATGGCGGAGTTCGATAACCCGACCGACCTGGTGCATGCGGCCAAGGCGGCCTATGCTGCCGGCTATCGCAAGATGGATGCGTACACGCCATATCCGCTGGAAGAAGCAGCCGAGGCCATTGGAGCGCACCACAACCGCGTCCCCCTGGTTACGCTGATCGGCGCCATGCTGGGCATGGTAGGCGGCTACTCGCTGCAATACTGGGTTTCCGCCGTGAACTATCCCCTCAACGTGGGTGGAAAGCCGTTCCACTCCTGGCCGGCGTTCATTCCGGTAACGTTCGAGTGCGCGGTGCTGGGCGCGTCGCTTGCGGCGGTGTTCGGCATGCTGGCGCTCAACGGCCTGCCGCAGCCGCATCATCCCGTATTCAACGTTCCCGGATTCAGCGCCGCCAGCCGCGACAAGTTCTTCCTGTGCATTGAATCGCAGGACCCGCGCTTCAGCCCGGGTGATACCAGGAAATTTCTGGAGGGCTGCCAGCCCCATGATATTTCGGAGGTGCCGTATTAAGCGCCCGGCGCAATTCCGCGTAGCACTGCTGGCCCTGCAAGCGGCGTTTCTTATGGCGGGTTGCCGCCAGGACATGCAGAACCAGCCCAAGATGATCCCTCTGCGCTCAACGGAGTTTTATCCTGACCGGCGTTCAGCGCGTTATCCCATGGCCGGCACGGTGCCCAAACTGGAAGACGCCGTGATGGACCGCGAACAGCTTGATCCCGGCAGCTACTTCCTCACGGGAAGGCGGGGCCCGGTGTTCGGCAATGATCTGCCGTTCCCGCTCACGCTGGAAGTGATGAAGCGCGGCCAAGAGCGCTTCAACATCTATTGCGCCCCCTGCCATTCGCAAGTGGGCGACGGCAACGGCATGATCGTGCAGCGCGGATTCAAACATCCGCCCACGTTCCACCAGCAGCGGCTGAGGAATGCGCCGCTGGGCCATTTCTATGAGGTCATCTCGGGCGGCTGGGGCGCCATGCCGGATTATGCCGCGCAGATCAAGCCGGAGGACCGCTGGAAGATCGCGGCCTATATCCGCGCGCTGCAGCGCAGCCAGAATCCGGAGCCGGATGACGTGACGGCCGCGGACCGCGAAAAACTGAATGCGCCGCCGGAGACGATCGTCATTCCCGATACTTCGTATACGAGTCCCACAGCCTTGAAACCGGAAAAACCCGCCGCACCACCGCCACCGCGAGGAGATCAACAGCAATGAGTGAACTCGCTCTTCGCGTGACACCCCAGGACTACGCGCCGCCGGCGATGATCGGCCGCATGAGGGCGCGCTGCGCCGTGGCCGGCGTGGTGGCCGCCGTCATCGCTCTGGCTATTCCCCTGGTCAACCACAACTGGGCCCTGTTCCTGCGGGCATGGCTGTACTCTTACATGTTCTGGCTGGGGCTCACCGCCGGATCGCTTTGCCTGCTCATGTTGCAATACACCACCGGCGGCAACTGGGGCCGGCTGGGCCGCCGTATCTGGGAAGCGGCCGCCAGCAACCTCTGGCTCATGGTGGCGTTCTGGTTGCCCATTGCGTTCGGCATGAAGCTGCTTTATCCCTGGGCAAGCATGTCGCGCGATGAGGCCGTCAAGGAGCTGGGCCGGCAAAAAGTTGATTACTACCTGAACCCGACGGGCTTCTGGGTGCGCGCCCTGGCGATCTTTGCGGTGTGGCTCCTGCTGTGGTGGGTGCTGCGCCGGTGGGCTGACAAGGAAGAGGCCGGCCAGACCACCCCGCAACAGTTTGTCCGCGTGCAGAACCTGAGCGGATTCGGCATTGTTTTCTACGCCGCTGGAATCACATTCCTGGCCATCGACCTGACCATGTCTCTTGATCCCAAGTGGTGGTCCACCGTGTGGGGCATGCTGTTCATGGTGGGGCAGGTGTTGACGACCCTCTGCTTTACCATCTGGCTGCTCACGCGACTTGCGCCGGTGGAGCCGCTTTCGCGCATGTTCAAGACGGATTACCTGCACGATTTCGGCAAGCTGATGTTCGCCTTCGTTGTCCTGTGGGCCTATCTGTCATTCTCGCAGTGGCTCATCATATGGTCGGGCAACATGCTGGATGAGATCCGCTGGTACTTGACGCGGCTGAACGGCGGCTGGCAGTACTTTGGGACGTTGCTGATCTTTGTCCACTTTGTGTTTCCGTTCGCGCTGCTGCTTTCGCGTAATCTTAAGCGGCACGCCGGCCGCGTGGTGAAGATCGCGCTGCTGGTCATGTTCATGCGTTTTGTCGACCTGTTCTGGCTCACGGCGCCGAACTTTTACAAAGGATATGAGGGGCAGGGCCTGAAAGGGTTCGGCCTCATGGACGGCGTCATGTACGTGATCTGCCCCATCGCCATGGGCGGCATCTGGCTCTTCTTTTTCTACTGGCAATTGGGAAAGCGCTCGCTGATGCCGGTGAACGATCCTCATTTTGTCGATATGCTGGAAGCAAAACATGGATAACTTTCACCCTCAATCCGAAAACCTCCATCTGAGGGAAGGGCACGAAGACAGCGACATCAGTATTCGCGGCATCGTGGTGTTCGCGGTCTTTCTGGTGATTGGCGGCATCGCGGCCTCTCTGGGAGCGCTGGGCATGCTGTATGGCTTTGAGGCATGGCACACGCGCCATCAAGTCCAACTGACTCCGGTAGAGCAGCAGTTGCAAAAGGAACGTGAAGTCCTGAGGGAGAGCAAAGCGCCCCAGCCCGCGGCTGAAGCGGAGGGCGGCGTGAAGCCTCCACCAGACTATTTTGGCCGCGAGAAGATGGAAGAGCACCTGGCCCGCACCTTCCCTCAGCCGAGGCTGCAATACAACGACACCTATGACATGACGGTGTTCCGCGATTCGGAAGAGAGATGGCTGAACAGCACGGGACGGGACGCGGCGGGCAACATCCATGTTCCGATTGACCAGGCGATGCAAGCGCTGGTGAAGAGCGGGCTGCCGCAGGTGAGCGGGCCATATTTGCAGCCCAACAATCTGCCGACAGCGGTCCCCCTGGTGCCCGCGGGACCGAGCAGGCCGCTGAACAAGTAAAGGAGTACGGTTTTGTTTTGGAGCAGCACAATTCGGAAGCTGGCAGCGGCAGCAGTAGTGGCCGTGTGCGGCATCGCCGCGTGGGGCCAGGCTGCAGCGCCGAAGATGAATCCGGGAGAAGGAGCGCTCAACCAGAAGATCACCATCCTTGACCAGGTGGGGATTGAGCAACGGCTAAACCAGCAAGTGCCGCTGGACCTCCAGTTCGCTGACGAAACCGGGCAGACCGTCGAGTTGAAGCAGTACTTTGGGTCCAAGCCGGTCATCCTGTCTCTGGTGTACTACCAATGCCCCATGTTGTGCTCGCAGGTGTTGAACGGCCTGAGCGGCACATTGAATGGAATTGCGCGATTCAACGTGGGCCGCGACTTCAACGTAGTGACCGTGAGCTTTGATCCGCGCGACACGGCGGAGAACGCGGCAGAGGCCAGAAAGCGCTATCTGGGACGGTATCGCCGGCAAGGTGCGGCGGCGGGCTGGCACTTCCTCACGGGCAAGCAGGAGCAGATCACGAAGCTGGCGGAAGCCGTGGGGTTTCGTTACGCCTGGGACCCGAAGATCCAGCAATTCGCCCATGCCAGCGCCATCATGCTGCTTACGCCTGATGGCCGCGTGGCGCAATACTACTACGGCATTGAATATCCGCCACGCGACCTGCAGTTGGGAATGATTGAGGCCTCCCGAGGCAAGATCGGCAACCTGGCGGACCAGGTGCTGCTCTACTGCTACCACTACGATCCGGCCCAAGGCAAATACGGGGCCGTGGTGTTCAACATTTTGCGACTCAGCGCCCTGGCGACGCTGCTGGTGCTGGGCGGGTTCATGTTCATCATGTTCCGCCGCGACATCCTGGCCGCCAGGCAGGGCGGTTTAACTTAGGACAGCCGACTCGATGCAATATAAATTGCCATTATTTCCCGAGCAGGCCTCAAGCGTGGCCGGACAGGTGGATGCCTTCTACCTGTTCCTGGTTCTTATCACCACGTTTTTCTCCCTGCTCATCGCCCTGATGATCCTGTTTTTCGTCGTCCGGTACCGCAAGCGCCCGGGCCATGAAGCCGTCCAGATCCACGGCTCCATGCTGCTGGAAATCGTGTGGACGGCGATCCCGCTCGGCATTTCCATGGTCATCTTTGTCTGGGGCGCATGGCTTTACTTCAACCTGCAGAACCCGCCGATCAATGCTCTGGAAATCTATGGCGTGGGCAAGCAGTGGATGTGGAAGTTCCAGCATCCCGGCGGCCAGCGCGAGATCAACACGCTGCATGTGCCCACGGGGCGTCCGGTGAAGGTCACGCTCATTTCACAGGACGTGATCCACGACTTTTTTGTGCCGGCGTTTCGCGTAAAGACCGATGTGCTGCCCAACCGCTACATGCATACGTGGTTTGAGGCCACGGTCCCCGGTTCCTACCACCTGTTTTGCTCGCAGTATTGCGGCACCAAGCACGCGGGTATGATCGGCGAGGTGGTGGTGATGAAGCCGGAAGACTACGCGGAGTGGCTGGCCAGCGGCAAGGCGGAAGGATCGCTGGCTTCGATGGGAGAAAAGCTCTTTCAGGAGTTCGGCTGTACCACGTGCCATCGCCCCGATTCCGGCGCCCGCGGGCCCAACTTGCAGGGGCTTTACGGCCGCCCGGTGCGCCTGAGTGATAACCGAGTCGTGGTTGCCGACGACAATTACATCCGCGAGTCAATTCTTAACCCCAATGCCAAGGTGGTTTCCGGGTTCCAGCCCATCATGCCCACGTTCCAGGGCGTGATCAGTGAAGAAGGGTTGATCCAGATCACCGAGTACATCAAGCACATGTCGCAGCAGGAGTCGGAGCCCATCAACAACCGCAGCACGCCGACCGACCTGCGCGACAACGAAGTGCCGACCATTCAGCAAGAGTTACAGAAGCAGAATCCGCCTGAGAAGAAGAAATGAGTACTGCTACCACTACCGTTACGCCGGTCATGCCGGAAAAGCATTACCTGAACGATAACTACGGAATCAGGTCATGGCTCCTGACCAAGGACCACAAGAGGATCGCGGTCCTTTACCTGTTTTCCATCACCTTCTTCTTCTTTCTGGGTGGGCTGTTTGCCGCGCTGATCCGGCTGGAGCTGCTCACGCCGCAAGGCGATCTTTTCCAGTCAGATACATACAACAAGCTCTTTACCATGCACGGCGTCAACATGGTCTTTCTGTTCCTGATACCGTCCGTTCCCGCCGTGCTGGGAAACTTCATCCTGCCGATCATGGTGGGCGCCAAGGACCTGGCGTTTCCCAAAATCAACCTGATGAGCTGGTACATCTACATTATTGCCGGGACCTTCACGCTGATCGCCATGGTCACCGGCGGCGTGGATACCGGCTGGACGTTCTACACGCCGCTCAGCTCCGGCTACGTCAAGACCAACGTGGTTGTGGTGGCCGTGGGGGTTCTGTTCGCGGGATTCTCCTCCATTTTCACCGGCCTGAATTTCATCGTGACCGTGCACCGGATGCGCGCGCCCGGACTCACCTGGGGCCGCCTGCCTTTGTTCGTTTGGGCGAACTATGCGGCCAGCCTGATCATGATCCTGGGCACGCCGGTGCTGGCCATCACGCTGATTCTGCTGGCGCTGGAACGCGGCTTCCACATCGGTATCTTCGATCCCAAACTGGGCGGCGATCCCGTGCTCTTCCAGCACATGTTCTGGTTCTACTCCCATCCCGCGGTCTACATCATGATCCTGCCGGGCATGGGCGTGATCAGTGAGGTAGTGACCTGTTTTTCGCGCAAGCGGGTCTTCGGCTACAGCTTCATCGCCTTTTCCAGTATCGCCATCGCGGTCTTTGGCTTTGTGGTCTGGGCGCACCACATGTTTGTGGCGGGAATCTCACAGTACTCCGCTATGGTCTTCTCGCTGCTGAGCTTTGCCGTGGCCATTCCTTCCGCGGTGAAAGTCTTTAACTGGACCGCCACCATGTACCGAGGCTCCGTGAGCCTGGAAACGCCCATGCTGTACGCGCTGGCCTTCATCGGATTGTTTACCATCGGCGGCCTCACGGGGCTGTTTCTGGCCGCGCTGGGCATGGACATTCACGTCCACGACACGTATTTCGTGATCGCGCACTTCCATTACGTCATGGTGGGAGGCATGGTCACGGCATATATAGGAGGCCTCCATTTCTGGTGGCCCAAAATGACCGGGCGAATGTATCCGGAGGCCCCGGCAAAACTGGCCGCGCTGATCACCTTTATCGGCTTTAACCTGACGTTCTTCCCGCAGTTCATTCTGGGTTACCTGGGAATGCCGCGACGCTACCATTTTTATGCGGAAGAATTCCAGGTGTTGAACGTGCTCTCCAGCGCGGGCGCTTCGGTGCTGGCGGTGGGGTTCCTCCTGCCCCTGTTGTATTTTGCGTGGTCGCTGAAATACGGTCCCATTGCCGGTGACAATCCGTGGAATGCAACCGGGCTGGAGTGGCAGACCACGTCGCCGCCGCCCACGCACAACTTCCACGAAGTGCCCGTGGTCACGAGCGAGCCATACGCTTACGGAGAAGCCGAGGAGGGCAAAGGTGTCCACTAGCCAGACAACCACCACCGAACACCATCCGGCGCTGGCCCACCAGTTTGACGACATGGCGCAGCAGCAGGAGGCCTCCACCTTTGGCATGTGGGTCTTCCTGCTGACGGAAATCATGATGTTCGGCGGCCTGTTTACCGCTTACCTGATTTACCGGCTCAAGTACTACGATGCCTTCGTCGGAGGCAGCAGCAGCATCAGCATTCCCTGGGGATTCGCCAACACACTGGTCCTGATCGGCTCCAGCTTCACCATGGCGATGGCGGTGTGGGCGGCGCAAAAAGGCAAGCGCACCGCACAGGTATGGTTTCTGATTGGAACCATGGTCCTGGGCGCGGCCTTCCTTGGGGTGAAAGCCAAAGAGTATTACGACAAGTACGACGAATGCCACATTCCCGGACACGTCATCGGCAAGGGATTCAATGCCTGGGGCGGCTGCGAAGCCAAGAACCCGAAACTGGGCAACATCGCGGATGAGATCAGGGAACGCGATCCCAAAGTTCCGGAAACGTCAGCGGTGCAGACCGCCAAACGGACTGAGATCTTCTTCTCTTTCTACTTTGCCATGACCGGCCTGCACGCTTTCCACATGGTGATTGGACTGGGGCTGCTGGGGTGGCTGGTGATGCGGGCACGCCGCAGTGAATTCGGGCCCGATTACTTTACGCCGGTGGAGCTGGGCGGCCTGTATTGGCACTTTGTTGACATCGTGTGGATTTATCTGTTCCCGCTGTTGTATTTGATCAACCGGGTTGGCGCAAAACCTTTGTAAGAGCGAAGAGAATATGGCTGAACACTCACATCCTACGCCCAAGCTTTATGCGGTCATCGTGTCATGCTTGTTCGCCGGCACGATCCTCACCGTTTTTGCCGCTACCTGGGAGCTGCACATTTTCAATCCCATTGTGGCCCTGGTGATTGCCACCACCAAGGCGACCCTGGTCATCCTCTATTTCATGCACGTGCGCTACAGCAGCAGGCTTACCAAGCTGACGGTGGCAGCGGGGTTCTTCTGGCTTCTCATCCTGATCAGCCTGAGTCTCACCGATTACATTCCCCGCATTCTGCAGCTCTTGCGGTGAGTTTTCCGCGTTCTGCAAGGGCCGGGCCAAGCGCCCGGGCCCTTCTTATTTGCTGAGGACTTGTTCCAGGAAATCCAGCGCCCGGGGATCGTGGCTCTGTCCCAGCCAGAAGAAAGCCTGCTTGCGCACGGCGGGATTACGGTTGGTCCGGGCCACGTTGATCAACTGGGTAACGCCTTCACCATCGTGAAGCTGAGAAAGCGCGAAGACGGCCCTCTTCTTGACCTCGGTTTCCGGATCGTTCTCAATGGCCGCGGTAATCTGCTCCGCCGCCTGGCGTCCGCCGATCTGGGCCAGCCAGAAAAGGGCTTGGCCGCGGACGTGTGCGCTGGGATCGGTGCGCGCCATGGCAATCAAGTCCTTGACGGCCTCGGGCTCCTTGCTCTGGGAAAACGCGAAGGTTACTCTTTCGCGGAAGCGGTCATCCTGGTCCTGTTTCGCGTACTTGCGTAACAGCTCCAGGCCGGCCTTGCCGCGCTCCACGCCAAGCCAGAAAGCGACATTCTCTCGCAGCTTCAGGGGTTGGCCGGCTTGGCTGAGCTTTTCCAGCGCCTGGTCGGCCGCGGGAATGTCGTGCATGGCGATGGCCATGAGCGCCTGGTGCGACAAGTCTCGGCGATAAGAACCATCATCATGAATTGACTGAGCGAATGCAAGCAACAGGTCAATGCTCTGCTCGGGCTTCACCCCTTCCAGCCAGTACAAGGGCAGGCCGGCGAAATCGAGCGGGCAGTCAGCGCTGAACACGCGCACTCTGGTGATCTGTTTCGATTCTGCTCTAAAGAAAACGAACGCGTACGGCAGCGGCTCCGGCGGCGAGCAGTTGGAGTCTGTTCCGCTGAAGTTGCTGCCCTTATCTGAATCCATGCGGCAGCCCAGACAGCAGTTGGCTCCCCGATTGCGAGAGCCGCTGACCGAGTCCCAGCAGCACATGGTGCGTTCTTTGGCCGCGGCGGGAATTCTGTAACCGATCCACAACGGCCCGGCCTGCCCGGTGAGGATGGCATCCATCGCAGGTTTGAGTCCGGCGGCGGCTGAGGACTCCTGGAGCTTGGCGTTGACGACATTCGGTTTCTGCGCCAGGCTGAGGCCAACGGCGAGCAACAGGAATGCAAAGACAGCAACTCGGCTTCTCATGGGGGCAGCTCCTACTTGTTCAGGATTTCCAGCATGTATTCCGTGATCTCCGGCGAGCTCATCAGCGACATTTTCTGGGTCAGGGCGCTCCTTAGCTCCGGATTGGTCTCTTTTCGGGCAAGGAACACCATCTGCTTCCCGGCGCCGTTGAGAAACAGGGCATTGATCACTGTCTTCTTTGTCTCAACGTTGTCTTCTGAACCGTAAAGTGAGACCAGGGCATCGCTCGCGGAATGGCCGCCAAAGATGCCCAGGTCTTTGATCGCGTGGCGGCGGACCACCGGGTCCTTCTCAGTCTTGGCGATTTGGGCCAGGCCTTCAACGTCACCGCCCATGCCCATGGCCTTGAGCAACTCTTCTTTGGACTCAAGGTCAACGTCTGCGTTCTGGTAGAGCTGCCGCAGCTCGGCGCGGGCGCCCATCATACCCAGATAGCGGATGGCCTCGCGGCGCATGCCAGGGGCGCGTTCCGTCTGCGCCACTTTCAAAACCTCTTCTTTGCAGCCGCACATCAGCCAGCCCTGGAAAATGGCCTTTTTGATTTCGGAGTTAATGATGGACGAATAGATCTCCTTCAGCGCGGCCCGGCTTGCCGGGCTGCCATTCATGCCGATATAACGGATGGCGCGCTTCTGCAGGTCAGGCTCGCCGGATTTTGCGATGGAAAGCAGCGTCTGCTGGGCCTTCTCTGAGCTGCTCTGCGAAAGCACGAACAGCGCACGCTCTTTGACCTTGGCGGAGGAGTTACCATGAAGCATCTTGTCGATGTACGGCAGGGCTCGGTCCGCATCGGACGACTGCATGATGGCGTTGAGCGCCAACAGCTTCTCTTCTTCGCTGGAAAAGCTCTCCGGATTCGCCGCAGCGCCGTTCATCTCTATTTCAATCGCGCTCGCGTCCTTCAGCCATTTGCTCTGCGGGTAGGACTTTTTCAGTTCGGCAATGGTAGCTGCGGCTTGGCCTTTGTTGCCGGTTTTGGCCAGCGCGTAGGCCTTCCAATACAGCGCGGCGTCCGCCTTTTTCCCGAGCAGTTTCGCCGCCTGGTCGAACTTGCCGATCGCCTCATCGTAATCCCCGTTATTCAGGGCCTCTGTGCCCGCGTTATAGAGCTCGTCTTCTCTGGAAACGAGTTGCGGGGCGGATTGCGGATCAAGCAGGCTTGAGGAGGGAACAGCGGTCTGTGCCTGCGCAAGCGAAGCGGCAGCAGGGAACAAGATAACAGCTATGAACATCGAACGTAATTTGCGAATCATTTTGGTTATAGCCTCTGATTTGTACCGGCGGGTTGCTGCTCCTGCCGGCGTATTCTGGAATTCACTTCCGAACCAACTACCCGAACTTTGAAGAGCAGGCTGTCTGACTGGATGCGGCTGCGGATCTGTTGCAGGTCGCCGGGTGAAAGCTCTTCCGGGCCGTTGGCGACTTCGGCGAGCACGCGCCCCAGCTCATCGAGCAGGCGGGCGATCTGCGGATCGCCGGCGCGTTGCGCGCTCACGCGGTAGAGATGATTGGCGTCGAGCAGGTCGCGGGCCTGCTGTTGCTCCGTGGAGAAATCCACCGGGCCTTTGCCGTCGGCATTCATGATTTCTACCAACAACATCTGGGAGCGTTCCAGGTGCCCGCCAACGGCGATCAAAACCACACGCTGCGGATTGGCCTGCGCCGTGTTCGGGGGAGCAACTGGCCCCTGGCGTGGCCAATAGCGCCCGGCGACGAACGCCGCCGCCAGGAGCACGGCCATGGTCGTGGCTAGCACCCATTTCGGCGGGGCGGTGAGCCATTGCCGAAACTCGCGGTATTTCTGGGGCAAACGGTCGCGCACGTTGAGCCAGGTCTTCTCTTCAAAAACCATTGGCGGCTCCGGGACCTCCGTGGGCTCAATGCTGCGCAGGAGACCCTGCACGCGCTCAAACTCGTGGCGGCACTCAGAGCACTGCGCCAGATGCTCGCGGACCTCTTTCTCGCCTTCGGCATCGCCGTAATAGTGCAGGACGATTTGTTCTTCGCTCAGATGGTTCATCGCACTGGACTCCCACTCCACCGGGCCGGGCGCGCCGGGGACCCCGGGCCCGCAAACGACTCAAGCTGTTGCCGGAGTTTTTGCACGGCGCGAAATACGCTGTTCTTGGCCGCGCTGGTCTTCAAGTTCAGGGTCTGGCTGATCTCGTCAATCGAGCGGCCTTCCATGTGCCTCATGGTGAAGGCCACGCGCTCCGCCGGCGTCAGCATGGCCAGGGCCTGGGCCATCCGGGTTTTCATCTCCGCGCTGATGAGCATGCGGTCCGGGCCGGGATGCAGCGCCTCAATCTGCACCTGGCGGCTGTTCTCCGGATCAGGATCGTCGCCGATCTGGTATGTGTCTTTCGTCTGCATCTGTGTCTTCTTTGCGTTCAGGAAGTCCAGCGTGCGATTCACGGCAATGCGGTAAATCCAGGTGCCGAAGTTCGCGCGCATTTCAAACTTGTCGAGCGCCTTGTAGGCGCGAAGGAATGTCTCTTGCACGATCTCTTCGCTGTCCTGCTGATTGCCGGTCATGCGATACGCCACGCGGAACAGGGTGCGGCCATGGCGGTCCACCAGGAGACGAAAAGCGTCCCGGTCGCCGGCCAGCACCTGTGCCACAACGGCTGCATCGGTTACTTCCATTCGAATAGGTTAGACCGGAATTGAGGCGGGCGGTTAGGAACAGATGCCATCTGAGTGGCTGGGGCGGCAAGGTGGCAAAGTCGCCCTGCCGCCAATCGGTGACTTATTTGCCGTTATTGGCGATGATGCAGGGTACTCCCGTAGGAGGCAGCCTGTTATCGGAGACTTCGATCTTGGTCATGGCAAAGTTGCTCCCCCCAACGGCGCTGCCAGGCCCCAATACCAGAATGATCTGGTCAACTGGAGTGTGCGCGATGTTTTGCACCACGCCGCTGGCGTTTGTGACAAAGTTAGAGAAGGGAAAGTCCACACAGCCTGGAAAGCCGGCGATCACCGGCGGCATGCCGATGCCGTCAGCAAATCCTGTGGTGCTGCCGTTGGCATTTCTCGTGTAGGCTTCAAAAGTAAAACTAAGCGTGGCGACACTGGAGTCAAACCATACGCGGAACCGATCACAGTTGGCCGGAACCTGGAACCCCAGAGGCACCGGGTTGCCGCGGGTGTCGGTGCCGTAGATAAGCACGAGCGAAAAGAACTCCTCCACACCGTTGCTTACCACCAGCGCGCCGCCATTGGGGTTGCTGTTGGGCCTGACAATGGCTAACTCTGAAGGGTGGTTGAAATCGTTAGTGGTAACTGAGTACGATTCCTCGCGCACCCTTCCCGGAACGCCGGAAGCGTTTTGAAACGCAATGGCGGAAGTGTTAGGTGTTTGCAGGACTATCGGGGAGGTAGTCTGCCCAGTCTTAAAATCGTCAATGGTTGTCGGGACGCAGGTTTGCCCCCAGCCGGCGGTCGCCGCCAGCAGCAGGAAGGCTAGAACGCGCATAGATCTTTCTCCTATTTGCCATTCGCAATTCTCTTGCGATGGTCTTCACCTAAAGAGGCGTAAAAGTGAGGGAGTTTCGGTCACCTCATTTCCGGAAAACTTTGCCGATCATGGCTAAGTCTGTCATGCCAGCTAAGTTGAAGCCCTGGTTTTGCTGGACTTAAGTTTTTAAGCCTTCTACAATTTCGTTCCAACTGCCCGGGGTTCTGTGAGGCCGGAAAGAGATGGCGGCTCCTGAAGCCATTACCGAACTGCTGCATCGCTGGTCTCAAGGGGACGATCACGCCCTGGACCAGCTTGTTCCCATGGTTTATCCCGACCTGAGACGCATGGCGGTCTACCAGATGAGAGGCGAGCGGCCTGAACACACACTTCAACCCACGGCGCTGGTAAACGAGGCCTACCTCAAGCTGGCCCGGAACGCCAACCAGAAGTGGGCAAGCCGGGCACATTTTCTGGCGGTGGCGGCAAGGGCCATGCGCCAGGTTCTGGTGGACCACGCGCGCAATCGCAACCGCAGGAAGCGCAAGGTGGTGCTGGTTTCGCTGGACGGTGTGGAGGCCTTCGCTGCTTCGCGTCCCGTGGAGTTTCTGGCTCTTGACGACGCCTTGGCCCGCCTGGCATCGGGCGACTTCCGTAAAGCGCAAGTAGTGGAACTCAGGATCTTCGGCGGCCTCAAGGACGCGGAGATCGCCGGGCTGCTTGACGTGTCAATCTCAACCGTGGAACGCGATTTCAGGTTCGCGATCGCGCAACTGCAACGCGCCCTGAACCATACGCATGGACCTGACAGAAAAACAAAAGAAGCGGGTTGAGTCGGTTTTCCATGAAGCGCTCACTCTTCCCCAGGAGCAGCGAGAGGAATACGTGGCCAACGTGTGCGCGGAAGAAGAGTCCGTGCGCCTGGAAGCCGTCAGCCTGCTGCGGCACTATGAATCCGCAAACGACTTGAAAGAGCTGGGTAAACCACATTCAGATCTTGAAGCGAATCTTCCCCTGCCTGGACGCATTGGCCCCTATGAGGTGCTGGGCCGGCTGGGACTCGGCGGCATGGGCGAAGTCTACCTGGCCCGCGATCCGCGGCTGGGACGCAAGGTTGCGGTCAAGGTGCTCGCTCCGGCCATTGTGGAAAGCAAGGGCGCGATGGATCGTTTGCGGCGCGAGGCGCTGGCCGCATCGGCGCTCAACCATCCCAACATCCTCACTGTGCACGAATTCGGAGAAGCCGGCGACACGCAATACATTGTGACGGAGTATGTGGAGGGCAAGCCGCTGCGCGAGCTGATCGGCGAGCTTTCACCGCAGCAGGCCATCGGCCACGCCCGCCAGATCGGCGAGGCGCTGGCCGCCGCGCACCAGGCAGGCATCATCCACCGCGATATCAAGCCGGAGAACGTCATGGTGCGTCCGGATGGCTATGTGAAAGTCCTGGATTTTGGGCTGGCCAAGGCGGCCCCGCTCACAGGTACAGATACCACCAGCATCCAGCAAAGGCTGGAGCAGGGAGCAGCCACCATGCCTGGCATGCTGGTCGGCACCATCAGTTACATGTCGCCGGAGCAGGTCCGCGGGCAGGAGGTGGACCAGCGCACTGACGTCTGGAGCTGGGGCGTGGTCCTGTACGAAATGGTTGGGGGCATGAGGCCCTTTGCGGCGGAGTCCACGGGGGAGTTGATCGCGGCTATTCTGGGCGGCAAGCCCAGTCTGCCGAGAAAGAATCTCCGGCTCAGAAGTCTGCTGGCCCGCGCCCTGGAGAAGTCTCCCGAGGACCGGTATCCACAGATGACCGCGGCATTGGCGGACCTGGCGCGAATCAAAGTGGGCACGGCACCCGGATTTCAAGCTCGCTCCGGCCAACGTCATCCATGGGCCATGCGATGGATTTTCTATCCTGCCCTCGTTCTCGTATCGATCCTTGCGGCGGTGCTGGCGCTCAAATACAGCAAGGTCCGCTCAGGCCCACTTGCGGTGGAGGGCATTACTCCCCTGACGCGCAATGGAGGTGTGACAAAGGCAGCGATCTCACGCCACGGCAAGTACATTGCCTATGCCACCAACACAGCAACCGGCCAGGCGCTATGGTTGCGCCCGCTTGAGGCCGCGGAATCGAAGGCTGAGGAGGTGCATACATCGGACTGGAAGTACTCCGGCGTGGCCTTTTCCAACCAGGACGATTCTCTTTTTTTCGTAGTTCGCCAACAGGAGTTCGGGAAACTTTACCACTACCAGCCTTCTACCCGGACGACCAAGCTGGCGTTGGAAGATGTGGACGGTTCGATCGCCTTCTCGCCGGATGGAGATCGAATCGCATTCTTGCGGCAAGATTCCACGCGACATCAAACATATTTGATCGTGAAAGGCATGGAGCTCAGCACGGAGACCACACTACTGACGCTAAGCCCTCCTGACTACTTCTGGACTTCACCGGCCTGGTCTTCCGATGGCAAGGAAATCGTCGCCGGCGTTCTAAGTGATTCAGGGATGGGAAGCACCAGCATCAAGCTCATCTCGGTGCGGCTCGATAACAGGCAACAGCGGGTGCTTGGGCCTGAACCGTGGACCTGGATCGCCAATCCGGTGTGGCTCGGGAGTGATTCAAGCATCGTGGTCGCGGCGAAGAAGCAGACCAGTAACTATGCGCAACTATGGCGTGTTTCCTGGCCCGATGGTCAGGTGACTGCTCTCAGCCAGCCGGGCCTCAGCTATTCAGACCTCGCCGTCAGCAGGGACGAAGGCCGGCTCGTTACCGTTCAATACATCCGTGATCCTGAGCCCTGGGTGCTATCTCTAACAGGAGCCGAGACCGCGAGGGCGATTGCAACCCCCAAGACAGGGTTTTATGGCCTGGCATGGACACCCTCGGGCGATCTGATCTCGCAAACGGAAAGCGGTGGCCAGCCTGACCTGGTGCTTATACGAGAAAAGCAACCGGGCCTTATCCATTTGACTCACGACGAGTTCGTCGAGAAGAACCCCGCGGCAGGGAAGGATGGACAGCATGTTCTTTTCGTCTCGAATCGTGACGGCGCATTTCACCTCTGGCGGGCGAATCTGGACGGCACAGGCGCGGTGCGTCTCACCAACGATAGCTCGGAAGAAGATGATCCCAGCATGACTCCCGATGGTCAGTGGGTGATCTATACCTCCATTCGTGAAGGTTCAAACGCGCTCTGGAAAGTGCCCATCGGCGGAGGAACTCCCGTCAGGGTCACCAGCCGGCTTGCCAGGAAGGCATCGGTATCACCGGACGGGCATTCGGTGGTTTGTGAAGATGGAGGCGACCCCGCCAAGGGCTGGCGGATCGCTATCCTGGATTTGAAAACAGGGAATCCTGTTCGCCTGGCGCCAGAGATTCCTGCCGGCGAGGGGCAGGTTCCAGTGCGGTGGTCGAGAGATGGCCATAAACTCTTTTTTGTCCAGACCGTCGCGGGGACTTCCAACATCTGGGAAGAAAGCACACATGGTGGAGTGCTCCATCAGATAACGCATTTTCAAGAAGGGCGAATCTTTGCCCTAGCGCCTTCACCGGACGGGAAGTCATTGGGCTTTATACGTGGCTTGTCTACGTCCGACGCAGTACTTGTAAAACTGGGAAGAGCACCCAATCGATAAAAGGAGAAGTTATGAAAAAACGCCCCGTCGCGCGAAAGAAAAGCCGGCCCGTCGCAAAGAAGGCTGCCGCAAGAAAAACCGCAAGGTCGGCTACACCTGACGCCAACTTGCCTCCGGTGAGAAAGCCTGACGAGCCCTAGGAGGGTTAGCCGAAGCTCTCGTCCGGCCTACTTTCATGCCGCGACGCGAGGACCCTCCACCAGATGCCCGATCCTCAGCACTGTCCCCTCATCAAAGTGCCTGCCCAGGATCTGCAGTCCAATGGGCAGGCCCGATGAGGTCTTGCCGCATGGGACACTGACCCCTGGTACACCGGCCAGGTCGGCAGTGACCGTATAGATGTCCGCCAGGTACATGGCCAAGGGGTCATCGGCCTTTTCGCCGAGCCTGAAGGCCGCAGTCGGGGCCGTGGGGGTCACGATGGCGTCCACTTGCTGGAAGGCGTGTTCGAAATCGCGGGCGATCAGTGTGCGGACCTTCTGGGCTTTCAGGTAGTAAGCGTCGTAGTAGCCGGAACTGAGCGCGTAGGTGCCGAGCATGATGCGGCGCTTGACTTCAGCGCCGAAGCCCTGGTCGCGCGTCTGGCGGTACATCTCAGAAAGCGTACGTGGCCTGGGAGCGCGGAAGCCGTAACGCACGCCGTCATAGCGGGCCAGGTTGGCAGAGGCCTCCGCGGTGGCGATGACATAGTAGGCGGGAATAGCGTAAGCGGTGTGCGGCAGCGAGATGGGAACGACCTGGGCCCCGGCCTCGCGCAAGCGCTGGATGGCCGCTTCAACGGCCGCGCGGACTTCCTGGTCCAAACCCTCGCTGAAATACTCTTTGGGCACACCGAGCTTCAGGCCCTTCATCGGGCGGTTGATTTCCTGTTCGTAATCGGGCACGGGGACATCGGCGGAAGTGGAGTCGAGCGGGTCGCGGCCGGCGATGACCTTGAGCACGATGGCTGCATCCTCGACCGTCTTGGTCAGTGGGCCAATGTGATCAAGAGATGAGGCGAAGGCGATCAACCCATAGCGCGAGACCCGGCCATAGGTGGGCATGAGACCGACTACACCGCAAAACGAGGCGGGCTGGCGGATGGAGCCGCCGGTATCCGAACCAAGCGTGGCGACCGCAGTGCCCGCGGCCACGGCAGCTGCGGAGCCGCCGCTCGAGCCTCCCGGGACGCGCGACGGGTCGCGCGGGTTGCGCACGGGGCCATAAGCAGAGTTTTCATTGGACGAGCCCATGGCAAACTCGTCGCAATTCATCTTGCCCAGAACGATGGCGCCGGCTGCCTCCAGGCGCGCGACGGCGGTGCAGTCGTAGGGCGGTACGAAGCTCTCAAGAATCTTCGACCCGGCGGTGGTGCGGACGCCGCGCGTAACCATTACATCCTTGATCCCCATGGGCACGCCGGCCAGCGGAGGAAGCGGGCCGCCCTTGCCGGCCAGATCGTCAATGCGCCGGGCCTGGGCCAGCGCGCGATCTTGGCAAAGCGTGAGGTAGGCGTGAATGCCGGGATCTTCCGCTTTGATCTTCTTATAGAACTCCTCCACCAGCTCCGTGGCCGTAAACTGCCGCTCGGCGATGGCGGCCCGGGTGGAAGCGATGGTGAGATGTTTAAGCTCCATGATTTCCGTTTGGGAAGTCGTTATCGCTGGGGATTGCCTTTCCGTTTCGAGCATCTAGCAATTGGCAACTAGCAATTAGCACAGCTAAAGCGAGTCTCGAATTCGAGTCTGCCCCCTGCTTTAGCCGAGCCAATTGCCAACTGCTAATTGCCAAGTGCTACTTCTCTATCACCTTCGGCACCTTGAAGAAGTCTCCATCCGTCTCGGGCGCGTTCTGGAGCGCCTCTGCATGGGGCAGCGAAGGCCGCAGGACATCATCGCGTTGTGCGTACTGCTCGGCGGCGGGGCCGGCGTATTGGGTCGAGACCTGCGCCATCGGTGGAACATTGGCGGTGTCCAGTTCGTTCAAATGGCTGATGTAGGTCAGGATCGAGCTCAGGTCACGCACCATGCGCGAGCGTTCCTCGGGCGTCAATTCCAGATTGGCCAGATCGGCGACATAGAGAACGTCTTTTTCGGTGATTTGCATACGAGCAGTCAGCAATCGGCACTCAGCACTCAGCAGTCCGCACTCAGCATTTCAGTCTGGGAGCCTGCTGCTTGCTGCCGCGCCAAGTCTGCAGTTAATCCTGCGGCCACACTGAACACAACAGGGCAGGCCAAGGGCTCATTGCTAATTTACTGCCATTCGCGCTCGTATGCTACTTGGTCAGGTGGCCGTGATCGTTGTGCGGGCCGCCCGGCTTCTTGGTCAGGCTGTCATAAAGGATTTCCGTGAACATGTCCGTCTTGATGAAGGACTGTCCAAAGGAATCCCATTTGGCCAGGACTTTTTCCTGTTTGAGCTGTTCCAGCGTCTTGCCCTGCTTGATTCCGGCCTGCACCGCCGCGGAAGTTTCCTTCAGCATGGTGATGAACTTACGCAAGTCTTCCTTGGTGCCCACGGGCCCGTGGCCAGGGATGATCTTTACGTCATCGGGCACTTCTGCCAGGACTTTTTCGTCGCCGGCGATCATGCCCTGCACGCTGCCGCCGCTATCCAGGTCGATAAACGGGAACATGCCGCCGTTGAAGAAATCGTCGCCCATGTGGACCACCTTGGATTGGGGGAAGAAGATCACGCTATCGCCATCGGTGTGGCCGTTGGGGAAATGGATGGCGCGGATGTCTTCGCCGTTCAGGTGGACGGAAACTTTGTCCTCAAAGGTGATGATGGGCAGCGCAACTTTGGGCGCGGGCTTGGTCTCACCGAAGCGCGTCTTGCCGCCTTCCGCCAGGCGCTTGCGCACGTTTTCCTGGGCGATGATGGGCGCCTTCTCGCCGAAGTGCGGATTGCCGCCGGTGTGGTCGCCATGCCAATGGGTGTTGATGACGAAGCGGACCGGCTTATCGGTGATTCCTTTCAGCGCGGCCTCGATCTTTTCCGCCAGGGGCAGGAATTCATCGTCCACCACCACGATGCCGTCTTCGCCCACCGATGCGCCGATGTTGCCGCCCGAACCTTCCAGCATGTACACCGTGCCCGAAACTTTCTGGACTTTGATCTGGACCTTGCTGAAGTCCTGCTGCGCCACCAGTTGCATCGCACTCAGGAAGAAGACTGCCACACCAACGACAACGGCTTTCCGCATAGGTTCCTCACTTTGCCGTACTGCAGGCATCAGGTTTTTTGGGACAGAGAATCTTAGCGGGTCAGAGGTGGAAGATCAAACCGGTGTGGAGCTTCCAAACAAAAGCCTCAAATAGGAACGCAAGAGGTTGCAGAGAGACTCCTTATCTCTTTGGGCCCTTAACGTCCGTTGCGGTGATGCCCGCGGTCCACGGAAAACAGGCTCGCCGCGCGTCCTCCGGCTGCAAGCACGCCCAGGGCAAGGCCGCCAACTGCAAGCACTCCCACGGCCGCTCCGCCCATGGCGACCACGCCTGCCGGCGCTCCTCCCATGGCAAGCACTCCGGCGGGTTGTCCGCCCATCGCGATCACACCGCGTGAAATTCCACCCATGGCAATCAACCCGCGCGCCCGCGCACCCATGGCGATGTAGCCGCTAGCTTTTCCACCCAGGGCAAGCCAGCCGCGGGCTTCGTCGCCCAGGGCAATGATTCCGTGCGCCGTGCCGTGCTTTTCGCCCCGCTCCGGGTCAGGACCGTAGGCAATATCGAGCAAAGGCATTCCGAACAAAGTTATTTTGGAACGATGCCGCACGGTCTTTGCTGGGCGTTTTCCGGTCTTGTGTGCGATTGGAATTTCGGGCCGCTCCCTGTCTAAAATAGTTCGTCTGATCATTCTTCACCCCCAGGAGTTGATCCATGCCTGCAGTCCGCCATCTTTCCGCAAAAAAAGGCGACGTTCTTATACTCGTTGGCACCATGAAAGGCGCCTTTCTGTTCCGCTCAGATGCAAAACGCAAACGCTGGGAAGCCGGCGGGCCGTACTCGGCCGGATCGCCGGTTTACGCCATGGCTTTCGACAGCCGCAACGGACGCAATCGCCTGTGGTGGGCCACGCAGAGTTTTCGCTGGGGAACATTCCTGAGTTCGTCCGACGATTTCGGACGCACCGCGACCCAGCCGGAAACGTACTCGGTGAAATTTCCCACTGAGTCGGGCTTGACGCTCAAGAACATCTGGCAGATCCACCCTGGCCCTGCCGACGAACCGGACACGCTCTATTGTGGCGTGGAGCCGGCGTGTCTTTTCGTTTCGCGCGACAGCGGGAAGTCGTGGACGCCGGTGGAAGGCATGCTGAAACATCCTCATCGAGAAAAGTGGCAGCCGGGAGGCGGCGGTCTTTGCCTGCACACCATCGTTCCGCATCCAGCGAAACGTGACAGCATGATCATCGCCATCTCCACCGGCGGCTGCTACCGTACGGACGATGGCGGCAAGACATGGCAGGCGCGCAACCAGGGCGTCCGCGCGCAGTTTCTGCCCGACCAGCATCCCGAGTTCGGACAGTGCGTGCACAAGATCGCGCGCAATCCCGCCCAGCCGGAGCGGCTTTACCTGCAGAACCACTGGGGCCTCTATCGCAGTGACGATGGGGGCGATTCCTGGCAGGACATCGCCAACGGCGTGCCTTCGGACTTCGGGTTTCCCATCGTGGCGCATCCGCATGATCCGGATACGGCCTACATCATTCCGATTGAGTCTGACGAGTATCGCTGCACGCCGGAAGGCAAGCTGCGCGTCTACCAGACGCGCAACGCCGGCAAGAGCTGGCAGCCATTGACCAAGGGCCTGCCGCAGAAGAACGCGCTCGAGACCATCCTGCGCGACAGCATGGCCATTGATGCGCTCAAGCCCGCAGGCATCTACTTTGGCACACGCAGCGGAAAGCTCTACGGCTCCAATAACGACGGCAAGTCCTGGCAGCTGATCATGGAAGGCCTGCCGCCGGTGGTGTGCGTGAAGGCGGCGGTGGTGGGCGGAACTGATACTTCACCACGAAGACACGGAGTCACGGGGAAAAAGAAAGCGAGAGCAGCCAAGAAAACCGCGGGCAAGGCGAAGCGCTCGGCCCGGGCACGCAGGTAAGCCATGGCAATCACGGTCCGGATTCCGTCGTACTTGGCGGCGTTTGCCGAAGGCCGCAATTCTCTCAGTGTCGAGAGCACCCCCGGCACGGTACGCGATCTGCTGCGTGCACTGTGGCAGCTTCATCCCGCACTACAAGACCGCATCGTGGATGAACAAGGCGAAATCCGCCAGCATATCAACATCTTTGTGGATGGAGAGGCGATCCGGCATTTGCAAGGAATGGACACCTCTGTGCCGCAGAGCGCTGAGGTAATGGTTGTGCCGGCGGTGAGCGGAGGATGAACTGGATTGCCAAGACTGCCAAGATTGCCAAACATTGCCAGGATTGATCACGTGTGCTGGCACGACCACACAGAATCAGGGAATTTCAGTCAGGAGGCCCGGTTCAACCCTTAATCATCAGGTTTTCCAACGGTCGCTTACAACTCGCACGCACTGCTGAAGGTGTTTCTTTCCATCAGCGTGGTCGGGCAAAGTAGGGCAGGTTCCTTGTTGAAATTCCCTGAGTCCGCATGGTTGGAGACAGTCGCTCGGGATCCTTCGACGCGCCCTTAGTCCCCTGCCCCTTCGCGAGCTCAGGGTCAAGGTCCCGCGGGCTTGCTCAGGATGACAGGGCTAGAACGCGGTTAATCCCAGGTGACTTACTGCCAAGTTTCATTTCCTATCACTTCAGCGGCTGGCTTGCTCCTTCAAACACCTTGGTTACCGTGCTGCGGCCAAGGCCAAAAACCACAAATCTTTTTTCGTCGAAGCTGTATTCGCGGAAGAGCAATTCGGCGTAGCCGTCGCCGTCCACGTCCACCGCATCGATGAACTCAAGGCGCGGGGCCACGTCCAGGCGCGAGGAGTCGGTCACGCTCACGGCCAGGCGCTGCAGGTTGCCCTCGAAGTCGGTGCGCGCGATCAACGTAATGTAGCGGGAGACGAATTTGCCGGGAGTGGTCTTGGTGTTCGGCGTCATGTAGCTGCCGGGAATTTCGGCGGTGAGCACCAGCACCGCTTCGTTGGTGTCGTCAACATCAAAGCCGTGGATCACCACGTTGGCCAGCGAATTGTCGCCCAGCTTGGAATTTTCCGGCGGGAGCTGTGCCAGGGCGAACTTGCGGATCTTGGCTTCCATTTTCTGTTGTTCCCCCGGTTGCCAGGGAAAAGCGAAAGAGCGCGGGTCAGCGGTGGACTGGTTATCGGAAATGGCAGCCAGAGCGAGAGTGCCCGGAGTCAGCGCCAGCGCCGGTGCGGCACGCGGAGCGGCTGAAGGAGGAGGCGTAGCACTTGGCTGTGCAGGCGCGATCTCCGCGTCTGTGCTCGAACCTGCTGGGCTGCGCCGCCGCAAGACGGGACGGTCAGAACTTTCCGGCTCCGGCGCAGGCGAGGACTGGGGGGCGGGTTGCATCGAAGGCGAGGATTCTGACGTTGTCCGAGGAGCAGGCTGCGCCGAAGGAGCAGGTTCGGGTGTTCCCGGTGTGGTGGAAGACGCGCCCGTTCCACCGCGATGCAGGATCGGCCGTCCGTCTCCTGGGCGCGGCTGTGGGGTGGGCGCCGTCTCTTCCGTCTTTGCTACCGTGCTGGCAGCCTGCCACTTGCCTGTGGCGGTCCATGTGCCACCGGAGTTCGCGGCATTGCTGATGGTCACGTAACCCACCGGAAAGCCGGACTTCTGCGCTTCATAGACAATGCCGATCTCGGCCGCCATGGGACGGGGCGTGGCTTTATAGATGCCGGCGTCGCGGAAACGGCCTTCATCCAGAATCACGATGGGCGTGATGCGCGCCGTGGTGTTGCCGGCCGGATCCGTCGTGAGTTCCAGCAGGGCGGTGGCGCGAAGTTTGTGGGCTTTCTTCCGTTGCGCGCCGGCGGCGGTGAACAGCCCGGCCATGAGCAAAGCCAGTAACAGGCTGGCGGGCAAGAGTCGAGTACGGTATAAATTCATTGACACCCTAAACACGGAAAAACCATGGAAGTTAATGATAAAGCCCCGGAGTTCACTCTCGCCAATGAAGAAGACAGCGCCGTCTCCCTGAAGGACTACCGCGGCAAGCACGTGGTCCTGTTCTTCTATCCTAAAGCCAATACGCCCGGTTGAACGATAGAAGCGTGCGGGTTCCGCGACGCATTCCAGAAAATCCAGCGTGCCGGGGCCGTGGTGTTCGGCATCTCCGGCGACAAGCCCTCGGCACAGAAGAGGTTCAAGACCAAGTACGACCTGCCCTATTCCCTGCTGGCCGATGAAGACAAGGCCATAGCCAAGAAATTCGGCGTGTTCAAAGAAAAGAGCCTGTATGGGCGGAAGTACATGGGAATCGAGCGCACCACGTTCGTAATCAGCCCGGAAGGAAAGATCTCCGCGGTGATCACCGGCATAAAGCCGGATGAGCATGCAGAGGCTGTGCTGGCGGCGATGAAGAAGTAGAAAGCACAACAGGCGGTATGCGGTGGGAATGGCTGGATGTCGGCTGGTTTCTCCATTTCGAGGCGCATCGCGCTTGCTTTGCGGCGGGCGCGCGTCGGCATCTTGACCATGGCCCTGGCACACGCAGTTGGGCTCGGCAGCGGAATGTTGATGGTGCACGCCGGCAATCGCTTCGCTCTCAACCACCGCGACAGAATCATCTCCAACGCGCGGTCCTCTTCGCCTATCACGCGTCGGTTGATCCAAGGGCAACCGGCGGTCGCGGCTGCGCTCGACTGCGCGGCCAACACCCTGGCGGCCACGGCAACGGCGCTCTCCGGCTATTGGGCCCCCGCTCCCTTTCCCATTGCTCTCTATCGCGGCTGGATCGGCGGCGTTGTATCGGTAGATGACCAACACCGCAGCCGGCTGACCAGGAGCTTCAGCGGTGGGACCTACTACATGTGCGTGATCGTGCTGCAGTTGGTGCCGTACACGCTCGCCGGCGGCGCGGGTGTGAACCTGGGATTGGCGCGGGTAAAGCCTGTGGGAGACTATGCCGGACCGCGCTTTTTGGGCTTACCGCACGCGGCCCTGCGTGATGCCGGCTGGATCTACGTTCTTGTTATTCCCCTGTTCGCTCTTGCTTCTGCCTTCGAGTTTTTTTGGCCTTCATGACCCGCAAGCAGTTGAAACTAAGCCGGCTTCAGCGCGATCGGCCTTTTACTTCGATCCCGTGAGCGTGAACGTGAACACGCTCTCAGCCGGGATATGGGCTTCTTTCTTTCCCGTGGCGGCAGCCACGCCTGTGCCGGCAGCCGCGCCTGCTCCCGCGCCGATCGCTGCGCCCTTGCCTCCGCCGGCCAGAGCGCCGATGACTGCTCCACCCGCCGCGCCGCCGCCAATCTTGGCCGTGTTGCTCTTGGTATGGCTCTCACCTTTCCTGCTGATACGGGAGCTGTAAACGGTATGCCCGTTGATGGAAGTCAGGCGGATGGAGATCTGGCCGGGATCGCTCAAACGCCCGCTAGGCTCCACAAAGGTGACCTTGCCTTTGACCGGAGCTCCGGCCCGCGCCACGGTCTTGCCGCGGACGACCACGTCCCTGGTCAACGTGCCCTCCCAGGCCTCACCCTTGTGCGCGGCGCCGGAGTTCAGGGAATTGCCGATTCTCACGGTGACGTGTGTGCCATTAGGAAACTTCTCCACCGCCGTGGCCAGCGCGGTGCAACAAATCAGCAGCCACCCCAAGACAGAAGCCTTGCGAATTGTCATAATTGTGCACTGCTCCTTTCCCACGCAATCATAAGTCGAGTGCGGATTGGCTGGAATTCTATCTTGAGAACAGCGGTCTGTAAGTTTCCATGGCCGCACGGAGGTGAGTGTGCGCTGGTGTACCTGTCTTATTCTCTTCAGCAGCCTGTTTGTCGCGGCCCAGAGCGCACCGGCGGGCGCCGATGCCGGTAAGCAACTGCATGCGCTGTTTGCCGCCGAGTGGGAATACCGTCTGCAACGCTCGCCGGAGTTTGCTTCCAACCTGGGTGACCGCCGCTGGAATGACCGCTGGTCCGATGACAGTCTTGCCGCCATCGAGACCAATCACCAGCACGACGTGGAAGTGCTGGCGCGGCTCAAGAAGATTGATCGCGCCGCGCTCTCGCCGGCTGACCAGCTCAACTTCGATCTTTACCAGAAGAACCTGGAACGGGCGATGGAAGGCCACAAGTTCCATCGCTATCTCGTCCCGCTGAACCAGCGTGGCGGCATCCAGACGGCCAGCGAGATGGCCGATTCCCTGCGCTTTGAAACGGTGAAGGACTATGAAGACTGGATCGCGCGCATGAAGGCCTTTCCCGTGCTCATGGACCAAACCATCGCCCTGATGCGGCAGGGAATCAAGGAGCGCATGGTCCACCCCAAGGTGATCATGCAGCGGGTGCCGGGGCAGATCGAAAAGCAGATCGTCTCTGATTCCGCGCAAAGCCCGTTCTATAAGCCGTTCCAGCGCTGGTCGAGCCAGGTCTCTGCGGCGGACCAGCAGCGCCTCTCCCAGGCCGCCAAACGGGCGATTGAGCAGCAGGTGGTCCCGGCCTACAAAAAGTTCAAGGAGTTTTTTGTCAGTGAGTACCTGCCGGCGTGTTTCGATCAGGTAGGCGCCTGGCAGGTGCCGCATGGCGATGAGTATTACGCGTTTGAAGTCCGTGCCTATACCACCACCAACCTCACGCCGGAGCAGGTGCACGAGCTCGGCTTGAAGGAAGTGGCCCGCATTCGCGCGGCGATGGACCAGATCATGCAGAAGACCGGGTTCAAGGGGACGCGAGACGAGTTTTTCAACTTCCTGCGAACCGATCCTCAGTTCTATTACAAAACGCCGGAAGAGCTGTTCGTGGCCTACCAGGCGATTGCAAAATCCGTGGACCCCAACCTGGTGAAGGTGTTCCGCACGCTGCCGCGTGAACCCTATGGCGTGGAGGCCATCCCGGCGCTCGCGGCGCCGGACACCACGGCGGCCTACTACCGTCCTGGCGCGGCGGACGGCTCGCGCGCCGGAACCTACTTCGTCAATCTTTATAAACCAGAGACCCGGCCCAAGTGGGAAATGATGGCGCTTACGCTGCACGAATCGGTGCCCGGACACCATTTGCAGATCGCCCGCGCCCATGAATTGGGAGAACAACCCATGTTCCGGCGCTTTGCCGGTTATACCGCTTTTGTCGAAGGTTGGGGCTTGTACGCCGAGTCGCTGGGCCAGGACATGGGCCTTTACAGCGACCCGTATTCCAAGTTCGGCCAGCTTACGTATGAGATGTGGCGGGCCGTCCGCCTGGTGGTGGACACCGGCATGCACGCCAAGCACTGGACCCGTAACCAGGCCATCAAGTACTTCATGGACAACGCGCCCAAGACCGAACTGGACGTCGTGAACGAGATTGACCGCTACATCGCATGGCCGGGACAGGCGCTGGCATACAAGATTGGCGAGCTGAAGTTCCAGGAACTGCGCGCCCGCAGCCGCGAACAACTGGGCAGCAAGTTTGACCTGAAAGCGTTTCACGACGTGGTGCTCGGCTCCGGGCCGCTGCCCCTGGACATTCTGGAGCGCAACGTGAACGCCTGGGTGGCGGAACAGAAGAAGAACCAGGCCGCAGCGCAAGTTGTGAGATAGCTTGCGCGCGGCCCAACGGAGCATTCAAGTGGCGGGCGTTTCTTTTGCCGAAGTGATGAGAGCGCGGGAAGTGCTGCGTCCGCTGCTGCCGGTGACGAGGCTGCTGGCAGCGCAGTCGCTCAGCCGAGGCGACTCCAAGGCCTACCTGAAACTGGAAAGCGATCTGCCAACCGGCTCGTTCAAGCTGCGCGGCGCCATCTATGCGCTTTCCGTGGCGATTGAGAGCGGCCGCGTGCGTGAGGTGGTGGCGCACAGCACGGGCAACCACGGCGCAGCCGTGGCCTACGCTGCAAAGCTGTTTCACCTTCCCGCCAGGATTTTTCTTCCTGAAAACCCGAACCCGGTAAAGCGAAACAACATCGCGCGGCTGGGAGCACAGATCGTTGAGCGCGGACGGGATAGCGCCGATGCCTTTGAGCACGCCACGGACTACGCACGTGCCGAAGGCGTCTTCTTTCTCAACGACGCGACGGATCCTGTGTTGCCCGCGGGCCCGGCGACCATCGCCTGTGAAATCCTGGAGCAACTGCCGGAGACGAGCGCAATCTTGGTCCCGATGGGCGATACGGCGCTGATTCGCGGCGTGGCTGCGGCGGCCAAGCATCTTTCGCCGCAGGTGAAAATTGTGGGCGTCCAGGCGGAGCAGGCGCCCTCTTACTATCTTTCATGGCGGCAGAAACGCGTGGTGCCCACGGAAACCTGCAACACGCTCGCTGACGGACTGGCCACTCGCACGCCGCAGGCGGAAAATGTGGCCCAGATCGTAGAGCTGGTGGATGACGTGGTGACCGTGAGCGAACAACAGATGCTGGACGCGATCCGCCATTTGTTGCTTGAGGAACATATTGTGGCTGAAGGAGCAGGCGCCGCAGCCGCCGCGGCATGGATCGAGCATGGCCATGGGGCCGGGAACGTGGTGCTGGTCATGAGCGGCGCCAACGCTTCTCAGGCCCTGCTGCAACAGGCCCTGGCGAAAGGCTGACGCGTGCGAAGCAAGACAAATAGCTCTCGCGCTGCCAAGTCCGCGCACAATGAACGCACGAATCTCGGGCGCTTGTTGTCCCGCTCCTTCTTCAACCGCGATCCACGCGTCGTCTCCCGCGATCTGCTGGGCAAGCTGATTGTTCGCAAACAGGGAAAGCAAACTCTCGCCGGGCGCATTGTGGAGGTGGAAGCTTACCTGGGCGCGGGCGACCTGGCGGCCCACGCCGCCGCGGGACGCACCGCGCGCAACCAGGTCCTGTGGGGGCCGCCGGGGCACGCGTACGTTTACTTTATCTATGGCGTCCACTATTGCCTGAACATCTCCTGCCTGCCCGATGGCGAGGCGGGTTGCGTGCTGATTCGCGCGCTGGAGCCAGTGAGCGGAATTGAACCAATGGCGCGCGCCCGCGGCCTGCACGATCTGCATACGAACGCAGTCAACGATCTGCGCAAGCTCACGAGCGGCCCGGGACGGCTCTGCCAGGCGCTGAGCATCACCCGCCCGCGCGACAACGGCAAGGACATGCTCTCGCCCAAGTCAGACCTTCAGGTCTATCAGGACGGTTTTGTTCCCGGAGCGATTGCAGTCACGCGGCGGATCGGAATCACCAAATCGGCGGAGATGCCACTGCGCTTTGCCATCAAGGCAAACCGTTTCGTATCGCGCTGAACACTGACTGCTGAAACTGTGCGGGGAACCTTCGTCAAGGTACGACCACGATGTTCGAGGGGATATCGGTCACCGGCTGCAGCGTTTGCGAGACCAGCGTGAGGGCGCCGGTGGCGGGATCGATCCTGAAGGTGCTGAGCTGCAATTGCGCCACGTAGGCGAA
>DASVFK010000233.1:0-8758 GCA_036380095.1 Candidatus Angelobacter sp. | reverse complement strand
TCGGCCGCCACCCCGCTCAGGTCCACTGCTTCCAGATTCAGCTCAATCTCCCGCTCGATGATCTGCCGTGGCTTCCCGTTCACCGTCTCAAACCGCGTCCGCAACACTTCATGCCGGCGCACGATCTCACGGATGCTCTTCTGCAACGCCTCAATATCCAACGCGCCACGCAACCTGAGGGCCAGAGGAATGTTGTAGGAGGTATTTCCCGGCATTACCTGCATCAGGAACCACAACCGTTGCTGAGCAAAGGAAAGCTCCAGCACTCCTTCTCGCGACACCTGCGTCAGCGGAGCTCTTTTGGCCCGCTCACCCTGAGCGCGCATACGGATGACCCGCTCCGCCAGTCCGGCCACGGTTGGTTCTTCAAAGAGCGCCCGAACCGGCAAGTCGATATCAAACGCGTTTCGCGCTCGCGAAATCACGTGCATTGCGAGCAGCGAGTGTCCGCCGGCTTCAAAGAAATTCTCATCCAGGCCCACATGCTCGCGCTTGAGCACCTGCGCAAGAATCCCACCTAGGATCTCTTCCTCAACATTGCGCGGGCAGCGCTGTTCCACCGCCTGGCTTGGTTCGGCATCCGGTTGGGGGAGAGCTTTGCGGTCCACTTTGCCGCTGGGAGTCAGGGGCAATTCCGCCAAATGTACGATCAACCCCGGGACCATATATTCCGGCAACCGCACTTTTAGGTACTCGCGCAACTCAGCGCTACTAACGTCCGGCAAATTGCCTTTTTGAACAACGTATCCGACCAACCGCTGTTCTTTTTCTAGAACTGCCACCGCGGCCTGCTCGATTTCAGCATGTCCCAGCAGCGCCGCCTCGATCTCTTCAAGCTCGATCCGGTATCCACGCAGCTTCACTTGGCGATCGACCCGCCCGAGATACTCGATGTCGCCACTTTCCAGATAGCGGACCTTGTCACCGGTCCGGTACATGCGTTCGCCCGGACCATGGCTGAAGGGATTGGGGACAAAACGCTCGGCCGTCAATTCCGGGCGATTGACATATCCTCTTGCCAACTGCAGGCCACCAAGGAACAACTCACCGGCCACTCGAATTGGCACCGGCGCATAGGCTTCGTTCAAGACATATACCTGAGTGTTTGCGATAGGTCTCCCGATCGGTGGAAGAGCAACCCACTCGCGTGAATCCCTTCCCATGCGATATGCGGTAACAACGTGCGTCTCGGTAGGGCCATATTGGTTCTGCAGACCGCACGCGGGCACTTGCCGAAACAATTTCTGCAATGCGGGACTGGTCTTTAACTGTTCTCCCGCAGTGATGATCTCACGCAAAGACGATGTGTACCCGTCCGCCACAGCCGCTTCTGAAAGTTGCTGCAAGGCGACAAAGGGAAGGAAAACCCTCTCCACGTTCTCATCACGCAATGTCTTCCACAGTTCGAAAGGATCGCGCCGTATATCATCGCCAACGACAACGAGGGTCCCGCCTTCGCACCAGGTGGCAAATATCTCTTGAAAGGAGACATCAAAGCTGAGCGAGGCAAATTGAAGAGTCGTGCACGGCCCCAGGTCCGCGCGTTGCCGCAATTGCCACTGCAGCAGGTTGGAGGCCGCCCCGTGGCGCATGGCAACGCCCTTGGGCTTGCCGGTGGAACCAGAGGTATAGATCACATACACCAGGTCCTCGCCATCGACGTCAACATCCAGGTCTGCTTTTCTCCGCTCTAGGATTTGGTGCCAATCTGCGTCCAGGCAGACTGTTGATTTGACCAGCCCAGCGAAGCTGCTGAGAAAGTGCTGTTGCGTAACCAGCAGATCGATTCCGGAATTCTCGAGCATGTAAGAAAGGCGGTCTGATGGATAGGATGGATCGAGCGGAACGTACGCGGAACCTGCCTTGAGGATCGCCAGCACTGCCATCGTCATTTCAAGGCTGCGTTCCACGCAAATTCCCACCAAGGCCTTGCGTCCTGCGCCCATTTCGCACAGGTAGTGCGCCAGTTGATTGGCGCGCCGGTTCAATTCGGCATAGGTCAACTGCTGTTCTGCGCATTTCACAGCCGTTGCCGCCGGCGTTTTTCTGGCCTGCTCTTCAAACATCCGGTGAACCGGCAAGTCCGGATATCGCACCTCCGTCTGGTTCCACTCCTCGACGAGCTGGCGGCGTTCGGCTTCCGCGAGCATCTCCAGTTCGGCGACCCGATGTTCCGGATCTTCCACGGCGGAAACGAGCAGGTTTTGCCAATGATCCAGGAAGCGGCGCATGGTGGCTTCGACAAAGAGGTCAGTCCGGAAGCTCAACACGCCGTGAATTCTGCCGCGCTCTTCCGCCGTGCTCAGGAACAACTCAAAATGGGCGGTCTCCATGGCGGCTTCAATTCCTGAGAGCTTCAATCCGGGCAGCTGCAGCTCCATCCTGGGAGCATTCTGCAAAGCGAACATCACCTGGAAGAGCGGCGAACGGTTCAAGTACCGATCCGGCTGCAGTTCCTCGACCAGCCTTTCAAATGGCATGTCTTGATGGTCATACGCTTTTAGCGTGTGGTCCCGAACCCGCCCCAGAAATTGCCTGAACGTCGGGTGACCACTCAAGCCGGCGCGCAGCACGAGCGTGTTCACGAAAAACCCGATCAAGCCTTCGGTTTCCACCTTGCGCCGGTTGGCAATCGGAGTCCCGACTGCGATATCCTGCTGCCCGCTGTAACGGGACAACAACACCTGAAATCCTGCAAGCAGAAGCATGAACAGCGTAGCGCCTTCCCGCCGACTCATTTCCTTCAGGCGCGCAGTCAACTCCTCTGTGATTTCAAAGGACACACTGGCTCCACGCTCGCTCAGAAGAGTGGACCGTTGCCGGTCCGTGGGCAGTTCCAGAGTTTCAACACCGGCCAGTTGCTCCCGCCAGAACTTGACTTGCTTTTCCAGTGCCTCGCCCTGTAGCCACCCCCGCTGCCACATCACGTAGTCGGCATACTGTATCGGCAGTTGCGGTAACGGCGATGGCCCGCCTTTTCGGAATGCCTCATACAATGCGGCGAACTCCCGGACAAATATCCCCTTGGACCACCCATCGCTCACAATGTGGTGCATGGTAGCCAGAACCACATGCTCGGCTTCCCCGAGTTGCAATACCTTCACTCGTATAAGCGGCCCACGTGCCAAATCGAAGTGCTGTTGCGCTTCTTCCCGGATCAGCCATTCCATTTGCCTCTGCCGTTCTTCAGCACTCAAGCTCATCAAATCTTGCACCACAACGCATGCGGTTTCTGTTGGGTCTATCTCCTGCCAGACTTGTTCATCCACCATCTGGTATGTGGTTCTTAATACCTCGTGGCGTCTTACGATTTCGCGCACCACGCGCTCGAATACCGCAATGTCAAACTCCCCTTCCACGCGTAGGGCCATGGGAACGTTGTAAGTTGCAGCGCCAGGCTCCAATTGATCGATGAACCATAAGCGCTGCTGGGCGAAGGACAACGGTACTCGCCTATCATGCCTGCTCCGGGCCAACGGCGGACTTTTCAGCTTTTCAGCCTTGCGCAATTCAAGCAGTTTGCGTTGCTTCGGCGAGAGTTTTTCAAGTCGCGTGAGAAGGTCACTCATGGGATATTCCTTTGAAGAGCCAGTGAGGCCGGCCCGGGACAAACACGTTCACAATCTGTCACGATGAGCTATCGAGAGATGCGGTTATGATTCGGTTCTTCTTGAAAATGATTTGACGGTTAGCCAGTTCGGGATAGATGTAGTTCGTGGCGGCAAGATGGATGAAAATGCCTTAGGTGTCGTTATTCTCTGTTTTCGCGCTCAGCAGAACTTCAATGTCCTCGTCAGAAAGGGATTCCACTTCTGATAACAGATCTTCGATGCTGATCCCCTGTTCCTGGATCCGTTCTGCCAGACCTGCTACGGTCGGAGACTCAAACAGGAGATGTAACGGTATTTCAACCCCGAATACATCGTTCATTCGGGCGATTACCTGGGTAGCCAGCAGCGAATGACCGCCCAGCTCAAAAAAGTTGTCTTCCGCGCCTACCCGCTCGACTCCAAGGACCTCACCCCAGATTGTGGCCAAGATTTCTTCGACGGCATTTCGCGGCGCAACATATCTCTCTGCTTCAGCCATCAAGTCCGCCACCGGCAACGCTCTGCGGTCCACCTTGCCATTGGGGAGCAGCGGCATGTGATCGAGCAGCACCAGTCTGGCTGGCACCATGTAGTCCGGCAGGCGCTCCTGGAGGTAGTTGCGCAATTCTCTCGGGTTCGGTCCTTCCTCTCCTGCCCTTCCCACTACATATCCAACGAGCCGCTTTTCCCCGGCGTTGTCCTGCCGGACCAGCACAATGGCTTCGCTTACGCCAGCATGCCCTCGCAACACGTCCGTGATCTCTCCAGGCTCAACCCGGTATCCGCGGATCTTGATTTGCTCGTCGATACGTCCCAGATACTCGAGATTTCCGTCAGTACTCCATCTCACACGGTCTCCGGTCTTGTAGAGTCTTTCTCCCGGGCGCCTGCTGAAGGGATTCGGCACAAATTTTTCCGCGGTCAATTCTGGTCTGCCCAGGTATCCTCGGCCTAAACCTGCGCCACCGATATAAAGCTCGCCTCCTACTCCGACGGGTACCAACGTCATCTTCTTGTCGAGCACAAAAGTCTGGCTGTTTGGAATGCCGCGACCCAGCGGCACTCGTCCTTGCTTTGCATCCGGCGCGCTCTCAAGCTTGTAAGCTGTCACTCCCACAGTTGATTCTGTTGGACCATAGTGGTTCCAAATCTCCCGCTTTGGGTCCAGAGTGCGGAGCCACTGCACCCATTCGAAGTCCGAAGCCTCTCCCCCGAGAACGAGCTTCTTCTTCGGCAGCACGCCAGGTTTCCCGCCTCGATCGACCATCGCTCGCAGATGCGTCGGTGTGATCTTCAGGCAATCAACGCTTGCCCGCTGGAGGTACTCCTCCATTTTTCCGGTCTCCCATTCCGGCGCCAAATGCAATCGCGCACCGCTCGCTAGCGCTGGAAACACCATGGTGTAGCCCAAATCCGCTGCTAGGCTCGAAACCAAACAAAAACTCTCGCAGTCCTTCAGTCCAAGTCTTTCTCCCATCGCCTGGACGTAATGAGTCAGTTGTCGATGCTCAATTCCCACAGCTTTTGCTTTCCCTGTAGACCCCGAGGTGTAGATGGCATACGCAAGATTGTCTGGTCCGGATTGGTCCTCCAATTCGTCCGGGCTTTCCCGGGCGATCTCCTCCCAGTCGCTGTCCACGCAGACTGCCTGGATCCAATATCCGGGCACACCGTCGCGGTACCGTGCCTGGGTCACCACAATGCCTATGCCGAGGTCTTCAATCATCCAGGCCAGTCTCTCTTTTGGACAATCTCCATCCAACGGCACGTAGGCGCCGCCCGCTTTCAAAATCCCCAGGAGTCCAACGATCATTTCCAGACTGCGGCCGCCGTACAAACCGACTTGGACTTCCGGCCCAACCCCGAGCGCGCGCAGGTATCGCGCCAGCCGGTTCGCTCGTGCGTTCAAATCCTGGTAGCTGCAGCGGCCGCCTTCCCACTCGATGGCTGTTGCATCCGGCTTGCTGTGCGCATGCTCAGATACCAACTCATGCAAGCGACGAATCTCCGGATGCGTTTGCTCTCCGCAGCTTCCGTGGAGAAGCAACTGCGCTCGCTCCTCCGCTGTGAGGAATTGCAATTCTCCAATGCAATCTTCCATATGGGCGGAGAGGCCTTCCATCAATGTTTTGATGTGCCCGACCAGCCGCTCCACCGTCGCATGAGAGTACAGGTCTTCGCTATAACTCAGCACTCCCGTCAGGCCCGTCTGTGAGGGCACGAACATCAAATGAAGATCTACTTTGACCGAGTCTCCCAATTGTTCGTTGAAGGGAGTAAACTCAAGCCCTTTAATGTTCATCTGCGCATCCTGGGGCGCGTTCTGCAAGACCAGCTTTACCTGGAACAACGGAGCACGGTTGAGCTCCCTCTCTGAACCGAGTGCTTCCACGAGCTTTTCGAACGGCACATTTTGATGTTCGTAAGCTCCTAAAACCGTCGCCCGCACGCGATGCAGCAATTCCCTGAACTTCAGGCCATCGCTCCATTGGCTCCGCAATACCAACTGGTTCACAAAGAAACCGATCAAGTTTTCCGTCTCCAACCGGTTGCGATTGGCAATGTCCGTGCCGATAGTAACGTCCTGTTGCCCGGCCCAGTGGCCCAGCACAACCTGGAAGACCGTCAGCAAAGTCATGAACAGGGTCACACCCTGTTCCCGGCTGAGGATTTCGAGGCCCCTAACGGTCTGCGGCGAAACATGAAAAAGAACGCGCTTGCCGCGCCGTGTCAGCACCGCAGGCCGCGGAAAGTCCGTCGGCAACTCGAGAGTTTCAAGGCCGGCCAGTTGTTGCCGCCAGTACTGCAGTTCGTTTTCCAGGACCTCCCCTTGCAGCCATGACCGCTGCCATACCGCATAGTCGGAATATTGCATCGACGGATCCGGCAGTGGTGACGGTCTGCCGTCCCGGAGTGCTTCGTACAGCGCTCCGAACTCCCGCACAAAGATCGCCATGGACCAGCCATCGCTCACGATGTGGTGCATGGTCACCAGCACCAAATGTTCAGTTTCCGCGAGTCGCAGTGTGCTCACGCGCAACAGAGGCCCGTGCTCCAGGTCAAAAGCCTGTAGCACTTCCTCCCGTGCCAGGCGTTCGGCTTGCCTGTCTATTGTTTCTTTTGGTAATCCGCTCAAATCGTGTTCGCGCACGGCAAAACTTTCTTCCGGTTCTACGTGTTGCCAAACCTCACCTTCCACCAGCTTGTAGGTGGTGCGCAACACTTCATGGCGCCTTACAATCTCCTCCACCGCCTTCCTGAAGACTTCCGTATCCAAGTCACCCGTGACTCGCAAGGCCATGGGCACGTTATACGCCGTGCTCTGCGGTTCCAACTGATGCAGGAACCACAAGCGGTGCTGGGCAAAGGACAGAGGAGAGTCACCGTCGCGTGCGACCGGCAACGGTAGTGAAGCCGGCGTCTGTCCCGTTGCTCGCATCTGGCGCACTCGTTCTGCCAGTTCCGCAATTGTCGGCGACTCGAACAAGGCCCGCAGCGGCATCTCCACTCCAAACACATTCCGCAGGCGCGAGATGACCTGGGTCGCCAGAAGCGAGTGCCCGCCCACGTCGAAGAAGCTTTGATTCATTCCGATCCGTTCGAGCTTCAGCACCTCGGCAAAGATTCCGCTCACGAGCTCTTCTTCCGCGGATTGCGGATTCCGCTGCTCCAGTTCCTCTCGGGTTGCGAAATCCGGGTCGGGTAGCGCTTTTCGATCCAACTTCCCGTTGGGCGTGAGCGGCAGAGATTCAAGAAGAACGAATGCTGACGGCACCATGTACTCCGGCAAGCGCCGCTTCAAAGCCTCACGCATTTGGGTCGCATCACGCGCCACGACGCTGGGTTCCTCCGTCTTCTCTTGCGCCGGAACCACATAGGCCACCAGACGCTGGTCTCCCCCAGGAAGCGAGCGAACGACCACGAGTGCCTGCCTTACACCTGGCTGCTCCAGCAGCGCACACTCAATCTCTCCCAGTTCGATCCGGAACCCGCGTACCTTCACCTGCTGGTCGAGACGGCCGAAATAGTCCAGGCTTCCGTCTGGCCGCCAGCGTGCTTGATCTCCGCTGCGGTACAACCGCTCCCCCTCGCGCTCTGCAAACGCATGCGGCACGAACCGCTCTGCTGTCCGCTCAGGACGATTCAAATAGCCGCGCGCCACTCCGTTCCCGCCGACATAAAGCTCTCCCTTCACGCCCACAGGCACCGGCTGCATGTGATCATCCAGCACGTAAATCTGCAAGTCCGGAATGGCGACACCGATCCTGCTTCTGCCATCTTTGTCTTCCACATCGGCGGGCAAAACCGGCTGATAGGTAACATGGACCGTCGTCTCAGTGATTCCGTACATATTGACCAATTGCGGTTTCTCTGGATGTCGCCGCAACCAGCTTTGTAAAGCCTGGAAATCAAGCGCCTCTCCGCCGAAGATCACCAGCCGCAGCGACATGCGTTCTTCACCGCCTCGCTCTTCCTCGACACGCATGAGCTGCTGAAACGCTGAAGGCGTTTGATTGAGAACCGTGACTTGCTCGCGCACCAGCAGATCGAGAAAATCGTTCGGCGACCGGCTAACCCAGTACGGCACAACCACCAGACGGCCGCCATACAGCAGCGCTCCCCACAGCTCCCAGACGGAGAAATCAAACGCGTACGAGTGGAACAGCGTCCACGCGTCCTGCTCGTCAAATCTAAACCAGCAATGGGTCTTCTCCATCAGCCGGACCACGTTCCCATGGCTCACCACCACGCCCTTCGGCCGGCCTGTTGAGCCCGAGGTGTAAATCACATAGGCCGCATTGGCCGGCTGCAAGCCGATGCACAAGTTGCTTTCGCCTTGGGTGTCGCCGGCACTCTCTATTTCTTTCCAAGCGTCTTCTATACAGGTCACTTGCGAACTGGTCGTGAACACCCGCTCCAGCAGACGTTGCTCCGTCAAAAGCAGTTTGGGCTGTGCATCTTCCACCATGTACTCAAGCCGTTCTTGGGGATAGCCTGCATCCAAGGGCACATAGGCGCCGCCGGCCTTCAGGATCCCGAGCATGGCCACCACCATCTCCAGGCTGCGCTCCAGACAGATCGCCACTCGTACCTCAGACCCAACTCCGCGCTTCCGCAGATAATGTCCCAACTGGTTCGATCGCCGGTTCAGCTCTCCGTAGGTCAGC
>DASVFK010000232.1:0-7110 GCA_036380095.1 Candidatus Angelobacter sp. | reverse complement strand
CCTCCCCCAGAACTGCCTTACCACCGAGAGAAAGTGTAGGATGGGACTGGCCTCTCGTCCACGTCACTTTGGTAACGTTACCCCGCGCGGTTCCCCAGCCTTCTATCTCCCTTTGTATACAATCACTTAAGAAGATGAAACCTGCGCACTGCCGCAACATCTAATGTTTTTGTTAGGATGTTACGTTCTAAATAAAGTTGACCCTCTGCGGGCGACGAAAAATCCAAAGGCAGGACTCAATGGCAGGTAATGGAATTCTTGAGGTGACAGACACGAATTTTGACCAGACGGTGCTGAAGAGCGATCAGCCCGTGATGGTGGATTTCTGGGCGGCGTGGTGCGGCCCGTGCAAAGCGCTTTCCCCAATTGTGGATGAAGTGGCCACGGCTTACCAGGGCAAGGTGACTGTGGGCAAGATGGACGTGGATTCTTCGCCGGTGACCCCGCAGCGTTATGGCGTGCGCGGCATTCCCACCCTGCTGATCTTCAAGAACGGCCAGGTGCAGGACCAGATTGTTGGCTACGTTTCGCGTGAGACCATCGAAAAAGCCCTGAACAAGCACGTGACGCAATAACCTCTACGACTCTAGCAATCAAGGCCCGGCGTGTCCGGGCCTTTGCTGTCCCTGGCGGCGTTGCATTTTCCCGGCTTTTCCTTAAGGCGGAATCGCAGTAGAATTCCGGCGCAAGCCAGTCTTAGTCGCATCGTCGCAAAACCCATGTCCAGCTTGAATGCTTCCGCCGGCAGCGCGCTGTGGCTTGTCTTTCCTGCGCTTCTTCTCGCCTACTACCTGGTCTGCTGGCTGCTGCTGGGGCGCGACCCGGCGATTGAGAACGTCGCGCCGCAATACCAGCCGCCGCCGGGGGTCTCGCCCGGCATGGCGCGCTACATCGTGACCGGAGGAAGTGACGGCACCACGCTGGCGGCGGTGTTGGCGCAACTCGCGGCCCGGGGAGTGGTCGCCATCCAGCCGGAAGCCGGCAGCTATCGCATCAAGCTGCTGCGCGTGGATGTGGCGGTCCAGCCGGAAGAGGCGGCGCTGGTGGAGGCGCTGCTGCGACAGAAAATTCCAGTGCTTGAGCCCGACGCCTCCGCAAATCCCGATGCGCCGCCGGCAGACACCGTGACCCACGAGCTGCGAGAAGCGGTGCAACGCATCCCGGAGCAGCAACTGGCGTCACGGGGCCTGGCCATCGCCGCCCAGTTAGCCATGTCGCCGCACGAGGCCGTCATCAATCCGCGCACCGGCGTGGAAATCAAAGCGGCGGTGGACGCCATCCAGGACGCCTTCCGCAAGAATTTTCAGGACATCTACTTCCGCTGGAATTACGGATACGTGCTGGCGGGAGTTGCGGCCACGTTTCTGTTCGGCCTGGGATCGTCTTTTTTTGTCCGCTCGGAGCAGGCGCCCTCCCTGTTCATGACGTTGTGGCTGCTGGTCTTCACCTCGATTGCGGGCGTTGTGATGAGCGGGTTCTTTACCGCCCGGCCGCGGCGGCCCAGCCTGCGCCAGCACGTGTCTTCCCTGCTGTTGCCGCTGCTTTTTATTGTTTTTCCTGGATTCATGATCGCGTTCTTCGTGATGCCGCAGGCGAAGCTTTTTGTGCTGGCGCTGCTGCTGGCGGTGGCGCTCAACAGCATGTTCTTTGTGCTCATGCGCGCGCCCACGCCCGCGGGACGCAGGGCCCTGGAGCAGCTTGCGGGCTTCCGCGAGTTTCTGCTGCGCGTGGAACAGGACCGGCTGGAGCGCATGAACACGCCGCAGGAGAAAGCCGAGCTGCTCAACCGCTTTCTGCCTTACGCGATCGCGCTGGAAGTGAAGGAAGGCTGGGGAGACACGATGGCGTCAGATTTCTCTAACACCATCGTGGAACGTTAGGCAGTTCAGTACTTGCGCAGCACGCCGATCACCCTGCCCTGCACCTGGACGGACTTGGCGGGGACAATGATCGGTTTCATGGCCATGTTGGAAGGCTGCAGGCGGATGTTCTGGCCTTCGCGATACAGCCGCTTGAGCGTGGCCTCAGTGTTATCCACCAGGGCCACCACGATTTCCCCGTCGCGCGCGGTATTGCCCTTCTCCACCAGGACATAATCGCCGTCCACAATGTGCTCGTCCTTCATGCTTTCGCCCTTCACCTGAAGCACGAAAACATCCTTGGAGCGGGTGATATCGCCCAAGGAGATGGTCTCGGGGTTTTCCACGGCTTCAATCGGTTGTCCGGCCGCGATGCGCCCCAGCAGCGGCAGCGTGATGTCGGCGGGCTTGGGCCGCTTGAACAAACCTTTTACCGGAAGCACGTCAATGGAGCGGCTGCGATTGTAATCACGCTTGATCAGCCCTTTTTTCTCCAGGTTGGTAATGTGTTTGTGCACGGTGGCCAGGGAGCTGAGTCCCAGCCCATTGCCGATTTCCTCAAAAGACGGCGAATACCCGTTTTTCTGCACAAACTCGTAAATAAAGTCGTAAACTTCGCGTTGCCTCTTGGTGATTGCCATACAAGCGAATTGTTTACGAACGTGAGGCGAATTGTCAACGGAAAAAGCACGAAAGGCGAAGATTCGTGCTAACTGCGCGGATTCCGGGCTGAGCGGACCTGGCAAGCCCCAAAGTTTGCCCGGAACGAGTCACATTCGCAACGAAGGAAAACAAAAGGAAACTGGCTCCGCACGCCGTTCTTTAGGAAGCCAAAGAAGTCTCAAAGGATCTGGCATTCAACCAACTCGTGCCATCTGTCACGACGAGCAAGGCGAAAGGGGAACGCACGATGAGCAAGTTCAAAAGCATCCTGGCCCTAACCAAAAAGACAGCCGGCAGTTTCCTCTTTCTGGCAGGACTCTGTGCCGCATCAACCGCTCAAACAAAACTGCCGCGACCGGACCACATTGTGATCGTGATTGAAGAGAACAAGGGCTTTCAGCAGATCATGGATACCGAGGATGCGGTCTACCTTCAATCGCTGATCAAGCAGGGTGCTTCTTTGACCAACATGCATGCCTTCCATCATCCAAGCCAGGCGAACTATTACGAGCTCTTCTCAGGCAGCAGCCAGGGCATCAAGGGCGATGGTTGCCCAAAAGAGCGGCTTGCCGCCTTAAGCCTGGGCGGACTCCTCAATGCAAAGTCTAACGGAGACACAAAGCTGAGCTTCGCTGGGTATGCTGAAAACCGGCCCAGCGAAGAAGACCTGAAATTGCCGTTCAAGAAATTCTGTGACAAGTTCCATCATGGAAGCACGCTCTTTGCGGTGAAACATACTCCGTGGCTCGGCTTTAAGGATTCGTTTGCCCTCACCTTCGACTCGTCCGAATTCGACAAGTTGTTTTCGGACAACCAAGACAGCCCTAAAGCGGACGAGTTGCCTACCGTGGCGATGGTGATTCCGAATTTGATCAGCGACATGCACAACAAGATCCCGGACGACCACGCAGCGATCCTTGCCGGAAGCGAGTGGCTGGAAAAGCATCTGAAGTCCTACGTGGCTTGGGCTCAGACGCACAACAGTCTGCTTATCGTCACATGGGATGAGGACCAACACCACGGCTTTCTCTGGCGCCCCGTGGCCACCAAGCCTCCAAAGAATCGAATCCCAACCATTTTCGTGGGCCCCATGGTGAAGCCGTGTTACAAGAGCGACAAGCAATACACTCACCATGACCTTTTGCGCACGATAGAGGCCATGTATTCCCTGCAGCCCATTGGCGCTTCCGCGAGCGCCAGCGTCATTGACGACATCTGGAAAACTGATATCGCGGCTGATGGAAGCTTTCCCTGCCCGCCAAACGCTGGAGCCGCGCCGGCAAAAGGCAAGAAGGACAAGGACAAGCACAAATCCAAACCGTCAGCCTCGAACTAACGTGAGCTTGTTGGTTTGCTTCGATGGCCGGAGCCGCTTTGCAAGGATGGCAGGCACAACCAGCGCTCGATGCCGGAGTCTCCCAGCCTAGCGCGCTCCCGCCGCCGCGCCCATCTTGCTCAGAACCTCATCCACCGTCAGGATGGCGCGCTCGATTTCCTCCATGGTGTTGTAGAAATGCGGCGAAAAGCGCACCCCTGCGTTGGGACGAAAGTCCACCAGCACGTCGCGGCGCAGAAGCTCGGCGCAGACCTCTTTGGCGTTCGGCATGTTGATGGCCACGGTGCCGCCGCGGCGCTCAGGATCGCGCGGCGCGTTCACCGGCCAGCCGCGCTGGTCCGCCAGTTCGATCAGCCGCGTTGTCATCTTCTTCGACTTCGCGCGGATGTTTTCCACGCCGGCTTCACGAATGATCTTGAGGCCGGGCATCGCGGTATAAAACCCTGGAACGTTCGACGTCCCTTGCATGAAGCGAAATGGCTGTTCGCTGTACCTGGTGGGGCCGATCTCAAAATCAAAAGGACTCTCGTGGGCGAACCAGCCGGTGATCTTGGGCTCCAGCTTTTTGGCCAGATCCGGCCGCACATAAAGATACGAAGTGCCTGCGCCGCCGCACAGCCACTTGAGCACCCCGCCTACGCAGAAATCGGCGTTAATCGCCTGCACGTCAAGCGGAACGTTGCCCAGCGATTGGAACGCATCCACGACCACCAGCGCGCCCACGCGATGCGCCTTCTCGATAATCGCCTTTACGTCCTTGATATAAGAGCTGCGAAAGACCACGTGGGAAATCGGCACCAGCAGCGTCTCTTCGTCAATGGCTTCCAGCATGCGCTCGGTGGGGACGTGAATGCCGTCATCGGTCCTGACCATGTGGACGCGCGCGCCCCGCGAGCGCTGCGCTTCCCAGAAATACATGATCGAAGGAAAATTCATGTCGCTGTAAACGACCTTGTTGCGCTTGCCGCTGAAGTCGAAGCAGCTGGCAATCACGGCCTGGCAACTGGTCACATTCAATTGCAGGCTGACCGAACCCGCCGGGGCGTTCATGATGGCGCCGATTTCATCGCCCACCTCGCGGGCCATCATCCACCACTTTTCTTCCCATGCGCGGACGCCGCGCGTGGCCCAAATGTCACAGTATTCGCGCGCACTGTCATAGACGCCGCGCGGCATGGCGCCCAGCGAGTTGCTGATCATGTACGTGGTGCGCTCCAGGATGGGAAACTCGGGACGAAAGCGGAGTAGGGGATCGGCCGATGTGGTGGACATGGCTGTAAAGTCTAAGCTAGATCGCTCAATTTGCCAAAACCGGAACAAAACCCTACCACTGATGACACGGATACCACGACTCCTAGGGAACGCAAGACGAGCCTGTCCCGATACAGAGTAACTCATGCGGCAGGCGGATCCCCGTTTGATTCGAGTTGAAAGCACAGCATTCCTCAACACGCCTTGTGACGTGTATGATTCTTCTGTGATACGCCGGTTCTACGTTCACAATTTCCGCTGCCTGGAAAACTTCGAGCTACCAGTCTCGGGCAAATCGTCGGTCTTGGTCATCGGGGACAACGGCACGGGCAAGACAACAGTTGGTCTCGCGCTGGAAATTCTTCAGAGGATCGCGCGGGGTAACAACCGCGTGGACAACTTGGTAAACCCAAGGGACATGGCGCGCGGACGCACCGATGTGCCGATGCGATTTGAAATTGAAGTTGAATTAGGAGCCAAGATTTACGCGTATGTTATAGCCTTTGAATATAGAAGAGGCAACAAGGACCTTCGAGTCGTCGAAGAGAGTCTTTCCGCCGATGGCAAGCCTGTTTACGCCCGGAAGGTGGCGCAGGTTAGTCTGACAAGCTCACTCGGCGGGCCGGATGCCCGATTTGACATTGACTGGCACCTAGTCGCTCTGCCGATAGTTCTACAGCGCTCGCCCCAAGATCCCTTATTCATTTTCAGGCAGTGGCTCGCTCGAATGCTCATCCTTCGGCCTATTCCGGTCTTGATTCTGGGAGATTCGAAAGGGGAAACCCTAGAGCCTAATCTGCCAGTGACGGATTTCGGAGCATGGTTTTCAGGCGTGCTAGCTTATGCGCCATCCGCTTATGCCAAGATCGACGCGTATCTGAAGCAACTGATGCCTGACCTGAAGGATATCAAGAACCCGCTGGTTGGAGCAGAGTCAAGGAGCCTGTTGATTCAGTTCTATACTGATCAGGGCAGCCTAAGTCTTCCACTAGAGGACCTGTCTGATGGCGAGAAATGTTTCATGATATGCGCCTTGGTGCTCGCAGCAAATGAGGCTTACGGCCCGCTGCTTTGTTTCTGGGATGAACCCGATAACTATCTTGCATTAAGAGAAGTAGGCCACTTTGTATTGGCTCTCCGCAAAGCTTTCCAATCAGGCGGCCAGTTCATTGCTACCTCACACAACCCTGAGGCGATCCGTCGTTTTTCCGAGGAGAACACGCTGGTTCTTTCCCGGAGAAGCCATCTCGAGCCGACGATCGTGCGTCCACTCAGCGAAGTGCAAATCAGCGGTGATCTTGTCGGCGCGCTCGTACGCGGCGACGTACCATGAGCGTCAACAAAGACCTACCACATGTCTTGGTGCTTCCCGAGGACGATGCGAACCGGCAGATAGCCGCTGGCTTTCACCTGGAAATTAACTGGGATCGACAGCGGCAGATGCAGGTACTTCCCGAAGCTGGAGGCTGGACGCACGTCATCGATTCCTTTCTTGCAGACCACGTGGTCGCCATGAATCGCTATCCTGCGCGATTGATGGTTCTGTTGATTGATTGCGACGGCGATGGGCAAAGGCTAGGACGTGCAAAAGCGAGGGTTCCAGGCCAATTGACGGAAAGAGTTTTTGTTCTCGGCGCCCTCACCGAACCCGAAGCCCTCAAGGCCAATCTTGGCCATTACGAAGTAATTGGAAAAAGCATGGCGAGAGATTGCCGAGAGGGAACCGAAGTGGTCTGGGGGCATGATCTCCTTCGCACAATGCAGAGGAACTTAACCGCTTACGGGCGCAGATATGCCCGATCTTGTTTCCTGTGAATTGAAAGGCTGCTACCTCAAAGCAGACTTCTTTCTTGCCCGCTCTCACTCCGTCCGCTTGGCGTGCTGGTCCATCCCGTTCTGATGCAGGACCAGTTCGGTCGCCCGGCCTTTGTCGTCCGTGATAAAAGTGATCTGCGCATCCACCACTTTCAGGAAGTAATCGCGGTCGCCTTCAGGGAAGAC
>DASVFK010000231.1:0-21816 GCA_036380095.1 Candidatus Angelobacter sp. | reverse complement strand
GTTCACGATCACGCCGCGCTTGAGCATCTGCTCGAAGATTGCCTTGGCGAGATCAGCCGTGGCGAGCTCCATTCCCACCATCAGCCCCATGCCGCGAACCTCCTTGATCTCCGGGTGTTTTTCCTGCAAGGCCTGGAGCTTACTGATGAAGTAGTCGCCGGTGCGCTGATTATGGCGAAGCAGGTTTTGTTTTTCGATCACGCGCACGATTTCGAGGGCGACGCTGCACGCCAGAGGGCCGCCGCCGAAGGTAGTCCCATGCATCCCTGGATGAATGCATTGGGAAACTTTCTCGCTGACCAGCAGCGCGCCCAGGGGCAAGCCGCCCGCTAACGGCTTGGCCACCGTAACCATGTCAGGCTGGATACCATAGTGCTGGTAAGCAAACCAGCGTCCGGTGCGGCCCATCCCGCTCTGGATCTCGTCGGCGATGAGCAGAGCATTGTGTTTGCGCGCAAGTTCAAGCGCCTTCTGGGCAAACGCAGTGCTCACAGGCCGGATACCACCTTCGCCCTGGACAAATTCGAAACCGATGGCGCAGACGGTGGAATCGAATTTCGTCTCCAGGTCAGCCACGTCATTGAACTTTACAAATTCCACGCCGGGGACCATGGGCGCGAAGGGCGCACGATATTTTTCTTTGTGCGTGGTGGCCAGCGCGCCGAAGGTACGGCCGTGGAAAGCATGTTCCAGGGCCAGGATGCGCCACTTGGGCTCAGCGCCTGCGGGGGCCGTGGCCTTGGCGTAAGCGCGGGCGACTTTGAGCGCGCCTTCCCAGGCTTCTGTGCCGCTGTTGGTGAAGAAAGCGCGGTCCATGCCGCTGATCTTGGTGAGCGCCGCCGCCAGCTTGCCCTGGTACTCGGTATAAAAGAGGTTGGAGGTGTGAATCAGCAGCTTGGACTGCCGCGCGATGGTCTTGCTGATGGCCGGATGCGCGTAGCCCAGAGCGTTCACGCCGATGCCGCTCAGGAAGTCGAGATACTTGCGGCCCTTGTCGTCGTAAACGTGGACGCCCTGCCCCTTGCGCAGCAGTACGGGGTAGCGGTCATAGGTGGCGAGCAGCAGTTTGGCTTCGAGTTTTTTTACCTGCTCCAGGTTCACGCTACCAGCACCTCCGTCCCGGAGTCGATCTTGGCGAAGTAGAACTCAGGCAGGGCCTCCACTTCCGCCGCGGGCAGGATGCGCACGCGGTTCACGCCGTGCAGCAGCGCGTTGCGGCAGGCATCGAGCTTGGGGAGCATTCCGCCGTGGATCACGGACTTTTGCGTGAGCTCGGCGGCCTGGCCCAGATCGAGCCAACGGATTACGATCCCTTCCGCGTCCTTTACCCCGGGCACGTCGGTAAGAAAGATGAGCGCATGGGAGTGGCAGGCCACGGCGCAAGCTGAAGCCATCTGGTCGGCGTTGACGTTGTAGTACTGGCCGTCACAGCCGAGGGCGACGCTCGAGATCACGGGCACGCAGCCTTGCTGCCAGATGGTTTCAATCCAGCGCGGATCGACCGCGGTGATTTCGCCTACGTAGCCGAGATCGTGGCCGTTGGGGGCTTTCTTGCGCGCGCGAAAGGCCATGCCGTCACCGCCGCACATGCCTACGGCAGACTGGTTCACGCCGGCCAGGGCAGCTACCAGTTTCTTGTTCATGTGGCCGGCCAGGACCATCACGGCGAAGTCACGGGTTTCGGCATCGGTGACGCGGAGACCGTCAATGAACTCGCTGGCTTTGCCCACCTGGTTGAGAACGCGGGTGAGCGCTGCGCCGCCGCCATGGACCACGGCGACCTGGTGCTCCACGGCAAGCTGTTTTACCGCCAGCGCCGCGCGATGCAGAAGAGTCGCATCTTCCAATATGGCTCCGCCGAGTTTTACCACGATCTTCATTTCAGCCCCTCCTCTTCACTCCACCCGAACATCAGGTTCATGTTCTGTACTGCCTGTCCTGCCGCGCCCTTCAAAAGGTTGTCGAGGCAGGAGACGAGCACCAGGCGCCGGCGGTCCGGCGCCAGCACAAAGCCGATATCGCAAAAGTTGGTGTGCAGCGAGTACTGAATCTGCGGCAGCTTGCCTGCTGGGAAGACGCGCACCCAGGGCGAGCCGACATAAGAATTCTTGAAGCAATCTTCAATCTCTTGCGCCTGTGACGCAGCCTTCAACCGGACATAAATCGTGGAGAGAATGCCACGCGGGATGGGCAAGAGATGCGGCGTGAAGACCAGTTGGTCCGGGCCCAGGCCGAGCTGCTCGAGGATCTCGCCGGTGTGGCGATGATTGAAGACAGAGTAGGCAGAGAGGTTCTCCGCCACTTCAACGAAATGGGTTTTCTGCGTGGGCTGCTTGCCGGCGCCGGAGACGCCGGACTTGGAGTCGCAGATGATGCCAGGATCCACGTCGATCAGGCTGGCGCGGACCAGTGGCGCCAGCGCCAGAATGATGGAGGTGGCGTAGCAGCCGGCGTTGGCGACCAGGGCCGCGTCCGGCAGTTGCTCGCGATGTAGCTCAGGGATGCCGTACACGGCCTGGGCGGTGAGCTGCTCGGCGAGCTGCGGATCGTTGTCATGAAATGCATAAACGGCGCGCGACTCGGGCTTCGCCAGGCGCCATGCGCCGCTCAGGTCCACAACGTGCAGGCCCTGGCGCATGGCTTCCGGAACCCACTCGCGGGAAACTTCATGCGGCGTGGCAAGGAACAGAACATCAACGCCCTTAGCGCGCAAGGCGGACCAGTCAAAAGGTTCGAGCGGGAAGCCGCCGTTGCCGCTGATGTGGGGATAAAGTTCGTCGAGCTGCGCGGGGCTGGAGCTCTCGCCTTCGCGCGTGAAGAGCACGGGCTTCTTCATCCGCGGATGGCGGTAAAGCAGGCGCGCCAGCTCGAAGCCGGCGTAGCCGGTGGCCCCGACTACAGCAGGTTGTACGCTCGCAGGCATCAGGCTCGCATCTCCTCCAATCGGGATTGGAGCTGCCTGGCCTTCTTGTTGTCTCCGGTAATGATGAGGATGGTGTCGTCGCCGGCGACGGTGCCAACGACTTCGTCCCAGCCTTCAGCGTCAACGGCCACGGCCACCGGCTGGGCGCTGCCGGGGACGGTTTTGACGACCAGAAGGTTCTGCGCGCGGCGCACTTCGCGCACGAACTCGCGCACCACGCGCGAAGCCGCAGGAAGAGGCTCGGCCGGCCCATCGCCGTTGGGAAGAATGTAGCCTTCCGGGGTCTTGAGCAGGCGCAGCTCGTTGATGTCGCGGGAGAGCGTGGCCTGGGTGACCTGAAATCCACGGCGCGACAGCACTTTGACGAGCTCCTGCTGGTTGGGCAGCGGGCCCTCATGGGCGAGCTCGAGAATCGTTTGCTGGCGTGCCAATTTAGTCATACGAATATTTATTCACTGCAATGTATAAATATGCAACGCATGAAAAAGAGTGTCAAGCAGAAAAATGAGGAGGGGTTGCGCAAAAAAGCACAGGCAAGAGTGCCCTTCGGCGGGCTCAGGGCAGGCACTGTGCCAAACAGTTTTCTAGCTCTCGATCACTTCACCAGAGCGTCCAGCGTTTTCTCTGCCTGCTCGTGCAGGTCAGGAGGCGCGCCGTACATCACGCGTGCGATCTTGCCGCTGCGATCGAAGAGAAACATGGTCGGCACGGAGGTGATGTCGCCGAAGGCCTGGGCGGTGGCCGCGTCCGTAATGGCCCAGTGGAGGTCAGGACTCAGCGAGCTGACGGTGGACCGTATCTGGTCTTCCGGCGACTCCACGGCCAACGCCAGAATTGCAACATTGTCGCCGTATTTCTGCTTGAGCGTGCCCAGCCACTGGAGCGTGGAGCGGCAGGGCGCGCACCACGTGGCCCAGAACTCCACCATGACGACGCGTCCGGAGAGTTGGCTGGCGGAGAGGGGCCGCCCCGCGAGATCGGTGAGGCTGAAGCTGGGGAGCGACGCGAGTGGAGCAGCAGCCTGGGCGGCGTTTGCACGTTCGCGGCTGGCCACATCCTTCTTACCAGACAAAATCAAATCGATCATGCGCGTGAGGTCGTTGCGGAAGCGCGCCTGGTTTTCCGCGTTGCGCCATGGAGCGTAGCGGCCGGTTCCTTCTTTTTCTTTTTCGCCGAAGTAACCGAAGTCGCGGGGGACGGCGACGAGCACATCGCCCACGAAGACGGCAGGATAGCCCTTGACGCCGTATTTTTCGGCGAGTTTGGAAGCCCCGAAGTTCTCGCTGACAAACGTAACTGTTCCCGGATATTTGGCGGCCACTTCTTGTACCAGCAAACTTGCCGGATCGGAGATATTTCAAGTGTAGGGCCAGCGGACCAGGGTGACGGTTGTGGTGATGCCTTTGGCTTTCTGGAGTGGGGCCGCCGGTTTAGCTGCGGCGAAGTACGCGGGTAACACCTGTTCCAGGATGACCTGGGCGCTGCGCCACTCGTCGGCACTGGGAGCCGATCCGTCAGTGTGCGCTATGTGCGATTGCGCGCGTTCCAGGAAGATCTGCGCGATGGAGTCATCGCGCCGGGAGCTATCGAGTTGCTTTCGGGCCGCGGCGATGGCTTCTTTCAATTGAGCTTGCTTGGCGGCGTCGGGCGCTGTCGCATCGAGCATGCCGTAATGCCGTGTGGCTTCCAGGTATTCGTAGAGAGCTCCGGCGTAAGACCTGGAGGCGTCAAGTTCGCCGGCCAGCTTGAGCGTGGAATTCAAAGCGATAAAACGAGGATGGAGGTCAATGGAGCGCGGCGGCTGGAACGCGGCATTGGTCTTTTCCTGGAGACGGGCGATTTCAGGCAGCATGGAGCGAAGAGGGAACGGCGCGGTCTTGCGAGGAAGGGCAAGGCCAAAAACAAATGTGGCGAATTCGGATTCGCCTTGTGCCTGGCCGAGATAGAACAGGCCGTCCTTGGGCTGGGTTGCGGTGGCGAATCCGCGACTGCCTTCCATCAGGGGTATGGCCTTGCCCTGCGCTGCTTCAGAGATGGCACGGATGGCGACATGCGCGTGGCTCCAGTCTCGACGCCGCGTCTTCTCATCGAGCGCGGTAAGCTCAAGGCTGGCCTTGCCCCATTCCGCTTCAAAGGCGGGCAATCCGCTCTTGACGGCTTCAGCTTTTTCGTCTGCCACTCGGGCGCCATGAAGCAAGTTGGTTGCCTGGTCCAGTTTTTCCAAGCTCAAGTAGAGACGGCCGGCGTTCAGTGCATTACGCACCTCCGCGAGCGTGTTTTCGATCATGGAATTCAGATTCGGGAAGTCGGGGTTGGTGATTGGCTTTTCCTTCAACGATTGTTGAAGACGTTCCATCTCGGTCTTGATCTGTGAGGCGGGGTCCTGGGCAACGGCGTGAAAAGCGAGCAGTAAAACGACAAGCAACAAGCGGAACAGGGGCGTGCAAGTTGTGAATCGCTTCGACAAGCTGGCCTCCTCAACTCCAATCTGATATTTCTTCCAGCTTGGACGCGGCGACGGTTCAGAGGTGAGCCTGAAGGAGGAGTACTGCATTATTAAGTATTGGAAGTCTGCTTGCGACGGAGAGGCGGGACCCGGAAAGCTCCTCCACGAAAGAATCTTTCAAGACTCAGCCATCAGATTTCAGCCGGTAAGCCGCACGGGTGCGGCAAAGGAGAAGCACAGGCAGGTGTGCCTGTGCTACACATTCGTGGAAGCGCCAGCGCGATTCGTCGCAGCAGTCGTTGCGAGTCGAAACCACCAACGGTTGGAAAAACGTGCACCGTTCGCCCGCTCTTTAGTAAGCTATTAAACGCATGGCTGCCGAGAACTCTTTCGACATCGTAAGCAGAGTGGACCTACAGGAAGTCTCGAACGCGATCCAGAACGCACTCAAAGAGGTCCACACGCGCTTTGACCTCAAGGACACCAAGTCCGAGATTGCCCTGGAGGGCAAGGAGGCGTTGGTGTTGAGTTCATCCGACGAATACAAGCTGAAAGCCGTCAATGACATTTTGCAGAGCAAGTTGGTCAAGCGCGGCGTTCCGCTCAAGGCGCTGACTTATGGCGTGGTGGAGCCGGCGGCGGGTTCGCGCGCGCGGCAAAAGATCACCATGCAGCAGGGCATCCCTACGGAGAAAGCCCGCGAGATCGTGAAGCTGATCAAGGACTCCAAGAAGAAAGTGCAGGCCTCCATCCAGGGCGATACCGTGCGCGTGACCGGCAAGGACCGCGACACCCTGCAGGACGTGATCGCGCTGCTCAAAGGGCACGATTTCGGGATCGACATGCAGTTCACCAACTACCGCAGCAACTGAGGGGCGATTGAGTCTACCTGCCACGAACGCGAAAGAAGTTTTTGAACTGCTGCGCGACGACCTGGCAGCCATTGAGCGTGAATTCGGGCGCGACACCGTCTCCAGCGTGCGCGCCATCACCGATATCGGCGAGTACCTGCGCGCGGGCGGCGGAAAGCGCATCCGTCCGGCGCTGCTGTTGCTGGCGGCCAAGCTGTTTCCGCACGAGGGGCGCAGCGCCATCCGCCTGGGCGCCGTGGTGGAGGTGATCCACACGGCCACGCTGGTGCATGACGACATCATTGACGAGGCCAAAACGCGGCGCGGGCGACCGGCGGCCAACACGCAATGGGGCAACTCCAAGTGCGTGCTCGCCGGCGACTGGCTCTACATGCAAGCGTTCAAAATCGCCGTGCAGGAGCGCAACTTCAAAGTCCTGGACGTACTGATAGACCTGACGCAGCAGATGGTGGAAGGCGAACTGCTTCAGATGGAAAAGCTGGGCAAATGCATCTCGCTGGATGAGCACTTTGACCTGATCTTCCGCAAGACGGCGTGCCTGTTTTCCGTCTCCATGCGACTGGGCGCGCTGCTGGGCAAAGCCACGGAAGAACAGGAAACGGGCCTGGGCGACTACGGCCGCCATCTGGGGCTGGCATTCCAAATTGTTGACGATGTGCTGGACCTGACCGCTTCAGAAGAAGTCCTGGGCAAACCGGTGGCCAGCGATCTGCGCGAAGGCAAGGTCACCATGGCGGTGATCCACGCGCTGGAGCGGTGCACCCCGCAAGAACGCCAGCTAGTTGAAGCAGTACTTGAAGAACGTGCATTTAATACCGTGCAACATCAGCAGATATTAGAGATGTTGAAGCGCTACGGCTCCATCCAGTATGCCTATGACGCAGCAGCCGTACACGCGGATGCCGCACGCGAAGCAATCTGCTCGTTCCCGGAGACTGACATCAAGCGCGCGCTGCTGGCGATTCCGGAGTTTGTGGTGGAGCGGAGCAGCTAGACAGATCGGAACATCGGGAGATCGGGACATCGGAAGCCATATCGGTGGGATGATTGCATGCCCCGATTTTCTTAGTGCCGGAATAAGTGTGAATGGGTTCCTCGTTGAAACTCCCTGCAAACCGTATGGTAATGCCAGCTCGCTCGGGATCCTTCGACTCGCCTTTAGTCCCCTTCGCTCCGCTCAGGGTCCCGCAGGCTCACTCAGGATGACAGCTATGATCGATCGCCTTGATCATCTCGTGCTCACGGTAAAAGATGTTGATGCCACATGCCGCTTTTATGAAGAGGTGCTGGGCATGGAAGTGGTGACATTTGCCGGCGGGCGCAAAGGCCTGGCCTTTGGCAGAAACAAGATCAATCTGCACCAGCAAGGCAAAGAGTTCGAACCGAAAGCCGACCGTCCCACGCCCGGCTCGGCGGATTTCTGCCTGATCACGGAAACGCCGATTGCCGAGGTGGTCCAGCGGCTCCAGCGCTGCAACGTCGCCCTGGTGCACGGGCCGGTGGAGAAGATTGGCGCGCTGGGGCCCATGCTCTCTGTCTACTTTCGCGACCCGGACCTGAACCTGGTGGAAATTGCCAACTACGCGGAGAGCAGTGCAGCGGATCGGGGTCCAGAATCCAGCCGTTAATTCTGGAGGAAACGCAAGTAAGCTCTTGCCAGACGAAGAGAACTGGGTACTTGAGTCATCGTGGCCCGCAAGTCGCCATCGCCTATTTTTCCATTCAGTGATACGCTTTTGAGCTAATTCCCCCTTTAATTTCACTGCAATTCACCTGGAGGCCCCATGAAAGCCCGTGCAATCCATGCACGCGCAATTTGTGTTGTCCTTGCACTTCTGGCAGCCGGCCCGCTGCTGCTGGCCCAGAGTCAGACCTTTGATATTGTCTCTTTCCAGCCACCCGCGGGATGGGCCTCGGCCCAGGACTCCGATCACGTCACGTTCACATTCATCGACAACGCCGCGCGCACCTTCGTCATGCTGGCCGTGTACAGCAGCGCGCCAGCCTCCGGTGATGGGCAAAAGGATTTTGCCGCGGAGTGGCGAGAGGTTGTGGCCAAGAGCTTCAATGCCGGAAGCGCTCCGTCCTCCGTCACCGGGCGCACCCGCGCGGGGCTCGCGTTTCACGAAGGCAGCGGGCAGGTCAAGCAGAACAATGGCCAGCCGGCTTACGTGAAGCTGCTGGCTTTTTCCGCCGCGCAGCGCCGCTTTTCCGTGATGTTGGTGGCCTCCACCCAGGGCGCGCTGGAAAGGCAACAGGCAGCCACTCAGTCTTTCCTTGATAACTTAAAGGCGGCCACGCACGGCGGCGTCTCGCCATCGGCCGGGGCAACTCCCGCCATGGCCTCCGGTGCCAGCACTGCGCCACGCCCAGGCAAGGGAATCACCGGCGTGTGGATGGGCTACAAAACGTTTGTCGGCAGCTATGAGCCGCAGCCGCGCTTCTATAGCTTTTACGAAGATGGCCAGATCTATGAGGACCTTCCCCGGGAGGGATTCATCGGCTTCAACCGCGAGCAGAGCAAGGCTGACCAGTATCAGCGCAACTACTGGGGCGCCTATGCCTTTGACGGCAACTCGGGGGAGATCAACAAGCCCGGCGTTCGTTACCCGGAGAAACTGCTGAGCGAGGGCGCGGGCAAACTCAAGATCGACAGCGCGCACTTTTATCGCTGCCACCCGGTGGATGGGCTTCGTTTGCAGGGCGCGTGGACCAGCTTGGCCAACCCCAACGATCCCGATCTCGACCGTTGGGAACCCGGGCATCGGCCGATTTTCCGCTTCACGAACGACGGCACTTTCATCGATGAGGGTGTATTCGCCATGTTCCTCAAGTCGGGCGACCCGCGGCAGGACGCCGCCGGGGCCGGAACGTATGAGATCCGCGACTACACGCTGGTGCTGCGGTTTGCTGATGGACGAGTGAAACAACTGGCCCTGGCCGGGCTTCTGGGCGCCGATCCGGCTGTTTCCAATGACGTGTTGTTCATCTCGCGCAGCGTGTTCCGGAAGAGAAAGTAGTCATCCCTCAGCAATCTACTCAGCTCAAGCATGGCCGTTGTTGGCGTGGCGGCCCTTGGGCGGCCCGAGTAGGCGTCACGGGGATGTGGGTGGACGACGAGCTGCCGCCGGAGGCTATTCGCCGCGGGCGGCTGCCAGTTCTACGCAGAAGCACCGAGCAAGAACGCAGGGTTCCTTTGTGCGTCTTGCAGACAGCCTTTATACTGTTCCCATGTCGATCATTCGCGATATCGCCGGCATCGCCAAGGGAATGTCCGTCACATTGCGCGAGATGTTTGCGCCCACCGTGGTAGAGAACTATCCTGACGGCCCCGGCCCCATGCGCGGCGCGGTTTTCCAGGAACGTTTTCGCGGACTGCACGTGCTGCAGCGCGACGAGAACGGCTTGGAGAAGTGCGTGGCCTGTTTCCTCTGCGCGGCGGCGTGCCCTTCGAACTGCATTTACATCGAGGCGGCGGAGAACACGGAAGAAAACCGCATCAGCGGCGCCGAGCGTTACGCGACGGTCTATAACATCGACTACAACCGCTGCATCTTCTGCGGCTATTGCGTGGAAGCCTGCCCCACAGACGCCATCACCCACGGCCACGGCTTTGAGCTGGCCACCTTCAATGCCAGCAACCTGGTTTATCGCAAAGAACAGCTCCTGGCGCCAACGCCGCCGGTGCGGATGGAATCGCTGCCCGACGAAGGGCCGATGCTGCCCGGAGTAGAGCAGAGGCATCCGTAAAGAAATCGCCGGAAGCGCCGTCATCGCGCGTGATCGCCGAGATCGGATACATTTTCGCCGGTTGAATCACTGCCAGATGTGTGTTTCTTGGGGAAGTGTTTTTCATTGGAAGCCACAATTTGGCGATGCGTGCAATCATGAACTCCACAAGGAATCGGGGCTTCCGATTCCGGCGATGACGTTGCGATGTCGGCGATGACGGCGATCACGCGCGATTCCGGCGATTGCTTCACGGTTTCTGCGTTGGCCGGATCACGATCTCACTTACAAAGGACTGCGGCCGTTGTGTTACCAGCATCGCTACCACGTGTCCCAGGTCATCGGGCTGGAGCATTTTTTCCGGAGTCTTGCCTTCATGCAGGCCAAATTCCGTGTGGGTGGAACCAGGGCAGATGACGGATACGCGAATGTTGTGAGCGCGCAGCTCTTCGGCCATGGAATAAGAGAGGCCGTTTAGCGCCCACTTGGAAGCTGAGTAGGCGGCGCGGTTGGGCAGAGCATTCCTGCCCGCGATAGAAGAAATGTTGACGACGTGGCCGCCGCCGGAGGAGATCATGAGTGGAACAAAAGCGCGAACGGCGTAAAACACTCCACGCAAATTGGTGTTCAAGATAGCATCCCATTCGTGAAGAGGGAGGGAGTGCAACGGGGCGGCAGGGCCGCCAATGCCGGCGTTGTTGACCAGGATGTCGAGCCGGCCGAAGGTCTGTTGCACACGGACGGCCAGGGAGGAGACGGAGTTCCAGTCTGCCAGGTCGCAGGCCAAGGCGTGGCACTGGCCGCCGGCGGAAGCGATTTCACCTGCGGCCTGCTCCAGACGGGAGGCTGTGCGTCCGCAGATGATGGTGGTGGAGCCCAGGGCGGCGAGACGGCGTGCGATACCTGCGCCGATGCCTCTGCCACCCCCGGTCACCAGAGCGACTTTTCGGGCGAGGTCGTGCATGATTGCTCCTTTGTGGGAACTCTAAGGCTTTCCCCGGTGTCGTATCCAGTATTTCGCAAAAACCGGCAGGCGCACGGGGTCTCCTGCTCAGGAGTGAACCAGCAAGATAACGGACAGGAGAGACTTTGCATCTGACCAGTAAACTGCCGCGCATATGTGCTTGCCTAAATCCGGGGTTAGTCTTTTATAATCCGTTGCTCAGGTTGCCAAATCAACGCAGCAGGCCCGGACAGGAAAAGACCGGAGAGCGGTGTGCATCCGCCGGAACAAACCTGGCAGTGATGAACTGAAGGAGCGATTGCCAAATGAGAAAAGTGCTTGTCACGTTCGTGCTTGCGCTAACCACGGGGGCCCTGGCCCAGGGAACGGCCCAGCAACCCAGCGCCCAGCAGCCAGCCGACCAGACCAATGTGCCCACCAACCAGAAGGTAATCAAGGACCAGGCTGAATACACGGCTTACATGACTGCGCTGAATATGACGGACCCGCAAGCCAAGGCGCAGGCCATGGAGAACTTCGTCAAGCAGTATCCCAGCAGCATCGTAAAGGTTGAGGCGCTGGAGTATGCCATGGCGGGCTATCAGGCTCCCCCCACCAATGCCGCCAAGGTTGAGGCCATGGCCAACCAACTCTTGCAAGCTGATCCGGGGCACGTGCCGGCGCTTGCCATCATCACGGCGATCAAGCAGAACCAGGCTTCTACCGCGCCGCAGTTCGCGGAACTGCGCAGCCTGGGTGAAAAAGGACTGCAGGCGCTGCAGACGTGGAAAAAGCCTGAAGGCATGTCGAATGAGGACTATGACAAACGCAAGGTCCTGATGAAGGGGATTTTCGCCGGGGCCGCGGGTTTCGGGGCCTTGCAAGCGAAAGATTACGCTGCCGCAAAGAGCGATTATCTGCTGGCCATTGAGGCCGAACCCACCAACTTTGTGCATTTCTTCCGGCTCGCCGTTGCCATGCTGGAGCCCACGCCGCAAGAAATAAGCGGCTTCTGGTATGGGGCTAAAGCCATCTCGCTGGCGCAGGGCAATCAGGCCGCAATTCAGAGCATCTCCCCGTATCTGACGTCGCGCTACAAGAAGTACCACGGCGGCTTGGATGGATGGGACCAGTTGGTGGCTTCAACCGCCTCGGCTACGGCCCCTCCGGCAGGTTTCACCATCAAACCGGCTCCCACCGTGTGCGAGTTGGCTGCCGCTGCCGTACCCACGGATGGAAGTGCAATTGATCTTTCCTTCAGCGACCGCGAGACCGTGCTCTCTTGCCGTGACAAATCTCCCGCCAACAAGGCCGCGGCTGACGCGGTTTGGCAAGACCTGCAAAAGCGGCAGAAGAACGGCGAGGCCAAGCTGAAGGTTTCGGTGAAGGTAATTGCGGTCCCCGACAATAACACGCTGGATGTGGCATTGGGCGAGGACAGCCAGAAAGACAACAAGACCGACATGAAAGTGCAGATGGAAAAGCCCATGACCAAGCCTCCGGCCGTCGGCTCAACCACTGACATCATCGGCGTGATTTCCGATTACACGCCTGATCCTTTCATGTTCACCATGAGCAAGGGCGAGCTGCCTGCTGCGCCCAAACCTCCGGTGAAGAAGCCGACGCCGCGCAAGACCGGCGCCACAACCAAGAAGAAGTAGCTCTCTGCCCATTCACGCCAAAAGCGGGCGTGAACGGGGACCCTGAAAGTTGCGCTTGACGAGAAAGGCAGCCTGCGAGGGCTGCCTTTCTTATTCTCCCAGCATGAGGCGCTGGATGGAACGCGCGCGGCCGCTGCTCTCATCGCAGTCAATCAGCGCGGCACAGAAGCGCGGGTCGCCCTTGGCGGCTTCAAAGCGCGCAGGCAGGCCAGTAAGGAAGCGCTGCAGGATCTGTTCTTTTTCCACGCCGATCACGCTGTCATAAGGTCCGGTCATGCCCACGTCCGTCTGATAGGCCGTGCCTTTGGGCAGCACACGGTTATCGGCGGTGGGAACATGCGTATGCGTACCCAGCACCGCGGTCACGCGCCCATCGAGATACCAGCCCATGGCGATCTTTTCCGATGTGGCTTCAGCGTGAAAGTCAACGATCACGATCTTGCTGGTGAGTTGGCGAAGCAGCGCATCGGCCTTACGGAAAGGATCGTCGTTATCCTGCATGAAGACGCGGCCCTGCAGGTTGATGACGGCGAAGCGCTGGCCGTTGCGCGCCGTGCCCTCATACCAGCCGATGCCGGGGACACCTTCGGCGTAGTTCGCCGGACGGAGCACGCGCCGCGCCCGCCCCTCAGGGTTGCCGTTGACGGAGTTGAAATAGTCGATGATTTCGCGCTTGTCCCAGATGTGGTTGCCCGTGGTGAGGACTTCGCAGCCGAGATCGAACAGCTCATCGGCGATGGACGGGGTAAGGCCGAAGCCACCGGCGGAATTTTCCGCGTTGGCGATGATCAGATCAACCTGATTGGTCTCCGCGACGTGCGCGAGGTGATCGCGCACGATCTTGCGTCCTGCGCTGCCGAAGATGTCGCCGATGAAAAGCACTCGCATAGGTTCAGCTTTTGATAGTAACACCCGCGAGGCGCAGAGCTGTCCTTCCCGGCGCCTGGTAGTGGGTTGGTTTCCTGTTGAACCACCTGGAACGCTGGTTCATCGGTGGCGCGATGACGTCTGCCTAAAGGCCCACGATTCGCAAAGCGAATCTCTAGACGCGGGCGCTTCAGGGCGCCAGCTCCGCCGTGGTCAGGAATTGATAGTCGGCTGAAACACCCAGGTGAACGTTGCGCACGCGCGGAGAATGAACCAGCACGTTATCCAGGTACCACAGGTTGATATAGGGCAGGTCGCGGGCCAGAATGCGCTGCACTTCAGAGTAAATCCGTTTGCGCTGCTCCTGGTCCACGGTGCGGCGCCCCTCTTCAAGAAGGCGGTCCACCTGGGGATTAGAGTAATAGCCGCGATTGGCGCGCCGGGGGGCAAAGCTGGCGGAGTGAAAAGCGTCTTCAAAGATGTCCGGGTCCTGGTTGCTGTAGCCGATCCAGCGGAGAGAATAGAGCTGAAATGCGCCTTTGGTCACGTCGGAGTAAAAGGTTGCGAACTCGTAAGTGCGAATGTCGAGGGCAACCCCTACCTGGCGCAGTTGCTGTTGCAGCACCGCAGCCAGCAGGCGCGCGCTCTCGACCGTTGAGGTCTTCATGGTGAGATGAAGCCTTACGCCGTCCTGCGCGCGGGGATAGCCTGCGGCGTCCAGCAGGGAATTGGCCTTGGCAGGATCGTAAGGATAAGCGGTGACCTCGGGATCATAGGCCCAGTGTTCCGGCGGCAGGACGCTCGAGGCCAGCCGGCCGGAATCACCCAGCAAATAGTGCAGGATGGTCTGGCGATCGATGGCATAGGCCAAAGCCTGGCGCACGCGAACGTCCTTGAGGACCGGGTCACGGAGATTGAAGGCCAGGTACGCCAGGGACGTTCCCGAGTGCCGCTGCACCATGATGTTGCGCTCGCGCTCCAGAGTCCGCACCATGTCTGGAGCGAAAGAGTTGGCGGGAGCGAGATCGGCGCTGCCTTTGCGCAACTCCAGGGCCCGCGTGGTGTCGTCGGGGACCACGGCAAAGCGTATGCGCTCCACGCGCGGGCGCTCTCCCCAGTAATCGTCATTGCGTGTGATCACCACCTGGCTGTCAGGATCATTGCGCACAAAACGGAAAGGCCCGGAGCCGATTGGATTGTTCTTGAACTCCTTGCCGCTGCCGGCGGGAACAATGCCGAATGCCCCTTCGCTCAGATTCCACAACAGCGGCGCAAAAGGCTCTTTCAGATGGACCGCGACGGTGAGATCGTCTGGCGTTTCCACGCGGTCCACCAGCGCGTAAGTTGCACCCTTGATGCTGAGCAGCGAGCCATCGCGCATGGTGTCGAGGGTCCATTTCACGTCCTTGGAGGTCAGGGGACGGCCATCGTGAAAGCGGATACCCCGGCGCAGATGGAAGACATAGGTGCGAGGATCGGGGATTTCCCATCGCTCGGCGGCAGCCGGGACCAGGTTGAAGTTCTGGTCCTTGCGCACTAAGGAGTCGAACAAGAGCTCGTCAATGAACTCGGATTGGGCGTCCGTGCCTACCCGAGGGTCCAGATTGGTAGGGCTGAATTCGATGACCATCGCCAGAGTGTTGGGATCGGGATGGGAGGAACAACCCCAGAGGGAGAATACAGTCACGAGACACAAAATGGACCATAGGACGATCGGGCGATCGGGCCATGGGGCGATCCGCAGACGAGTCAGCTTGCTGAGACAAGGAAAACTGCATGGAAGTGACCCAAGCCTAGGCATACGAAATCTTCCCCAAAACCGCGGGTCTGGCTGCGCCGGTGGCGGCAGGAATGTTCCCCGGCAGGTGGCGCCAAGTCTGGTACGCCAGCAGAGCAAACGCCAGCGCTTCTTTGGCCTGGCTGGGGACGCCTACGTCATCGGAGTGCTTGATCCGCAAGCCGAGTTGCGCCGTTTCTTGTGCCAGCATCTTCATCAGCGTGCGGTTCCTGGTCCCTCCGCCGGAAACAATGTATTCGCGATACTTCCCAGAAGGCAGAACGAACTGGCGCAGGGCCCGGGTGATCGACTGCGCGGTCAACGCGGTGGCCGTGGCGATGACGTCAACCTTCGGCGCCCGGCCGCACTTGCGCAAGAAGGCCTGCGCGAACTCGTCACCGAATTCCTCCCGGCCAGCGGTCTTGGGCGGCTTGAGGCGGAAGAAAGCGCCCTTGAGAAAATGTTCAAGCACTGGTTGAAGTATTTTCCCTCGTCTCGCCGTTTCGCCGTTGCGGTCATACGGCTTGCTGAAAAGCTTCTGCATGAGTTGATCGATCACCATGTTGCCCGGGCCGGTGTCAAAGGCGAGTACGTCCTTGGGCAGCGCGCTGGCAGGAATGGCGGTGAGATTGGCGATGCCGCCGAGATTTTGCAGGATTCTTCCCGTCCGCGGCCGGCGGAAGAGCGCGTAATCAAGAAAAGGGACCAACGGGGCACCTTTGCCGCCCACCGCGATGTCCGCGGGCCGGAAGTCGGAGACCACGGGAACTCCCAGCCGCGCGGCGATCACCGCGCCTTCGCCGGTTTGCCAAGTACAGGCGATCTTGCGGCCAAGAAACGGATGTGCGTCTCCCTGGTGATAGATCGTCTGACCGTGGCACCCCACCAGATCCAGCCCCACGCCTGCGCGCTTGCGCACTTTGCCCACGGCTTCAGCGTAGAGTTCCGCCAGAAGGAAATTCAGGCGTGAAAGCTCGGCCACGCTGATGCGACTGGCATTCATGGCCTTTAGCACGGCCTGCCTGACCGCCTGGGGATAAGGGAAATGCTCATGCCGTAGCAATTGGAACTGCGTCTTGTATCCGGTTCCCGATCCGGAAACTCGGGCCAGGACCACGTCAATTCCATCGGCGGAAGTTCCACTCATCACTCCCGCCACAATCACGCGTTGTACTCCGTCCGGGGAACGATCAGGCGGTCGTCAATCCGATTGCCGGCAACAACCTGCGAGAAATTCTGGACCACCTGCTTCAGCTTGTTGACTGTTCTTTCTAGTGGTTCTCGCGCCAGTGTGCGCAATTCCGTGGAACGACGCTTGAGGGCAAGCACCCGCCGGGCCGCGCGTTGCACCTGTTCGGCGAACTTGCGGTCGCGTTCGGCTTCGCGCAAGACCGCCTCATAGCCGCGCCACACCAACTCTTGATTGTGGCAGATCAGGAACATATCAGCCCCGGCGCGAAGGGTCTCGACCGTCACTTCCTCGATCGGGCCGGCGGCAAGTACGCCGCCCATCTCCAGATCGTCAGAGATGATCAAGCCGCGAAAACCGATCTTCTTGCGCAGAATGTCTTTCATCCACTTGGGGGAAAGCGATGCGGGCTGATTGTTGCCGGTGACCTCCGGGTAGGCCGCGTGCGCCACCATCACAAAGGGAATCTGGCGATGCAGAGCGCGGTAGGGCAGCAGGTCTTCCGCCCAGATTTTCTTCCACGGTTTGCGGATGGCTGGCAGTTCGTGGTGCGTATCCAGGTTGGCCTCGCCCAGGCCGGGAAAGTGCTTGCCGCAGCCCAGGACCTTGGCTGCCTTGAGCCCGCGCAGGCACTCGCGGGCATAAGCGATGACTGCTTTTGGATCGGCGGACGCCGTGCGCGACGCCAGCACCGAACGCGAAGGCGGCAGGCCCAGGTCGAAGACCGGCGTGAAATCCGTGTTGAAGCCGAGGGCCCGGGCTTCCAGCCCGAGGATGTTGCCGTGCATGCGCCACAGCGTGCGGTCTCCGGTGTGAAACACATCTTCCACGGAAGGGGCCGGCGCAATCGCCTTCTTCAGGCGGTCCACGGTGCCGCCTTCCAAGTCAATACAGAGGAACATGGGCACAGGCGTGGCGGCCTGGGCCTGGTGCAGCAGCCTCCACGTCTGCCTGGGAGTTTCGATGTTGCGCGCAAAAAGAATCACGCCGCCGGGCTGCAGAGTAGCCAGCGTGGTGCGCAAACGCGCATCGGTCTCCAGGCCGTCAAAGCCCATGATGAGCAGTTGTCCGGCCTGCTGGCGTAACTCCAAACTGATCTTTCTGCGCATCAACTTCAGATTATACGGTCGAGTTAGGAAATAGCGAGGCAGGACGCACCGGCTTCCGCTCAGGGTATGGAAGCGTCTGGAATGGCACAGCCGCCGGGGAAGGCGGCCACATTGTCGGGAAAGCCAGGCAGGGCGCGGTTCCTCGAGTCGTGGTTCTGAAACCTGCAGTTGGAATCGAAATTGGGGTCCAGGGAAAAATCGATGCGCTGGCTGTTATCCAACTGATTGTTCTTGAAAACATTGCCGAAGTTGGCCGTCTGGCTTCCCGAGGGATAACTCCAGATGGCCACGACCTGCTGAGGAGCGGACCGGTCAGACACAATGGTATTGTCAGCGAACATAGAACGTTGTACCTGGCCGCGCAGCACCAAACCGGCCGCGTGGGCGACGCCAATCTCAATGGTATTGTGAATTACCTTCCAGCGCGAAAACATCTGGGTCTGGCTTTCACCGCCTATCATGATCCCAAAGAGCGCCGGATGAATGAACTTGTTGGATTCCAGGGTGATGCCGACGTTGCTGAAGCTATCTGCATTAAAGCCGTAGCGGACGTTCTTGGCGATGTTGTCATGAAACCAGGCCGGGCCCATGGACCAGCCGCCGTAGGCGATGTTGTACCCATCCACCAGGTTCTCGCGGACTTCAGCCACGGCGTTTCCCACGACGATGGCTGATACCGACCCGCCGGGAAACTGGTCGGCAAAGACCGCGCGTCCGGGGTGAGTAACCGAAGTCTTTTCAACCAGATTGTCGCGGCTGGTAGAAGAGTCGCCCATGGGGCTGTCGCCCCAAATAAAGATGGGAAAGGCCTCATAGCGAATGTTGGCCGCACCCAGGTCCCCGGAAGCCCCCACCACATGGACGTTGTGGATCCAATGGCCGCCCTGCCGGGATCGCAGAACAATAGCGCTAAGGTTAAGCGGCAGGCTTTCCAGGCGATAGAGGGCGTCGTGGTTGGCGTCGATGGTCAGGTCGGAAACTTCCACGCCGGATGCGTCAGGCGAATGCGTACCGATTGCGATGTTGCTGCCGCCGGCAAATGGATTACCAGCCAGGTCGGTGAAGTGGTCGCGCATGTACCCCTCCAGCACCAGCATGGTCCGGCCGGTTCCGTGACCGTGAATCTTCCAGTTCTTTTCAACCGTGAAGCCCACGGAGTGGGCGCCGAGCCTGTGGCCACTGGCGATGCGCCAATCGTACTGGCCGTTGGTGTGGAATATGCCCGGCCCGATGCAGACTACCAGGTTCTGCGGCGGGATTTGCGATTGCAAACCCCAGGTGGGCCTTTGTCCATCAGCGATGGTGCGCAGAATGGTGTCGAACTTGTCCGCGGTGGTGCCATCGAGTGGGTCCTGAGCGCTTGTTCCCGATTGCTGACCGCGCCGGGCCGGCACGCCGATGAAAATACGGGTAAACCCAGGCTGGACCGGGGCAGTGCAATCACTGGAAGCAAACTCAGATTCGGGCGAGATACAGGACGTGAGGGCCAGAACGAGAGGGAAGACGAGCAGGGAAGACCGTCGCATGCACACAGACTCCTGGGTCCGGACCGGGCGCGTGGCTTGTTGTGGTCTCCGCGGGCACAACAAGGACACTGCCAGAATGCGAGTCGAGACGAGTGGCGCCCGGGTCGACTGCTTTCTTGTTTGAGAACCTGGTAGAGACTTGAACGGAGTATGCCCCAGTTTAAGGGCATCGGGAATAGCTTTCTAGTTAACGAAGACGTGACGAAACTAGAATGTTCGGAAGCTGACGAATTGGACTATCCCATTTGCTTTTTGAGTTCGTTTAGCAGGTTCAGCGCTTCTATCGGCGTCAGGTTGTTCAAGTCCGCGTCTTTCAGCCGGTCAACAATCTTCTGTGACAACGGCGTAAACATGGTCAACTGCATCTGCGGTTGGGGCTCGTGTGCGCCGGGCGAGAGATGTTCGGTAGCTTGCTGCTCGGCGCTTTCGTGTTCATGCAGCACTTCGCGCGCGCGCACCACCACTTCCGGCGGCAGCCCGGCCAACTTGGCCACTTCAATGCCGTAGCTGCGGTCGGCCGGGCCGGGCTCGACCTTGCGCAGGAAGACGATGCCGCCGGCGTTTTCCTTGACCGACACGTGGAAGTTTTTTACACCCTCCAGGCGGTCGAGTTCGGTGAGCTCGTGGTAGTGCGTGGCGAAGAGCGTCCGTGCGCGGCTGGTGGAGTGGATGAACTCGACGACCGCCCAGGCGATAGCGAGTCCGTCGTAGGTGGCGGTGCCGCGGCCGATTTCGTCGAGCAGAATCAGAGACCGTGGCGTGGCCGTGTTGAGGATGGCGGCGGTCTCCGTCATTTCCACCATGAAGGTGGAGCGCCCGCGGGCCAGATTGTCACTGGCGCCGATGCGGGTAAAGATGCGGTCCATCAGCGGCAGGCGGGCCGAACGCGCGGGCACAAAGCCGCCCATCTGCGCCATGAGCACGATGAGCGCGGTCTGCCGCAGATAGGTGGACTTGCCGCCCATGTTGGGGCCGGTGATGAGCAGGATTGAGTGCGTGGTGGAGTTCGAGTAAAGGTCATTGGGGACAAAGCGGTCATTGCTGCCGGTGAGCTCCTGCTGTTCCAGCACCGGGTGGCGCCCCTCGATGATCTCCAGCTCGCCGGAGCCGTCAAACTGGGGGCGGCAATAAGCGCGATTCTGCGCGATGAAGGCCAGCGAAGCAAGAACATCCACTTCCGCAAGAGCAAGGGAGGTCTGGCGGATGCGGCGGGCTTCGGCGGCGATGGCGGTACGCAGCTCGGCGAACAGCCGCCGTTCCAGTTCCACGATCTTCTCCTGGGCATCGAGCACCTTGGCTTCGTACTCTTTCAGTTCCGGCGTGGTGAAGCGTTCGGCGTTCACCAGCGTCTGCTTGCGCTCGTAGTCTGGCGGGGCATGGTGGAGATTGGCCTTGCTGATTTCGATGTAGTAGCCAAAAACCGAATTGAACTTGACCTTGAGCGAGTTGATGCCGGTGCGCTTGCGTTCGCGCTCCTCGATTTGCGCGATGTATTGCTTGGAATTGCGGGAAAGATTGCGCAGCTCATCGAGTTCCTGATCGATTCCGGGCTGGATCACTCCGCCTTCAACCAGGGTGAGCGGCGGTTCGGGCACGATGGTGGTTTCGATGCGCTGGCGCAGGTCAGCCAACTCGTCCATCAACTGGTTGAGTTCCAGCAATCGCGCCGAAGCAAGCCGCGACAGGGCCGCCTTGATGCCAGGGGTGCGGTTCAGGCTGGCGCAAAGGGCCAGCACGTCGCGCGGATTGGCGGTCTCCAGGGTCACGCGGCTGAGCAGCCGCTCGATGTCGAGCACGCCATCGAGCGAGCGGCGCAACTCTTCGCGGGCGACAAAATCCTTCACTCCGGCTTCCACGGCGTCAAGGCGATGGTTGATTTCGGGCGCACTAATAGAAGGCCGCAACATCCAGGCGCGGAGCAGGCGTTTGCCCATGGGGGTGAGCGTAGCGTCCATGGCGCGGAAGAGCGTGACTTCATTGCCGGCGCCGGCGAAAAGCGGCTCCACGAGTTCCAGGTTGCGCACCGTGACCGCATCCAGCACCAGGTATTCCAGGCGATCGTAAAAGCCGATGCGGTCCACATGCTGGAGCGTGCCGCGCTGGGTGGAACGGACGTAATGGAGAATGGCCCCCGCCGCGGTGGCCGCTGCCGGCTTGCCCTGCAGGCCAAAGCCTTCAAGCGAGAGCACGCCCAACTGGTTTTCCAGCAGCGGGACGGCGTAATCGGCAGAGAAGACCCAGTCTTCGAGCGGGGTTTCGGTGAAGCGGACGCGGTCCACGGCGAGCGAAGAAACTTCGCCGGCGGGAAGCAGGGTGGCGGATGCGGTTTTGACAGAATACGAAGCGGTGTCGTCCGCGCGCTGTGCCCGGTCGAGCGGCACATCAGACGGGGCTTGATCGAACAGCGGCAGCCCGGAAGGATACAGCACTTCGCGAGGACGCAACTGCTGGAGTTCTTCCAGAACGCGCCTCTCGGCTTCCGGACCGCGGAATTCCGTGGCGCGAAACTCCCCGGTGGAGAGATCGAGCGCGGCCAGGCCCACGGCGCCGGAGACGCGGGCCAGCGCGGCCAGAAAATTGTTATCTTCCGAGCCGATGGAACCATCGAGCGCCGTGCCCGGAGTGAGCACGCGTGTGACTTCGCGGCGCACAAGCTTTTTGGCAAAGCGAGGGTCTTCCATCTGTTCGCAGATGGCCACCTTGAAGCCCTTGCGCAAGAGTTTGGAAAGATAGTTTTCCGCGGCGTGGTAGGGAACTCCGCACATGGGGATGGC
>DASVFK010000230.1:0-18209 GCA_036380095.1 Candidatus Angelobacter sp. | reverse complement strand
AACGGCCGGTCCTCACCTGCGAGCTGTCCCGCTTTGGAATAGAAGTCGAGCGGCATGAGCTATACGTATGATAGACCCGCGCCCTCCTGGGTTCAACGCAACGTTTCACAACGATTCGATATCAAAAGGTTTGACCCCGATTTCTCCGGCCTTTTACAGGCGGACAGCCGATGTGATTTAATGGTCACGCTTTCGCAGCGGCATTGCGGTGTTGTAAGCGCTGTTGGTACCCACAACCAAGAGAGGTGGAACCATGATTCCTCCAGCCTTCGAATATCTCCGACCCAAAACAATCCCTGAAGCCGTGGCGTTGCTGCAACAGCACGGTGATCACGCCAAGATCCTGAGCGGCGGCCAGAGCCTGATTCCCATGATGAAGCTGCGGCTGGCGCGGCCGGGCCTTCTGGTGGATATCAACGGCATCAGCGGGCTTTCGTACATCAAGGAAGAAGGCGGGTTTCTGAAGATTGGCGGGCTAACACGGGAAGCCGAACTGGAAGCTTCTCCGCTGGTGCAATCGAAGTATCCGCTGCTGCTCGACACCGCCACGGTGATCGCCGATCCCCAGGTGCGCAACATGGCGACCGTGGGCGGAAACCTGGCGCACGGCGATCCGGCCAACGACCATCCGGCGACCATGATTGCCCTGGGCGCTCAGGTGGTGGCCACGGGCGCGAAGGGCGAGCGCGTGATCCCGATTGAAACCTTTTTTAAGTCGCTGTTCGAGACTGACCTCAAGCACGATGAGATTCTCACGGAGATTCGCATCCCTGTACCGCCGCCCAAGAGCGGCGGGGCGTATGTCAAGGTAGAGCGCAAGGTAGGAGATTTCGCCACGGCTGCCGTCGCGGTGCAACTCACGCTCGATGGCGGCGGCGCGGTGCAGAAGGCGGGTATCGGCCTGACCAACGTAGGGCCCACGCCGATCAAGGCGAGCAAAGCGGAAGATTTTCTTAAAGGCAAAAAGCCCGATGCCGCCACGATTGCGCAGGCCGCGCAACTCGCGGCCGAGGCAGCCCAGCCCAGCTCAGACCTGCGTGGTCCGGCGGAATACAAGAAGGGGCTGGTCAAAGAACTCACCAAACGTGCGTTGTCCCGTGCCGTAGAACGGGCCGGCAAGTAGCGTCCCAGAGACTGAGGGAGGGATTTTAAGCATGGCGAACAAGCAATTAGTCAAAGTCAAGATCAATGGCCGCTCTTGTGAAGCCGCGGTCGAGCCGCGCACGCTGCTGGTCCACTTTATCCGCGAATCGCTGCAGCTCACGGGGACCCACATCGGCTGCGATACCTCGAACTGCGGCGCATGCACGGTGATTTTGAACGGCAAGACCGTGAAGTCGTGCACCGTTTTTGCCGTGCAGGCCGATGGTGGAGAGATCACCACCGTGGAGGGGCTGATAAAGGACGGCCAGCTCCATCCCCTGCAGGAAGGATTCAAGCAGGAGCACGGCTTGCAGTGCGGGTTCTGCACGCCGGGCATGCTCATGTCGTCCCTGGCGCTGCTCAGCAAGAACCCGAACCCCACGGAAGCTGACATTCGCTGGGGCATCTCCGGCAATCTGTGCCGCTGTACCGGCTACCAGAACATCGTGAAGGCCGTGCAATACGCCGCGAAGAAAATGGCGAAGGGAGCCTAACCATGAGCAATGAGATCTTCAAGACATCGCCTGAAATCTGCGGCATGGGACACTCCATGCGGCGCAAGGAAGACTCGCGCTTCATCCAGGGCAAGGGCAACTATGTGGACGACGTGAACCTGCCTGGCATGGTGTATGGACAGATGGTCCGCAGCCCCTACGCGCACGCGCGCCTCAAGAGCATCAATACGGAAGCGGCCAAGAAAGTCCCCGGCGTGCTGGCCATCATCACCGGTGAAGACCTGGCCAAGGCAAACCTGGCCTGGATGCCTACGCTCTCTTACGACAAGCAGATGGTGCTGGCCACCGGCAAAGTGCTCTTCCAGGCGCAGGAAGTCGCGTTCGTGGTTGCCGAAGACCGTTACGCCGCGGCCGACGCCGCCGAACTCGTCGAAGTCGATTACGAAGAGTTGCCGGTACTGGTTGATCCCCATAAAGCGATGGATAAGGGCGCTCCGCTGCTGCGCGAAGACCGCGAACAGAAGGACAACCACATCTTCCACTGGGAAGTAGGCGACAAAGGGGCGACCGACAAAGTCTTCAAAGAAGCAGCCGTCACGGCCAAGGTCAACGCGCTCTCTCCGCGCTGTCATCCGGCGCCGCTGGAGACTTGTGGCTGCGTTGCGGACTTCAACAAGGCCACGGAAAAGCTCACCGTGTACCTGACCTCCCAGGCGCCGCACGCGCACCGCACCGTGTTCGCGCTGGTGGGGGGCATTCCGGAACAAAACATACGCATCATCGCCCCGGACATCGGCGGCGGGTTCGGCAACAAAGTCCCCGTGTATCCCGGTTATGTCTGCGCCGTGGTGGCGTCGCTCACGCTGGGACGTCCGGTCAAGTGGATTGAGACGCGTTCGGAGAACCTGCAGTCCACCGGCTTTGCCCGCGACTACCACATGACCGCCGAGTTGGCGGCCGACAAGGACGGCAAGGTCAAGGCCATGCGCGTGAAAACCCTGGCCGATCACGGCGCCTTCAACGCCGCCGCGCAGCCCACCAAATTTCCCGCAGGGCTGTTCAGCATCTGTACCGGCTCTTACGACTTCCCGCAAGCCTTCTGCGAAGTGGACGGCGTTTACACCAACAAGGCGCCTGGCGGCATCGCTTACCGATGTTCTTTCCGCGTGACAGAGGCCGCGTACCTGATCGAGCGCGCCATGGACGTGCTGGCCGACGAGCTGAAGATGGACGCCGCGGAGTTGCGCAAGAAAAACTTCATTCCTTCGGCGAGTTTTCCGTACAAGTCCCCGCTGGGCTGGGAGTATGACAGCGGCGATTACCACGCCGCCATGAAGCTGGCGCTCGATACCGTGGGCTACGACGCGTTGCTCAAAGAGCAGGCGGAAAAGCGCAAGAAGGGCGAGCTGATGGGCATCGGCATCTCCAGCTTCACGGAGATCGTGGGCGCCGGTCCCGCAAAGCATTTTGACATCCTCGGCCTCAAGATGTTCGACAGCGCGGAGATCCGCATCCACCCCACGGGCAAAGCCATCTGCCGCATGGGCACCAAGAGCCAGGGGCAGGGGCACGAGACCACCTACGCGCAAATTGTGGCGCAGGAACTCGGCATCCCCGCAAAAGACGTGCAGGTGGAAGAAGGCGATACGGACACCGCTCCTTACGGTCTGGGCACGTACGCCAGCCGCAGTACGCCGACCTCCGGCGCCGCTACGGCTATGGCGGCGCGCAAGATCCGCGAAAAAGCGCGCAAGATCGCCGCGTATTTGCTGGAATGCAGCGAGCAGGACCTGGAATGGGAGCCGGGGAAATTTTTCGTCAAAGGCGCGCCCAGCAAGGCCAAGACGATCCAGGAAATCGCCTTCGCGGCCTACACCAACCATCCACCGGACGTTGAAGCCGGACTGGAAGCTGTGGACTACTACAATCCGCCGAACCTGACTTTTCCCTTCGGCACCTACATCTGTGTTTTGGACATCGACAAGGGCACGGGCGAGGTGAAGGTGCGCAAGTTCGTCGCGGTGGATGACTGCGGCAACATCATCAACCCCATGATCGTGGAAGGCCAGATTCACGGTGGCCTGACTGAAGGCTTTGCCATCGCCTTCATGCAGGAAATCGGCTACGACGAAAACGGCAACGTGCAGGGCGGCACCTTCATGGACTACCTGGTGCCCACCGCGGTCGAGACCCCGCATTGGGACACGGGCAAGACTGTCACGCCTTCGCCGCACCATCCGTTCGGCGCCAAGGGCGTGGGCGAATCGCCGAATGTCGGCTCTCCGGCCGCCTTCGTCAACGCCGTGGTTGACGCGCTCTCGCACCTCGGCATCAAACACATTGACATGCCAATCACACCCTGGAAGGTCTGGAATATCCTCAAGGAGAAGGGAATCACGGGCTAGGTAAGGTGGAAGAGTGGCCCTTTCAGGGCCGCGATAAGAGTTGTCTCCACATCCGGGCTTTGGCCCGGGCCGAAGACCGTGTGACATTCATGGCAGTAAGAATTGAGAAAACATTTCAAGTCCAGGAGCCGGTAGAAAAAGTCTGGGCGTTCTTGAGCGATCCGCGCAAGGTGGTCACGTGCGTACCCGGCGCTCAGATCACCGAGCAGGTTGATGATCGCAACTATAAAGGCGCCATCAGCGTGAAGGTAGGCCCCAGCGTAACCGACTACAAGGGCGAAGTGCAGATCGTCCGGCTGGACGCGGCGGCGCACGAGATCGAGATCCTGGGCAAAGGCCAGGACGTGCGCGGCCGGGGCAGCGCATCCATGAAAATGACAGGCAAGCTGCGCGCCCTGGAGAGCGGTACTGAAGTCGTCAGCGTTTCCGAGTTGAACGTCGTCGGCATACTGGCGCAGATGGGCGGTCGCGTGATCAATGAGGTCTCCAACATCATGTTCGGCCAGTTCACTGAGTGCTTCCGCCAGAAGCTCCAGGGCGTGGAAGCTGAGGCCGGCGCGCCCAAGCCGATCAGCGGGCTGGGGCTGGCCTTTTCCGCTCTGAAGGCCACGCTGTCCGGTGGTTCCAAGCCCGAATCTGACAAAGAAAAAAGCTGACCACCACACCATGCCACCAACTCTTCCGCCAGGGAAGCAGATCAACGAACCGGGCGACATCATCCGCGGGCTGGAACAGCAGGGTTACATCACAGACGCGGCCCTGGCCACCGTGCTCTTTCTCGGGACCAGGCTGGGCAAACCTGTCTTGCTCGAGGGCCACGCCGGATTGGGCAAGACCGAAGTCGCCAAGGTGCTGGCCGCGTTTCTCGGCACAAAGCTCATCCGTCTGCAATGTTATGAAGGCCTGGACGTGAACTCGGCGGTCTACGAGTGGAATTACCAGAAGCAATTGTTGGCCATCAAGATTGAAGAGCAGACCAGCCAGACCGTGGAGGAAAAAGAAAAACACATCTTCAGTCGCGAGTTCCTGCTGGAACGGCCGTTGCTCCAGGCCATCCAGGCGCAGGATCTTTCCCCGGTTCTGCTGGTGGACGAAGTCGATCGTGCGGACGAAGCGTTTGAGGCGTTCCTGCTGGAACTGCTGTCTGACTTCCAGATCAGTATCCCCGAGCTGGGAACGATTCGCGCGCGGCATATTCCCTATGTGATCCTGACTTCAAACCGTAGCCGCGAGCTGAGCGACGCTCTGAAGCGCCGCTGCCTGTATCACTGGATCGACTATCCGACGCTGGAAAAGGAACTCAGGATCGTGAGCGCACGGCTGCCGGGGATCGCCGCCGACTTGAGCAGGCAGGTGGTACGGTTCGTGCAGTCGGTGCGGCAGTTGCAACTGAGCAAGCCGCCGGGCATCGCGGAGACGCTGGATTGGGCGCAGGCCTTGATGTCGCTGGGCCGGCGAGATCTCGATCCTGCCGCGGTGGAAGCCACGCTGGGCTGTCTGGCCAAGTCAGTGGAGGACGCCGGAAAGATCACGGGAGCGGGCGTAGAGAGTCTGATTTCGCAGGCAGGGTAGAATCCAACTTACCACGGAGGCGCGGAGACACGGAGCAAAGCAAAAGTTTCGGATGGCGATCAAATGCGAGGGATGATGTATTTTGGAAATCAACAGAGTTTCCTACAGGGCATGATCCCATCTGGCTCATTCGTTATTCGCGATGAAGCTTGAGGAATGATTGCCCTTAACCAATGTCATCCTGAGCGACCCCGAGGGAGCTTTGCGACTGAGGGGGAGTCGAAGGATCCCGACATTTTCTCCCTCACTATACCGATTCAGGGAATTTCTACGAGGAACCACTGCGCCGGTAGAACTGATTCGTAAATACACTTCGTTATGGCTTTGCAGGAAGAAAATCTCGCCTCGGCAATCGTGGAATTCTGCCGTTACTGCCGCGAATGCGGCCTTTCCGCCGGAGTGAAAGAGAGTGTAGACGCCCTGAATGTTGTACGCGCCGTGGGCGTGAGCGACCGCGATTTTCTGAAGTCGGCACTGCGCGCCGTACTCTGCTCCAGCAAAGACGAGTGGGACCAGTTTGACGAGCTGTTCGAAGCATTCTGGAATCGAACTGAGGCGGAGGCCTCGCCGAACCCCAGGAGAAGGGCACAAACCGAGCATCGCGCACCGCAAAGCGCTATCGCGACAATGATCGGACGCTCCGACGCAGGCCAGACAGCGGAAGACGATGGCGGCAAAGCCGTGCTGGGCGCGACGGTCCAAGAGCGCCTGAAAAGAACGGATTTTTCCCAGACGCCGCAAAACGATCTGGCCGAACTTGAACGTATCTCCATGCGGCTGCTGAAGCAGATGGCGCTGCGGCTTTCGCGGCGGCTCAAGAGCATGAAGCAGCGCGGCCAGGTGGACCTGCGGCGGACGATACGGCGCAACATCAGCCGCGGCGGCGACCTGATCGATCTGAGCTACAAGGCAAGAAAGATCCAGCAGGACCGTCTGGTCGTGCTGCTCGATATCAGCGGCTCCATGAATGCGTACAGCCTGTTTTTGCTCCGCTTTGCCTTCGCGCTGCAGAAACACTTCAAACGCGTAGATACGTTTCTGTTCAGCACCCAGGTCACGGAAATCACGCCCGCGCTTCGCGGACGCAGGCTCGGCCAGGCCTTGCAATCGCTGGCGCAGCAGGCGGCAGGATGGTCCGGTGGAACGAAGATCGGCGAATCGCTCCGGGACTTCATCGGGTTTTACGGCCGGCGCGTGCTCTCCCGCGATACGGTGTTCATCGTGCTGAGCGATGGATGGGACACGGGACGGCCAGAGGAGCTGGCGGAGCAGTTGTATGAAATCAAGCGGCGCGTCCGCCGCGTGATATGGTTGAACCCCCTGCTGGGGCTGCGCGAGTACAAGCCGGTAACGCAGGGCATGAGCGCGGCACTGCCTTACATTGATGTGTTTGCGCCGGCGCACAATCTGGAAAGCCTGCTGGCGTTGGAGAAGCACCTGGCCCGAAATTAGAATATTGAAGAGACGCGATGTTTGATAATTTCCTGAAGAAGTCAGCGGATTTGGTGGAAGCGGGCGAGAAGTTCGCCACGGCAACGGTGGTGCGCTGCCAGCCGCCGACCTCCGGCAAGCCGGGCGACAAAGCCATTGTCCTCGCCGACGGCCGGCTCTGGGGATGGATTGGCGGCGGTTGCGCTCAACCGGTGGTGATCAAAGAGGCGCTCAAGTGCCTGGCAGAGGGCCGTCCCAAGCTGGTAAGGATCAGTCCATCCGCCAACGGGGCGGAAGAAGGAGTGGTGGACTACACCATGACGTGCCACAGCGGAGGCGCACTCGACATCTACATTGAACCCGTGTTGCCCAAGCCGCAGATTGTGATTCTTGGTCGCTCGCCTGTTGCCCAGACGCTGGCGCGGCTGGGAAGGACGATTGGGTACACGGTATCAGTGGTAGCCGAGGAGTTCAGCGGAGAAGATTTCGGCGACGCAGCCGTCTCGGCACAGAAAGACTTCAGTCTTGCGAGCGTGAAGTTCACGCCCCAGACGTTTATTGTAGTTTCAACCCAGGGCGAAGGCGATGAGGAAGCATTGGAGCAGGCGCTCAAGAGCGACGCCGGTTACGTTGCCTTTGTCGCCAGCAAAACCAAAGCCGAGAAGGTGCTGGAGTATTTGCGCACTAAGGGATTAGCCCGGGAGAAACTCGGCAGGCTTCGCGCGCCGGCAGGGCTGAATATCGCGGCAGCTGCACCGGAAGAGATTGCAGTGAGTGTTTTAGCGGAGATTATTCAGGTTCGTGGCGCAAAGTCCAAACCCGTTGCGCAAGCCAAGGCCGCGCAGCTTCTGCCCGTGATCAGCACTGAAGCCAAAGACCCCATCTGCGGCATGATGGTGGACATGGGCAAGGCCAAACACAAATCGGAGTATCAAGGAAAGTGGTTTTACTTCTGCTGCGCCGGATGCAAGCAAAAGTTTGAAGCGGAGCCCGCCAGATACGCGGCCGTGAGGCCCTGAGGTTGCAGTTAAGACGGCCAATAAACAGGGGCTACTAAGCCGAACTCCAATTACGGCGCTCCACAAAGATTGGGGGTTCGTAGGTACGTCCTGATGCCAGCCGCTTTTCCTCCCGGCGTGTGGACCACAACAAGACAGGCCCTAGCGATGCGGCAGTGAGGCGGGCAACGACCGGGAATTCCTTCTCAACTTCGCGACGCAGTTCGTGAATCTGCTCACTCACGCTGCGATTGACTTTCTTGAATTCCCGCTCCATCACCCAGAGCGCCGCATTGTAGGCGCCGCTGAGCTTCTTCCTTTGCCGCGCAAACCGCTCCCGGACGCGCGCATCAGGGTAGTCCTTGTAGCGCTGCCAGCCCTGGAGCATGGTCTGGCACATGCGATAAAGACTCGGCCCATTACGCTCGAAATCGCGCCAGAACGCCCAATCCAGGAAGCTCTTAGAATCGTCGCGGGAGATTGCGGCGTGCCGGAAGTTGAATTTGTATTGCCCATGGACATCGGCCAGGTCAACCTCCGTCAGCAGACGACCCTGGTCGGCCATTTCCTGGTAGAGCGGCGTGCCGGGAACCGGCGTGTAGAGCATGAACTGGTGGAAGTCGGTTTGGTAGCTGACTGCCGATTCGATTTCCTCCACGATGTTGTCTGGCGTGTGGTGCTCTAGTCCGATAATCGTCGAGCCCTGCACTCGTATGCCATGTTCGCGAAGCTCCCGCGTAAGTTGCCGGATATCGGTTCCTTGCAGCTTGCTATAGCTGGCGTTAGGAGATTCCAAGCCCATCCATACCCAGGAAACGCCGAGTTCGGCAAGTTCCGGCATGGTGTATTTCCGGATGGCGTGGGCGGAAGAGAAGACCGAAAATTCCCAGCTCTTGCCCGCCTGCTTCATGCGTTCCAGCAGGCGCATGGCACGCTTGCGGTGGAGCAGGAAGTTTTCGTCCATCACAAAGAAGGAATGCACTTTGAGCTCAGATTCGATCCGGCACATCACCTCAAACAGTTCATCGCCGGTCTCGTAGAAGTTGATGAATTTCCCTTTGCCGCCAAAGAAAGCGGACGTGGTACAGAAGTTACAGCCCATGGGGCAACCCACGGACGGGATGATGGTGGCTGCCGTCCCGCCCTTCCGCTGCGGAAGGCGCACTCCCATGATGCGAGTCTGGAGACCGGAAACGATGGCAGGATGGCGGATCGGCGCGTGCTCGTCTTCTCCCAGGTACCGGCGCATCCAGGAAATACCTTCCCCGCGCACGATGTGGTCAGCGTCGATCGTCGCTTCCGCGCCCGGAATGGCGGTTACGTGTCCGCCCACCACGATCACCGAACCCGGTGATAGTTCTCGCACCATTCGGCACATCTCTCGGACCTTGCGAACGTTCACGATGATCGAAGAAATGCCAACGATGTCGTAGTGCTTCGTGACTAATTCACGAGCAAAGGCTTCGCGCGTGGGAAAATCCAGCACGCTGCAGGGTGCGGAAATATTTGCCTGGATCAGCATGATGCCCCAGGACCGATGGAACATGCGCAGCGAAAAGCTGCCCTGCGCGCGGGTAACCTGGTTGTGATAGAGCTCCATGGGATTAATGGACCGGCTGCCAAATTCGTCATCTTGCGCGTAAGGGCCGAAGACCGAACTCAACAGAATGCGCGCGCGACTTCGCTTGGGATGCGTTTCCATATAATTCCAATTTGCAGCGTATCCCTCAAGAGAGTTTTTCGCAGTGATCTTGAGTCACATTACAAAACTATTACATGCGATCAAAACAGACCGCTAAGAACAAAAACATCCCGATTCGGGAATGCGTTTAGGCATCTGCCTTGCCGAGCTTCGCAAGATCTGCCCCGATAAACGGGCTTGGGGGACACCAGATTTCGCCCAAGCCGACTTCTGGACCGGAATAAGTTCTGCCTAGCCGTGATTCGGGCACAATGCCGAAAGCCGGTTGCACTTTCTGAGAGGTAACAACTCGCGGCGGTTGCCGACAACCCCGAAGGCTATTCGTATCTGAGCGCTACCATGGGATCCACGTCCATGGCTCGCCGGGATGGCAAGTAGGCTGCGAGCAGCGCAACAGCCGCAAACAAGAAGGAAACTCCTGCAAAGGATATGCCATCGACGGTGTGAAGCCCATGAAGTGCCCCGCGTAGCAGGTAAGACGCTCCTACGGCCAGAAACATTCCGGCGAGTAATCCGGCAAGCACGGGCCGCATGCATTGTTGCAGCATGAGTCCGAGGATGGCGCGCTTTGGGGCGCCCAGAGCCATGCGGATGCCGACTTCGCGCGTGCGCAGCACGACGATATAGCTGACCGTGCCGTAGATGCCCATCGCGGCCAGCAAGAGCCCGATCAGGCCGACCGGGGAAGCGATCGCGGCCGCGGAGCTGGGGAGAAAGAAGGTCGCCGACACGCGAAGCATCTCCTCGAATGTTTCAGAATCAACTTCCAGGTCCGGATCGATGGATGAGATCAGCGGGTGTATCGCGGGCATGAACTGCTTCGGGTCAGCTGTGCGGACTAGGATTGGGTAGTCCTGGAGCCGGTCTTCAGGCAACTGCAAGTAGACCAGATAGGAGTCGCTGCCGTCGAACGTAGCGCCGCGTGTGTCGCCGGTGACGCCGATCACCTGGTAAGGAGGCCCGTCGGGAACAAGGTCGTTCTTGCGGTGGAACTGCCCATCGGTACCCAAACGAAGGCTGCCACCGATGGGATTCTCCCCCGGCCACAGCCGTTTGGCCGCCGATTCGCTGAGGATAACGGAAGGCTCAGGCTGGCCGGCTGGCGATTGAAACTTGCGGCCAAAGAGCAAGGGAATGCCAAGCGTTTGGAAGTAGTTAGCCTGAACATAGGTGTAGTCGATGAACGCTCGCTGGCTTTGGGCCAAAGGTACTTCTCCATTGAGCGAGACCGCGGCTTGTCGATAGCCATAGACGGGTGCGTTAGCATTGGTGATCGCCGCGACTCCGGGCATTGCGGCAAGGCGCGTGCGAAGCTCACGGACCAGGGCGCCCTTGCGGTCTGCGGTGTATTTCGGGCCCTCGGCGAATTTGAGAGTAAGATCGACAACCTGTTTGTCGTACCCCCTATCCACCTGGAACGCGTGAATGGAGCTGTGAAGCAACATGCTTGCAGCGATCATGAGTGCCAAGGCGACCGCGACCTGAGCGGCGATAAAAACATTGTGCAGCCGGCGGCTGCGAGCCGGCGATGTCCCGGGGTTGGCCTTGAGCGCCGGCGAGACTGCCGTGCGGGAACTTTCGAGCGCCGGGGCGAGTCCGAACAGAATTCCGGCAGCCAGAGAGATGGCAAAGACGTAAGCAAAGATTCCTAGGTCGGGGGTCACGTGGAAAATCACCGTGCCATACTGGACCGGGAAGGCTTCGGCGACCACGCTGGCCAATGCCTTCATCAAGATCCAACTGCACAGAAGCGCGACTGCGCCGGCAAGCAGGCCCAGCAGAGCGTTTTCCGTCAGCAACTGCCGGACAAGACGCCGCCGGCTGGCTCCCAGCGAGAGGCGCATGGACATTTCACTCTTGCGGGATGTGGCCCTGGCCAGTTGCAGGCTGGCGACATTGGCGCAAGCGATGACCAGCACCATCCCCACAGCCAGCATGATGAGCAGAGCGCCGTACTTCGCTTCGGCTCTCAAACGGTTGAGGGGGATAGGGAACGGGGAACCCGGCCACAGCAATGCGGTAGCGGGTTTGCCCCAATCGGAATGAGTGTCGTGCAGGGCAGTAAGGTGGCCGGCAAGCAGGTTCATCTCGGCCTGCGCCTGGTCGATTCTGACGCCGGGAGCAAGGCGAGCAAACAGCCGGCAGCTGTGGGTTTCGCGGTCGCTCAGCAGATGGCTGTCAGGATGAAGCAGCGGCTCAAGGCTAAGAGGAAGCCAGAAATCGGGCACGTCAAAATCGGTGCCGGCAAAGTCGTGCGGCGTAATCCCGACGATGGTAAAGGCGACACCATTGAGACGAATAGTTTGGCCCAGCAGCGCGGGGTCCCCACCGAACCTCCGCTGCCAATAGTTTTCGCTGATGAGAACCTCGGGAGAGGCGGCCAGCTCTGCAACGTCTCCAAAGATACGGCCGCGCAGAGGCGCTATTCCCAGAACCGAGAAGTAGTTCTCGGAGACTATCCTTGTGGCGGCGAACTCCTTGTTGCTGCTGCTGGATGAAAGCAGCCCCAATTTTCCCGCCAGTGAGCCATCCGCCGAGCTTTTTTGACTGACGCTCCCTCCTGCGCCAGAGAGCGTCAGGGACGTATCGCCGTTCGAGGCGATCAGGCCTCTGAAAGAGTGGAGACGATCCCGAAGCGCTTCGTAGTCGGGATAGCTGAAACGGGCGCCGACATCGCCCGAGTGGAGGACCAGCGCGAGGTTCACCATTTTGCCGGGATCGCGAGCATCGAGAGGTCTGTCGAAAAACACTTTGAAAGTGGTAAAAGCTACCACGTTCACCCCGATTCCAAGCGCCAGAGTCAGAACCGCGACGATGGTGAACCCGGCATTGCGGTACAACATGCGGATTCCATATCGAATGTCCTGGGCGCACGTTTCCAGAAAATGAATGCCACGCGCCTCGCGGCACTCCTCCTTGATTTGATCGGAGCCGCCGAAGACAAGGCGGGCGCGGCGGCGTGCCTCCGCAGGCGGCAAGCCGGAGTGAACAAGCTTGTCAACCTGTTGGTCAAAGTGAAAACGCAGCTCATCATCGAGTTCGCTCTCCACGGCTTTCCGTTGCAAGAGTGCTCGCAGGCGCATCAGAAGATCACTGACCATTTTTCCCTCCCGGACCATTCAGCATGAGAAGCTCCTAGCTCGGCGCCAGGATCTGATCAACGGCGGCCGTCAGCTTCCGCCATTCGTTTTGGTCAGCCGCGAGCTGTTTTCGCCCGCTCCTGGTGAGTTCGTAATATTTTGCGCGGCGGTTGTTCTCCGACGTCCCCCAGTGCGCCTTGATCCAGCCGGCACGCTCCAGCCGATGCAGAGCGGGATACAGCGACCCTTGCCGGACCTGGAGAACTTTGCTCGAAACTTGATGGATCCGCTCGGAAACGGCCCAACCATGCTGAGGCCCGAGCGCCAGGGTTCGGAGGATCAAGAGATCAAGTGTCCCTTGCGGGAGATCGACAGTCTGTCCCGACATTTGCTTCCCCTTATACTTCGACAAGGGATCCTACACTTCCTCATGTCGAAGTGCAAGGGGACTAATTCATTGCGGACGCACCAGGTTTCTCGGTTCGTCAAGAGCCCTCGACGCATGATTCTGAGTGTGTAGCGGCCATTTGGAAGTGATCACCGAGCCCATCTTCCCGGAAAGTGAATCATCTCCCGGCTGCTTCATCACTTCGTCTCGTGGTCCAGAAACGGGCTTCGGGGAAGTGGGGTGACCTCCTTGCGAATCGTCGGCAACTGGAAACCATCAACTTATAGTCGGGGGTTGGCTGAAAACAGAAGATCGTCAAAGCAAGCTGGAGATTGGAAGACTCTAATTACTAATGAGTGACTAAGGTTTCATTTCTGTTTGGTTTTTCTGGGATTGCTTGCGGCCCTGAGCTAGATTAAGCGGCAAAGGAACGCAAAAAAATGACGGATAGCCACCCCGATAGCCACCCAGACCTCTCTTCCAGGCTCAAACATATCACCGCAGAATTGGAATCCCTGGAAGTCGAACTTCGTTCAGATCGCGAACCCGACATCCACCTTCTGCAGGATTTTCGTCGCTCGGTAGATGAGGTGCGAAACACCGCATGGACGATTGGCGAATTGATCAATGCACGGGCCAGCCGCAAGAACCCCAAAGTGGTGCTCTCATTCCTGGCAGCAGAGCGCATGCGCCGCTTCAGCCAGATGGTACGCAGCCTGGCGGAAGACATGGATGATCCCTCTGTTACCTGGGAGACGAGCGGCGTGCAGAAGGTCTCCGAATCGCTGGATTCTCTGCACACAAGCCTGCGAAAGCTGCTGGAGGACCATCGTGGGCGAATGAAGCCGGTGCGAGACGCTGGCGACTGAACGAGATCGCCGATATCGCCCAGAGCCCCACCCCAGCTCTAGACCGAACTTTGCTCGGAATCCCGGCGTCACGCCCCAAGCATCTGTAAATCGTCTATGCTGTTCATTTAAAACGGTTTATATATTCTCTCAAATCCAGTTTTGAAAATAACTAAAAAATTAGTTATCATTTTTGCGTTTGCCACGTCTAATACCAGCAAACGACCGAACCAAGGGAGACAGGGAAGTTGCCCCCAAAGAAGTCCGCGACACTTACGGAAGCCGAGCTGCGATTGATGGAAGTGGTCTGGGCGAAAGGGCCGTCCACGGTGCACCAAATCCTTGAGTCGCTGCCGGAGCAGCCTGCCTTGGCCTACAACTCCGTTCTAACCACCATCCGAATTCTGGAGAAAAAAGGATACGTTGGGCACGCCAAAGATGGACGCGCCCACGTGTACACCCCGTTGATCGGCCGGCAAGAGGCCAGGCGATTCGCGGTGCGCAACCTGGTGAGCCGCTTCTTCCAGAATTCAGATGATCTGCTGGTGTTGAATGTGCTGGAAGAAAGAGGTGTTGACGCGGAAGAGTTGAAGCGAGTGCGCGCCCTGTTGCGGGAAGGAGTGGAGGGGCAATGAACTACTCCAGCCTCCAGTGGATTGCCGGCGTTGCCTTGGGACGAATGCTGTTCTGCCTGGTTGAGGGCACGGTGCTGATGGCGCTGGTGGCCGCCATCGTCCGCTGGCTTCCGGCGAAAAGTTCGCAGACGCGATTCATGATGTGGCTTTCCGCTCTGCTGGCGACGGCAGCGCTGCCGCTGTTGCTCTACACCGGCTGGTGGAAAAACGCGGCGGGTGGAGCGGCCACTGAGTCCGTGAAGGTGCCAGTTGAGCTGGCCACATATATTTTTCTGGGCTGGACGGCGCTGGCCTTCGCGGGAATGACGCGCGTGGCTGCGGGATTGCTTGCACTTCGGCGGATGAAGATGGACTCGCAGGAACTGGATGCAGAGTTGCTGGCTCCGGAGCTGCGCCGCGAGATCGATGAGTTCAGAAAACACCGCAAGCTCAAGGTGCTGGTTTCTTCGCGGCTGCATGCCCCCGCGGCGATCGGGTTCTTCTCTCCTGCGATCGTGCTGCCGCAGTGGCTGGTGGAAGATGGAGCTGAGTCCGACCTGAAGCACGTGGTGCTGCACGAGTTGGCGCATCTCCGGCGCCGCGACGACTGGACCAACCTGCTGCAAAAGGTGATTAAGACGCTTTTGTTCTTTCATCCGGCAGTGTGGTGGATGGAGCGCAGGGTCTCGCTGGACCGCGAGATGGCTTGTGACGATGCGGTGCTGGCGCGGACCGGCAGTCCTCGGGGCTATGCCGAGCTGCTGGCGCGCATGGCGGAGAAGAGTTTCATGCGCCGCCAGATTGAGCTGGCGCAGGCTGTGGTCGGGCGGTTGCGGCAGCTTTCCACGCGCGTGGCGCGGATTCTCGATCCCCAGCGTCCGGCGTCCAATCGCGTGTGGAAGCCTGCGGTTCCCGCCGTGATGATGTTGGCGATCATCTCCGGCGCAGGACTCTCGTGGGTGCCGGAGCTGGTGCAGGTTGGCCAGCCGGAAAGCAATAAGACTGTGGCGGCCAATGTCGCTCCGGTGTTGTACCACCCGGCGAAGCTGGTCCAGCCTGCGGCCAAGCAGCGCAAGCAGAAAGCCTTGATTGCAACGGCAAAGCCGGGAGCAAGCCGTCCATCGCCTGCTGTGACTCCGGAATACCTAGCCGCCGACGAGTCACGTGGAGCGACTCCACCTCGTGAAGCGACTCCTCAGAATGTATTTGTGGTGCTCGTGACCACGCAGGAAACCTTTGTGGCCACTCCTGCCGGCTGGCGAGTAAGCGTGACGCAAACCCGCTGGCTGATACCGGAAAAAGCCGCTCGTCCTCAACCTCCCAACAAAACGTAACCAACGCCTGGGTTTTGGGGCGAAGGTCCTCAGCCCAAGAATTGATCTAATAAAAACTAATTTATTAAGTGAAGGATGGAAAGCAGAAATGATGAACTGGATCAAACAACGGAAATCGCTGCGGACGAACCGTCTGTGGGCGGCAGTGCTGGCACTGGCCCTGACTGCGTCTGTAGGAGCCTATGAACTATCCAAACCTGTTGCGGCCAGCGCTGCCGGCATGGCGCCCGCGGCCGCGCCGCTCGACGACAACAGCATCAGTGCGATCACCGCGTTGGACCAGGCCATGGAGAAACTTGCCTCGCGAGTGACTCCGGCGGTCGTGAACGTGACCGTGGTCTCCAAGGGCAGAGCGCAGAAATTCATGCACGGACAGAACCACGAGCAAGACCAGGACCAAGACAAGAACGGCCTGCAACAGTTCTTTGGTCCGTTTGGTTTTCAATTCGGCCCGCAGGGGCGTCCGGGCCCGCAGATCGAGCACGGGATGGGCAGCGGCATTATCATCTCTCCTGACGGTTACATCGTCACCAACAATCACGTCATCGAGGGCGCGGTAGATATCCGGGTCACTCTCAACGACCGCCGCGTGCTGCCCGCGAAGCTTATCGGCGCTGATCCGCTGACCGACCTCGCCCTGCTCAAGGTGAACGCAACCAATCTTGCCAGCGTTCCCTGGGGCGACTCCACGGCGCTGAAACCGGGACAGACGGTTCTGGCGTTCGGCAATCCCTTCGGTTTCCGCTTTACCGTGACGCGCGGCATCGTCAGCGCCGTGAATCGCGCCAATCCTTACAGCGATGACGCCCGCAAGCCGGGTGAATTCATCCAGACCGATGCGGCCATCAATCCCGGCAACTCAGGCGGGCCGCTGGTGAATGCGCACGGCGAAGTGGTGGGCATCAACACGTTCCTGATTTCGCCTTCCGGAACGTTCTCCGGTATGGGCTTTGCGATTCCCGCTCAGCTCGCCAAGCCGATCATCAGCACGCTGCTCAAGGACGGCAAGATCGAGCACGCGCGCATCGGCGTGGGCATCAGTGACGTGACGCCGGAGAACGCCGAGTTCTTCCACATGAAGGAAGCCATCGGTGCGGTGATCAGCCAGGTCGAGCCGGATTCACCCGGCGCCAAGGCGGGCCTGAAAGTCGGTGACGTGGTTACCCAGTTCAACGGCAAGAAGGTGGACGACGCCGGACAACTGCAGGCCGCGGTAGCGCAAGAGCGTCCGGGGACCAGGGTGCAGTTGAACATCCTGCGTGACGGCAAGAGCGAAACCATCCCCGTGACGCTGGAGGCCATGAACAAGAAAGAAACTGAGTCGGCAAGCTCGGGCAACGCGCAGGGCAAGCCACGCTGGGGCCTCGGCCTGATGGACATGACACCGGACATGCGCGAGCAACTGCAGCTTCCCGGCAACGTCAAGGGTGCGGTGGTGGCCAACGTTCAGCCGGGCAGCCCGGCGGACAACGCCGGGATCTCGCGCGGCGACGTGATCGTGGAAGTGGACCGCCACGCAATCCAGAACTCGGCTGACGCCAAGCGCGAACTCAGCGGCGTTCCCAACGGCAAGGACGCGCTGGTGCTGGTGTGGTCCAACGGCGGCAGCACCTTCCGCGTGCTGCACGCCACGGAAACTCAGCCCGATACCCATGGCGAGTAACGTTCAACGCAAACCTTGTTTCACGGCGCATCCCAAGAGGGTGCGCCGTGTTTTTTATCCCACAGCCTTGAACTGCTCATCGATCTCAACTTGCAGTCCAGTGACCAGCCGATTGTTCTGGTTGGCCAGCCCGACGACGGCCATCATCTCGTTGAACATGGCCTCGGTCATGCCTTTCTTGCGCGCGGCGGCGGTATGCGCGGCGATGCAATAGTCGCACTGGTTGGTGATGCTCACGGCCAGGTAGAGCAGCTCCTTCACCATGGGATTGAGCGCGCCTGCGGCCATGATTTCCTTGGTGTCTTCCCAGGTGCGTTTCAGCCGCACCGGATCGTGCGCCAGCGCTTTCCAGAAGTTGGTGACTTTATCCGTCTTGCGCGTGGCCATGATGTCGTCATACACGGCGCGCACCTGCGGACTGGCATTTTCGTATTCGATGAAACCGAGCGTGGACATGATGAGCGACTCCTCTGCTTTGATTTTATGAATTAGCTGTTGCATTGAGGAAAGACGGCGAAGAAAATGCAGTTAATTGCCAGAATTGCCAAGATTGCCAAAGATTGACGATTGCAAGAA
>DASVFK010000229.1:0-8551 GCA_036380095.1 Candidatus Angelobacter sp. | reverse complement strand
GCCCAAGTAGCGGTTGAAGCACCAAAGCCCAAACCGCCATTGGAAGACCTATTTCCGAAGAAGTCGAAGGCCAAAAAATGAACACCGTGTTTTCCTGTCTAGTCGAACGTAGAGATTTTGGCGACCTTCTTTCTCCTGAAGGCGTGCGTCGTTTAGAACTGGATGCAGAGCGAGATCTCAGGTCAGTTTTGTCGAAGCGGTTACCTCGAGAGCTTTCCATCCTAGCTGTGTGGGCCCAGAACCCCCGCGAGAATGACGTTCTCCCGGCGCTGTTGGTTTGTGATGACGGAAACGAAACTGACTGGGCTGCTTGGATCACTACTTTCGGCGCAAAAATCCGGCCCTTCAGCGCTTTCATGCGGCTGGTAGCGCGTTCGAAACTTGAAACCCTCACGCTTGACGGAAAGCCTAGCCTTAAGGGATTCACATGGCCCGTGGCAGGATTAATACTGGGTGAGGTTCTTGCGGCTTCGGGCTTGCCCGATAAATCGCTCGAAACTATGCCGGCCAATGCATGTGAGAGCACCCTTTCTTTCTCCATCTTCCGGGCCGCTGCCGCACACCCGAGATTCGCGCTTTGGTCACAAGTAATTGAATCTTGGGAAGCGGTTCGGCAGCTCACGCGGCAGCATACAAGGTTGATCGACAGTGCCTTGGTCGCTCGCGTTTGCTCAGTAATCATCACTTCGATCGGCTTGGCTGAAGGCTACAACCTCGTTAGTCCAAAGGACTTAAACCTTATTACAGCGTGTCGTGAGCTTCTAAGAACACCGGCAAGGTCACCGCTAACCCTAAAAATGATTCCACAATTTAGCTCGATTGAAGAGAGAATGCATGGATCACGCGAAGATCGCGTAATTGCCTTTTCCGAACTTCTCCACGATCTCGAACGATCTTCGCCAGCAGATAGTGACCTGACATCCTTCGCTCTCGGATATCTTGCAAGCCGCATTGCACCCGGGACAATTCAACACTCCAGCGTCTTGAGGCCGGCAATTCAGAAGTACCCGACTGCGTTGCTGTGGTATGGGTTTTGTGCGGGTGTGCCGTCACTTGAAGGACGATTGCAGAATCCCGGGTGGACACCAATGGAGTTTCCTGCGAGTGCACGACGAATAGCTCGTGATCTGCTCCGGTCAGAATCTCTACTGGATGCGCCGAGTTCTGACATTGCTTTTCTTGAACTGCTCGCTCTCGCTAGGACTGGAGGCGACCCACTCAAAGGTTTGATTACGTCCACTCAGGGAACAGCAACCATTGAATTGGCACCCGCCATTTCAACCGTTGTCAATGTTGGCTCGAAGGTGGAATCCGAGGATGCAGCACGCAGCGCAAAGGGAAGAAATCTCCTCATTGCGATGGGTGAATCCCTTGAGCAGATTACAGCAGCATATAACGATCTAGTGCGGACCGAGATTCCCGAATCGAGGCAACGGGTGTTATTCCCGCCCAAAAAAAGGAAGCTATAAGCCACTTTTCGGGTAAGCGTCCCGCGAGAGCTGCATCCTTTTGCGATGGAACTACGTGCTCTTTGCGGTTCCTGAGAAAAGGGTGAGAGACGACCGAATCCAGCGCGTCAACCCAGACATCTATTCCTTAGAAAACCGAACACGCACGAAAACCAGGAGCTCAACAATGCCGGAACCAATAGATCGCGCGTCATCGCCGTCATCCCACCCCTGCAAGCCAACACCGGGCTTGCCGGGGACCCCGTCATCGCGCGACATCGCCGAGATCGGGACTGGATGAAATCAGGTGTTCGGGCGATCTGAAAACCAATCGGAGAGCGGAGTGCATGATTAGTTGCCCGCTTGTTTCATTCGAGCGAGCGCATGAAAGACAATTCCGCGAGCCGGATCCTGGAGCTGATGGCGCAGGCAGGCTTTCGCGATGCGCAGAAAACCGGCGAGCGAAAGATGTTCTCCGGAGCGGTGGCGTATTTTCAGGCAGGGGCATAATCCCACCACGGAGAAGATAGGAGTGGCCGCAGATGAACGCAGACAAACGCAGATCATAGGCGCCAGAGTTGGAGCTGTGCGGTGGAACCTGCCTCGGCACGAATCGAACAAAACCGCGTGGTTTATCAGGCAGGGGCGTAAATCCCACCACGGAGACACTCACCCCCAGCAAAGCCAACCCCGGGCATTGCTGGGGACCCCGACACTGAGGCACGGAGAAAACAGGAGTTGCCGCAGATGAACGCAGACAAACGCAGATCAGGCAAGGCTATCGGTGGCTTACTTTCAAGCAGGGGCGTAAATCCTGTTCTCAAATGAGCATGAAATGCCTTCTTAGTTGTCGCTCCGCCCTTCCTGCCCCAGCGCACGAAAACCACGTCCACCCCAACAGGCGAAAAGCGCGCCTGTTGGGGACCCCGCGCGCGCTGGGGACCCTGAGTGTCGCAGGAGAAACGGATTCGAGCCCATAAGTTTGTTTTCGGGGAATCATGCATAGATCCTTCGACTCTCCCTCACTCAAGCCAGGGCACCGCGTGCTTGATATCGGCAGGAAGTGGACGGCGTGGACTTTGTGGACCTGGTGGACGGTGGACGGTGTGGACTTGGTGGACCTGGTGAACCTGGTGGACTCTTGTGGACGGAGTGGACTTTGTGGACTTTTGTGGACGATGGACCTGGTGGACGGTGGACCGTTTTGAATCCAACCAAAGTCACCAAAGAGCCAAAGTTGGGCAAAAGCAGATGCGTTGACTGCGTGCGAGGGTGAGAATGGAGGAAGGTCATCGGGTCACGGGTCATCGGGTCATTGGGTGATCGGGTGAGCACCCCGGCCCGGCAAAACCGGCCGGTCTGGGGACCCGGGCGATCCGGCGATCGGGTGACCGCGGCGTCGGACGAAGACCGCCTGAGGTGGGGGCTCCGAGGGTGCGCAGAGCGTAGCGGCGGACTTTTCGCACATCACCTTGAGAGCGAAGGGAGACAGCCGCATGTGCGGTAAGGCGCCTATCCTGCGCGATACGGCATCGAGGGGCGATGCGTGCTGGTGCGAATGGCGCCGACTGCACCGAGAGCCCGCAGGTGGCCCTCGCTTTCGCCCGGTTTTCCGAGCCACCGCGCCAATTACAGGCGCAGCGGAGATCCCGCTTGTGGCGAAGCGTGCAGGACAGACTGTTCTGAGTGACGCTCTGCCGCTAAGCGCAAGCTAACGCTCTGCTGCATTCCACTTTGGCAATTTCGGCGATCTTGCCAAACTCTGGCGATCTTGCCAATCTCTTATGATCCGCGCGCATCCTCGTGGATCCGCGTGGATCCGCGGTATGTAAATTTGCCTTTCCGATCTCCCGATCTCTCGATGTCCCGATCTTCCGATGGCTTCACTTCGCCGGCGCCGTGAAATATCCCGCTCGATGTCTCGCCTGGTAGGGCTTGCCGTCGCCATCTTTCTTTGCCACTTCCACCTGGATGCGGCGGAAAGAGGCATCCGAGCGCTGGCGGTTGGGATAGTAGGCCAGCAGGTATTGCGTGCGCAGCTCGTCTACGATCTGGCGAAAAGCCTCATCCAGTTGTGCGCCGCCGGAAGCGTAGTAGTACTTCCCGCCGGTGTCGTTGGATATCTGGATGAGCGCGTGTTCGCCGCCCAGGTTGCGCCCGGCATCGGCTTCCACGGGGACGATGATGATGCTGTACACAATGGCTTCGGCCTGCTGGGCGCGGCGCAACGCCGACTGGTAGGTGGCCTTGCTGGTGGTATCGCCGCCGTCGGTGATCAGCACCAGCACCTTGCGGCCTTCGCGGTCAATCAGCACCTCAGAGCCAAGATCGATTGCGTCATAGATCGAAGTCCCAATGCCCACGCGCAGCAGGTCAATACCGCGCTCAATTTTGCTCACGTTGGAAGTGAAGGGCGTGAGCTGGTCAACGTATTGCGTCACCTGGAACAAAGACATGCGGTCTACGGGACGCAGCCCGAGCGAGCGCACAAACTTGTGCGCGGAAGCCGTCTCCAGTTTGAATTCGCGCTGCGTGCTTGGGCTGGTGTCCACTTCCAGCACAATGCTCAGCGGCACCGCGGATTCGCGGTCAAAGATGCTGATGGTCTGGGGAATGCCGTCTTCCAGGATGCGGAAGTCGTCTTTGGTCAGCCCGCCGATGGGCGCGCCGTGCGCGTCCGTGACCGTGGTGAATACATTCACCAGGCGGGTGGTCACGCGGAACGTGGGCGGCTGCTGGTCTTTCTTTTGCGTGCCATCGCCTTGGGCCGCGGCCAGGCCGCCCAGCAACAGGAACAACACAGCCAAACTGAACTGCGCGCGAACAGCTCGAGTTCGTCTCATAAAGGTTGATTCAGGTATTCTGCCCTGCTTAGATGCAAATTGCCGCAAAAGGTTATTTCCCGGCACGAATTTCTTCGGGAAAAGGTTCGCCGTCCGCCCAGACGGCCCCGTCTTCAAAGTATTCCTTCTTCCAGATGGGCACGGTCTTCTTCAAGCTGTCGATCAGCCAGCGGCAGGCGTCAAAGGCGGCGGCGCGGTGCGGCGAAGCCACCCCGATCAGCACGCTGGTCTCGCCGATCTCGAGCCGACCCAGCCGGTGCACAATGCACACGTCGCGTACCTTATAGCGTTCCAGCGCCGCCTGGGCCAGCTTTTCCATCTCGTTGAGCGCCATTTGCTCATAGGCTTCATAGTCCAGGTAGAGCGTTCGTCGGCCGCGCGTATTATTGCGCACCACGCCGTCAAACAGGATGGCAGCGCCATCGCTCGGATCTTGCAGGTCTTCCTTGATTTCGCTCACGTCGATCGGCTGACGCACGATGGCGCAGTGCGCGGAGCGAAGCTCGCGGGCCTGTTCACCTTTCGCGCCGCTGCCTCCGCTGACGGGGGGAAGCAAGCCTACTTCGTCGCCTTCACGCAGCTCGGTGGAGCCCGCGGCATATTCCTGGTTCACCGCGCAGGCAATCGACCCTGCCAGCGGCCTCATGCCGGGAAAGCGCTCACCGTACTGCTCCAGCAACGCGGAGACACGGGTCCCCGGCTGGAGTTCCAGCTGGTCCTCGCTCTTGCCCACAATGTCTTTGAGCTGCCCGAACAGCAGGACCCGGATGCGCATAGAGATAAGCATAAAGGATACCGGAAAACGCCGTTTTTGCCTTGGTTGAACCAGCGCCTCTCCGGCACACAGAAACCGCGATTCCTGCCCCAGAAGCCTTAATCCTTGCCAAGCGAGCCTGAGCGCGATTTTGCGCCCCAACAGACGGCAGGAACTATCGCGGACGCATCCCAGCACAACATACGCCTCTTCGTCAGACCAAGCCTACTCGGAGGAAAACATGAGTAAGAAGATCCAATTTTTGGTGCTGACGTTTGCCCTTGTGCTGGCTGTATGCTGCGTGCCCGCCCTGGCACAAGGTACGGCGGACCAGGCAGGCACCATGGCAGCCGACCCGGAAACAAAAGCCAAAGTGCAAGCCGGCCTGCAACACCTCTCCACCGAATTGAACCTCACTGAAGACCAGAAAGCCAAGATCAAGCCCATCCTGCAGGATGAGTACAACCAGCTGAGCGCCGTGAAGGCCGATAGCTCCCTCAGCCCTGACCAGAAGCAGGCGAAGGTCGCGGAGATCCACGGCAACGCCAAGTCGCAAATTCAGTCAATCCTGACCCCCGAACAGCAGCAGAAATTCGCAGCCATGAAGGAGGAGTGGAAGGAAAAACATCAATAAGACAAGTGACTTTGCCTCTGCGTGGCCTTGCTGATGGCGCAGAGAGAAACTCCTTCCGGCGTGCCGAGGCCACCGCACGCCGGTCATTGCGTTATGCGTAGAGACGTGGCACAGCCACGTCTAAAACCTTCGCCTCCCCAATCCGTTATCGCCCAAACTCCGTACTATGAATAGATCAAGCAAGACCATCATTCCCGCGCCAGGAGCTAGCATTCATCTTTGATCCAAGGTGCAAGACATGGCCCGCTCGGGCTTCTTGCAACTCCGGCGTCAGGCCCAGGAGGCTATACTTTTGCATATGAGAAATACGCAATCTCTGGAAACCGGCAACGTAACCATTGTGGAGTTCTCTGACTCAGGCGAACGGCAGCAGGAGGTTTCCGTTCCCAAAGTCGTCAAGAGCGATGGCGAATGGCAACAGCAGCTCTCGCCCGAGTCGTTCCAGGTCACGCGGCATGAGGGCACCGAGCGCGCCTTCACCGGCCAGTATTGGGACCTGCATGACCACGGCGTCTATCGCTGCGTCTGCTGCGGCACCGCGCTGTTCAGCTCAGAGACCAAGTTCGAATCGGGCACGGGATGGCCAAGCTTTTCGGCGCCCCTCGCCGAGCAGAACGTAGCCCACATCGAAGACAACAGCTTCGGCATGAAGCGCGTCGCCGTGAACTGCACCCGCTGCGACGCTCACTTGGGCCATGTGTTCCCGGACGGGCCCCGGCCCACGGGCTTGCGCTACTGCATGAACTCCGCTTCACTGCGCTTTCTGAAAGGATAGACAACCATGATCTTACGCACCCGCAAAGTTGCAGCGTTGTTTGCGATGGCCGCGCTCATCGCGGCCATCGCCTGCACTCGCGCGAAGGCAGGCAGCCCCACTGCATTGCCTTCTCCCGCCGTGGATTCGCCCCTGGCGCAAGCTAAAGGCCAGGAAACCGCTGTTCTCTCCGGCGGTTGTTTCTGGGGCATCCAGGCGGTCTTTCGGCACGTGAAGGGCGTCACCTCGGCCACCTCCGGGTACGCCGGCGGCGATGCTTCCACCGCCCACTATGAAATCGTCAGCAGTGGAAGCACCGGGCACGCCGAGTCCGTCAGCATCACCTACGATCCTTCGCAAATCACGTACGGACAGTTGCTCCGCGTGTTCTTTTCCGTGGCGCACGATCCCACGGAGGTCAATCGCCAGGGCCCGGATGAAGGCACGCAATATCGCTCCATGATCTCGTATGCCAACGCCGATCAAAAGCGCATCGCCGAGGCTTACATTGACCAGCTCAACAAGGCCAGGGTCTTTTCCCGGCCCATCGCCACCCAGGTGGTCGCGCTCAAAGCATTTTATCCCGCTGAGTCTTATCACCAGGATTACGCCACGCGCCACCCCAACGATCCTTACATCATGTTCAACGACGCGCCTAAAGTCACGCACCTGGAAAAGCAGTTCCCCGAACTGTATGTGAAGAGGTAACTGGCGTTTCCCATCTGAGCCGGCCGCGATCTTTGCGGTCAGCGGTCGGCTCACTGGCTGGCCCTTTCTTCACGCCACGCGCGAAGGGCTAATGCTCAAACCCGGCGTCCGCTGCCTGACCCCGGCAAATGCATCCGCGCGGACCTCGGTCAGCTTGGCCAGAATGAACGCGCTGATTGCGAGCACCACGTCGCGCACGGCAACGTCAAAGTATTTGCCCGTAGTCACCAGGTTCAGCGCGATACAGAGCAACCAGACCGCGGCCACGTAAGCGCCCAAGCGGGTCGCCTTGGTGAGAATCGCCAGGCCCACGATCATCTCAACCACGCCGACGATATGCATGAAAGTGGCGGCGCTGAAAGGCAAGGCCTGGGCAGCCAGCGGGCTTACGTATTGCTCCCAATTGGTGAGCAGGTTCAGGAACTTGTCCAGGCCGGCGAGAAAAGCCATGAGCCCCAGCGTGATTCTGGAAGTCATCCAAACGATTTCAAGTCTGCTGTCCATCTTATGTCTCCTTTGCGCATGAATGCGTTATTTCTATTGAGTCTGTGGGCGCGGTGAGGTTACAGGCGCGTGCTCTGGCAGCCACTCACCTGCAGAGGCTATAATCGCCCACCGATGACTACTCACAATTTCCTTCGCGCACTTATCCTGCTCGTCTTGTCTGCTGGAACTTGCTTTGCCCAAACCGCCGCTGAGCAAAAGCCCGCAGCGCCCAAGTACCCTGACTTCCCCAGCGAAACCCCTGCCGACCTCAAGCCCGCCACCGCTGGCTTTGACCACGAGCGGCGCGAGGTGATGATTCCCATGCGTGACGGCGTGAAGCTGCACACCGTGATCCTGGTGCCGCGCAGCGCTACCGTGGCGAAGCGCGCGCCCATCCTGCTGACCCGCACGCCGTACAGTGCCAACGAACTCACCGGCCACGCCGCCAGCTCGCACTTGGGGCCGGTTCTCTGGGGCTATGACAACGCCACGGAAGTGATCGTGGAAGGCGGTTACATCCGCGTGGTGCAGGACGTGCGCGGCAAGTACGAGTCTGAAGGCGACTATGTGATGAACCGTCCTCTGCATGGCCCGCAGAATCCCACGCCCGTGGACCACGCCACGGACACCTATGACACCATCGACTGGCTGGTAAAGAACGTTCCCGAGTCGAACGGCAAAGTCGGCATCCTGGGCATTTCGTATGACGGCTTTCTGCCGCTGATGGCCCTGGTGAACCCACATCCCGCGCTCAAGGTCTCCGTGCCCATGAATCCCATGGTGGATGGCTGGCGCGGCGACGACTGGTTCCACAACGGCGCCTTCCGCCAGCAGAACATGCCTTACATCTACGAGCAGGTGGCCACGCGCAAGAACGATGAGAAATGGTGGATCGACCACTTCGACGATTACGACCTTTACTTG
>DASVFK010000228.1:0-9239 GCA_036380095.1 Candidatus Angelobacter sp. | reverse complement strand
GACGATCACGTCCGCGCCCATGCCGCGCGCGCGTGAAGCCAGACCGCGTCCGCACCAGCCGTAGCCGGCGATCACGAACTTGCTGCCGGCGATCAGCGTGTTGGTGCAACGGATGACGCCATCCATGGTGGACTGGCCGGTACCGTAGCGATTGTCAAACATGTGCTTGGTCAGCGCGTCATTCACGGCGATGATGGGATAGCGCAACTGGCCGTCCTTGGCCATGGCGCGCAAGCGGATCACTCCGGTGGTGGTTTCTTCCGTGCCCGCGATAATCCCGTTCACCACGTCCTGGCGCTTGGTCAAGGCGGTGGAAACCAGGTCCGCGCCGTCATCCATGGTGATGTGCGGCTTGTGGTCAAGCGCGGCCAGGATGTGGCGGTAATAGCTCTCGTTGTCCTCGCCTTTGATGGCAAAGGTGGAGATGCCGTAATCGCGCACCAGTGACGCCGCAACATCATCCTGCGTGGAGAGCGGATTGGAGGCGCACAGCACCACGTCCGCGCCGCCATCGCGCAATGTTATGCCGAGGTTCGCCGTTTCGGTCGTGATGTGCAAGCACGCCGAGATGCGGATGCCCTTCAGCGGCTGGTTCTTGATGAACTCTTTGCGAATGCTCTGCAGCACCGGCATGGACTGGTTCGCCCACTCGATGCGCCGCTTGCCCAGATCGGCAAGCTCGATATTCTTCACGTCATGTTGAACTTGGGGTACCACAGTGGTTGACATAGTTTCCTGTTATTTCCTATTTCTGTGCCTCTGCAGGCTTCTGCTTCTGGCTTTTGATTTCGAGGGTGTCTCGACTTTTTCAACGTAGAGCCGTAGCACCGCTACGGCTCTGAGACGCGGCGGTGCCGCGTCTCTACGTTTCCTGTTTCGCAATACCAAACCGGGCGGTGCCGCGTCTTTACATCCAATTTCCCTACTTCGCCGCACCCACTTTGACCTTTGATTCGCTCTTACCCAGCGCCTGCTCGCGCAGCTTGGCGGCTTTGTCCGTGAGCTCCCAGGTAAAATCAGGGTCTTTGCGGCCAAAGTGTCCGTAGGCTGCCGTCTTCTTATAGATGGGCCGGCGCAGGTTCAGGGACTCAATGATCCCTTTGGGCGTGAGGTGGAAGTTTTCTCGCACCAGTTCTTCCAGCCGGTCTTCCGCCACTTTCCCGGTCCCAAACGTGTCCACCAGAACGCTGACGGGTTCGGCCACGCCGATGGCATACGCCAGCTGGACCTCGCAGCGGTCCGCCAGGCCGGCGGCCACAATGTTCTTGGCAATGTAACGGCACATGTAGCAGGCGGAACGATCCACCTTGGTCGGGTCCTTGCCGCTGAACGCGCCGCCGCCATGGCGTCCCATGCCGCCGTATGTGTCCACAATGATCTTGCGCCCGGTCAGGCCGGTATCGCCCATAGGGCCACCGATCACGAAACGGCCTGTGGGATTGATGTGGTACTTGGTATCGGCGTCCAGAAGGTTTGCGGGGATGGTGGCCTGGATCACGTGCTGGAGAATGTCGGCGCGCAGCGTGGTATTGTCTACCGTCTCGGCGTGCTGGGTGGAGATCACCACCGCGTCCACGCGTCTGGGCCGGTGGTCGGGGCCGTATTCCACCGTGACCTGCGACTTGCCGTCAGGCCGCAGGTACGGCATGGTGCCGTTCTTGCGAACCTCGGAGAGCCGCATCGTCAGCTTGTGCGCCAGAGAGATGGGCGTGGGCATGTAGTCATCACTCTCATTGGTGGCGTAGCCGAACATCATGCCCTGATCGCCCGCGCCGCCGGTATCCACACCCATCGCGATGTCGCCGGATTGCTTGTTGATGCTGGAGATCACCGCGCAGGTATTGCAGTCAAAACCATAGAGCGCGTTGTCATACCCGATGGATTGCACCACGCCGCGCACCACGTTCTGAAAGTCGACATAAGTCTTGGTGGTGATTTCGCCGGCGATCACGACCAGGCCGGTGGCGGTGAGGGTTTCACAGGCCACGCGGCTATACGCGTCGTGCGTGAGACAAGCGTCCAGAATCGCGTCGGAAATCTGGTCGGCGATCTTGTCCGGGTGGCCTTCAGTCACCGATTCAGAGGTAAAAAGAAAACGTTCTCTTGGGGCCACGTGCGCCTCCTCCTGAAAATATGGTTTGTGTCGCTTCCGTCCGCCGCGCGAACACCGGCACTAGACTAACCAACCTCGTCGTTCGCGAACAACACCCGCACATCACTCCGGGTGGAAACGCAGCCCAATGGAAGTTTTTGCGCTGCGAAATGGGTCTTGACTATTGTAATCTGCGCAACCCCGTTGCGCCTATGTTGGTTTTCGCCGGCTCTTCTGGGCTTTACTCCCACTCCTTGTTAAGCCCAACGGTGGCCATTGTAGCTCACCCCAAAAAGGTTGCCACGGCCGTCTTATGGGAGTTCTTGCGAAAACATTGCCGGTTCTTGCGCAATCTCGCAAACGGTCATTGGGCCGGGCCTGCAGGAGTAAACGTCAGGGTCCGGGTCTCACTTTCACTGCCGATGGGTCCCAGCGGCCTGCCGTTGTAACTCACCTCAAGCCCGCCCGCGTTTCCCGTTTTGAGAATGATTTGCTTGCCCGCCTTCACCAGCTTTTGTTTGTCCTGCCCCAGGACCCCCTGGGCCACGGTCTTGCCATCGGCGATGACCGAGATCCATGCGTCCTCTTTGGCCTTGATCACGATAAAGAAATTGCGTTCCCCGGCTTTCTTGCGCGCAGCCTGTGCATCTTCGGACGATTTCTTGACTACCGGTGCCACCGCGGGCTGGACGGGTGCAGGTACAGGTGCAGAAGCAGATGCTTTTTGCTCTTGTCGTTCAGCGGGTCGCGGTGTAGGCGCCGAGGCGGCCGGCCCAGCCGGCGTATTGGCGCTTACCGAATCAGAATGCTCTGCTTTCCTGCTGCGGAGCCACACACTGTAGCCGATGAGTACGCCGACCAGGGCGGCCACAGCCAGCAGCAGCGGCAGATTGGAGCGCCTGGGGTTCAGCTCCCGGTTCGGTTGTTCATGGATGTCCAGCGGGAACTGATCTTCCGCCGGAGGCGCTTCCTGGGCCACGGCAACGTAATCGGCCACAGCCTGGTCTTCATTGATACCCAGAAACCGGGCATAGGCGCGTACAAAGCCCTTGTTAAACACCCCACCCGGCAGGGAGTCAAACTCCTCTTTTTCCAGGGATTCCAGGTGTCTGCGGGAGATCTTGGTGGATTCCGAGATCTCATCCAAGGTCACACCCCGCATTTCCCGTTCCCGCCGGAGCTTATCGCCAAATGAACCCATGGGCTAAGGCCACTGACCTTTTGAATTAAGCCGTTAAGTGGGTCATGATAGGGAGCCAAGCTGCCCTGTGTCAAACGAAAACGCTGTCTATCTGCCAGTTGGACAAGGACTTCCCAGGTACCTTAGGTCTATGACGCATGGTCATTTGGACGATTCCCAGGGTTGCCCAATTCCCAAAATCGGGCGATAATGAGCCTCACGGTGACCTGTGTTTTCTTAGGGCCAAAGAGGACATACCTATCTACATGAGCGAGGCTGCAGTACCCGAGCGGAAAGCTAAGAGGCAGTTGCAGGAGGTCGCCATCTTCAACGATGTGGCGAAGGCCCTGACCTCTTCGCTGAATCTCGATTCAATCCTGCAGACCATCATGGACAAGATGGCCGAATTCTTCCGGCCGGACACCTGGTCCCTCTTGATGGTCGACGAGCAGAAGGACGAGCTTTATTTCGCCATCGCCGTGGGCGATGCCGCTGAAACTCTGAAGACCGTCAGGTTGAAAGTCGGTGAAGGCATTGCCGGATGGGTGGCCCGCCACGGCGAATCCCTCATCGTCCCCGATGTTTACAACGATCCGCGTTTCGCCAAACGCATCGATGAGATGACCAAGTGGAAGACGCGGTCGATCATCTGCGTTCCCTTGCAGTCCAAGCACCGCGTCCTGGGCGTGATCCAGCTCATCAACTGCGCCATGGAAAGTTTCGGCGAGCAGGAAATGTTCTTCCTGCACGCGCTCTGCGATTACGCCGCCATCGCCATTGATAACGCCCGTGCCGTCGAAAAGATCCAGGAACTCACCATCACGGACGATTGCACCGGCCTCTACAACGCGCGGCACCTTTACAAGACGCTGGAATCCGAAGTCTACCGCAGCGCCCGCTTCGGCTATGAATTCAGCGTGATCTTCCTTGACCTGGACCACTTCAAGCACGTCAACGATACCTACGGTCACCTGGTGGGCAGCAAGCTGCTGCAGGAGATCGGTTTCAAGATCAAGTCGCAGCTCCGCCTCATCGACTACGCCTTCCGCTACGGCGGCGACGAATTTGTCATCCTGCTGCCGCAGACCGACAAACAATCCGCCCTTGTCGTGGCCAAACGCATCCAGGACATGATGCGCAAGACGGTGTTCCTGGCGGAAGACGGCCTGAATCTTCAAGTCCGCTGCAGCATGGGCCTGGCCACTTACCCCGAAGACGCCAAGAGCTCGCATGAGATCATCCGCCAGGCGGACGAGATGATGTACATGGTCAAAAACTCCAGCCGTGACAACATCGCCGTGGCCCAGCAAGGAGTGCTGAAATAGTTGTTTTCTTTGTCCGGAAGTGAAGCAAGAGATCTCTATCTTTCAGATGCGATTCGCGCGCAGATATCGTTTAGCGCTCATAATCACGGCCGTGGCTCTGCTCTATTCGACTGGTGTTTTGGTACGCCAGCGTTACGGCATCAGCGTTTCAATCCTTAACCGCAGCGCTCAACCCCTGCACCAAGTCGCCGTTAAGCTCGAGTACGGCAAGGAATACCCTCTGGGAGGTATAGGACCGGGTAAGCACAAAAGGGTTTTTGTTATACCCCGCGGCGGTGACAGTATCCGCGTTGATTTTCTTGACGATCAGAACGTAAGACATTCGAAGCTGTTGGCCGGATATGTCGAAGCGGGATATTGCGGACATGTCAGCGCAGAAGTGGTGCCGGATAACGGAGTCATTGCACAAGATCACAGCTTTGTCCTGTATAACTGGAAGAGCTGGCTAAGCTTTATCTGATGCTTCCCGCCTCAGTTTACTCATACCTCAGCGCCGCCATGGGGTCCACGCCCATCGCCCGCCGAGCCGGAAGATAACCCGCGAGCACAGCTACCGCCGCAAGTAGAGCAACGGCGGCCGCAAAGGTAGTGGGATCGATGGGGGTCAGTCCGAAGAGAAACTTCTGTACCATCTGCACGGCGACCAAGGACATGGCAACGCCGGCCACTGTTCCTCCAGCCAGCATCACAGCAACCTCGCGCATGACCAGACGAAGGATTGTCCCGGGCGCGGCGCCCAGCGCGATGCGCACGCCGAACTCGCCTCGCCGTTGCGTCACGCCATAGCTGACGGCGCCATACAGCCCAATCATCGCCAGGAGAAGAGCCAGCCCACCAAAAAACGTAGATAACGTGGCCAGCAGCCGCTCTCGCACAAGCGAATCGTCCACCTGCGCCGCGAGCGAATGGAACTCCAGGGCAATGCCTTTGTTGACCTGTGCCACCACGTTCTGCACCTCGGGCAGCAGAGAAGATGGCCGGTTGCCGGTGCGGAGCTCAAAAAACTCTGATTCGTCGCCCTCAGGGATCTGTGCGATGGGGAAATAACTTTGCGCGGGAGTCTTCTCGCGCAGAGACTCGTATTTTGCATCTTTCACCAGGCCCACAATTTGAATGACGGTCGGTGGAACCCCGGCGCGGCCTTCATTCCTGCGGAAGGATTTTCCCACCGGATCCATCGTGGGGAAGAACTTACGCGCGAACGCCTCATTCACCAGCGCAACCTTCATGGAGCCCGCAGTATCGTTCGCTCCAAAGTTGCGGCCTTCCAGCAACGGGGTGCGCAGAGTGGGAAGATATCCGGGCGAGATGAAGTTGAAAAGGACCACGGCATCCTCTCCCTTAGGCGGGTTGGGCGTGTCCACTTCAACCAGTTGGCTCCACTCGTTACGGCTTGGGGGGACGCGCGACGACCTGCCCGCGGAAACTACGCCAGGGATAGCGCGCAACCGGCTTTCGATTTCGTCATAGACAGCCAGGCGCTGCTCGTGGCCGATATTGGCCGTGTGAACATTTGCGCCCACCACCAGGACGTTGCTGCGATCAAATCCCAGATCGAGTGTCACCAGTTTCGCCAGGCTGCGAAGAAACAATCCCGAAATCACCAGCAGCACCAGCGAGAATGCCACCTGCGAACTGACGATCCATCTCCCGGAACGAAGTCCACCGTGCGCCCGGCCTTCGGCCTCGGCGCCTTGTAGCGGATTGCCCTTCATCGCCGCCGTTAGTGACACCCGCGTGGAGCGCACCGCGGGAAGGACGCCGAACAGCAGCGCGGCAAGCACCGCCACGGCCGCCGTAAAACCGAACACCCGCAAGTCCGGTGACAAATCGAGGAACACGGTGTTCTGTCTGGTCGAGATATAGCGCACCAGCAGGGCAGCTCCCCAGCGCGCAAACAACATCCCCAGGGCTGCGCCGGCTGCTGAAACCAGCAGGCATTCGGTCAGGAGCTGGCGGACCAGCCTCCCTCGCGACGCGCCCAGCGCCTTGCGCACCGCGATCTCCTTGCTGCGCGAGCTTGCGCGTGCCAGCATGAGACTGGCCAGGTTTGCCGATGCAATCAACAACACCAATCCGACCACTGCCATTAAGATGGTCAGCGGCTTTTGAAACTGTTCCCGCAATTCAGAAATGCCGGTCGCCGCAGGAACACTGACCAGGAGCCGCTTGCGAAACCTTTCCTGCCATTCCGCTTCCCAGTCCTGCGGTACCGCGCTACCCCACACCGCCGGCGAAAGTACCTTTAACCGGGCCGTAACTTGTTCGGGCGTGACTCCGGGTTTCATGCGGCCGGCGATGCTGAGCCACCACCAATCGCGCACATCGAGGCGTGACTGCTTGCCGTCAAAAGCCGCCGTCGCGCACACGGGAATGGCGACATCGAACTTGCTCCCCACTTCCATGCCGTAGAAACCGGGTGCACTGACTCCGATGACCTGAAAGGGATGATGGTTGAGAGATACCGTGGCGCCGACGGCGTCCGGTGCTCCGCCGAAATGCTCCTGCCAGAAACCATAACTCAAAACTGCCAGTGACGGGCAGCCGCGCTGGTCATTCGCAGGAGACAAGAGCCGGCCGGCTGCCGGACGCACGCCCAGCGTAGAAAAATAATTGCCGCTGGCGATCAGCCCGGTGGCGTAATGAACGGGCCCGCCTTCTGCAAGGTCGAACCGTGCTGTGTCCCAGGCGAAAACACCTGAGAAAACATCCTGGCGGTCGCGCAATTGTTCCCAGAGCGCATTGGTAAAACCCGAGGTGGGCGGCGCGCTGGCGCGGTCAGGACTGAAGCGGAGCACCTGCATCAACTCCTGCGGCTCCTGCACCGGCACAAAGCGCAGCATCACCGTATCGATCAGGCTGAAGATGGCGGTGTTGGCGCCGATGCCAAGTGCCAGCGTCAGCACTGCGACCCCCGCGAATACGGGAGACTTGCGCAGCACCCGCAACGCGAAACGCAGGTCCTGGACCACGCTCTCAAAGAAATGCACACCGAGATTTTCGCGGCATTCTTCTTTGTAATGCTCATACCCGCCGAACTCGATGCGCGCGCGGCGCTCCGCTTCGATGCGGGGCAAGCCGGAACGCTCAAGATCGTCGGCTCTGTGCTGAATGTGCGAACGCAGCTCTTCATCCATCTCGTGGTCGGTTCTGCGACGACGAAAAACACTGCTCGCAATAGTACGAAGAGAGCTCAGCAACTTCATACTTCCTCCGGTGTCGCTGCCAACGCAGCGCCGATTGCCGCGGCAAGACGGTTCCAGCCCTCGGCTTCCTCGCGCAGCCGTTTGCGGCCGGCGGCGGTCAGCTCGTAGAACTTTGCGCGCCGGTTGTTTTCTGAGGTGCCCCAGGTCGCCTTGAGCAACCCTTGTTTCACCAACCGGAACAAGGCCGGATAGAGCGCCCCCTGTTCCACCAGCAGGGCCCCGCCCGAAATCTGGCCGATCCGCAACAGAATGCCGTAGCCATGCAACGGCCCGAGGGACACCGCTTTGAGTATCAGGAGATCAAGAGTACCGGGAAGAATCTGGGCCTGGTCGGGCAAGAGACTAGTTCCTCCTAAGATATTTAGGAGACTACCGTCACTCTCCTAAGTTGTCAAGGAGAGCTGTCTCGGGGCCCCGCGTTTGGCGCGAAGCACACAAATCCGCGTCCAGGGCATCCAACCACTATCGGAGGCTGCTCTTCCCATGGTGGATCTGGTTTTTGTTGCCAAGGGTGATCATGAACTGCACCTGCTTCCACAAATGGCTAATCGCCACGGCCTGATTGCGGGTGCAACCGGCACGGGAAAGACCGTCACGCTGCAGGTGCTGGCGGAAGGCTTCAGCCGGATCGGCGTGCCTGTGTTCATGGCGGACGTGAAGGGCGACCTGGCCGGGATCAGCCAGCCCGGCGCCGACGATCCCAAAATCACAAAACGGGCCAAGGAGTTGGGCGTGGCCTTTGAGCCGCAGGGCTGCCCGGTCGTCTTCTGGGATGTGTGGGGCGAGCTGGGACATCCGGTGCGCACCACGATCTCAGAAATGGGGCCGCTGTTGCTGGGCCGCTTGCTCAACCTGAATGAAACCCAGAGCGGCCTGCTGGAACTTGTCTTCAAGATGGCCGACGATAACGGCCTGCTTCTGCTCGACATGAAAGACCTGCGCGCCGCGCTGCAGTACGCGGGCGAGCGCGCCAAGGAAGTCACCACCACTTACGGCAATATTTCCAGCGCCAGCATCGGCGCCATCCAGCGCGGGCTGCTCGCTTTGGAACAGCAAGGCGGCGACAAACTGTTTGGCGAGCCGGCGCTCAACATCGACGATCTGCTGCAGACCGATGGTGGCCGCGGCGTGGTGAACATTCTCGCCGCGGAAAAGCTGATGAGCGCGCCCAAGGTTTACGCCACGTTCCTGCTCTGGCTGCTCTCCGAGATCTTCCAGCGTCTGCCGGAAGTCGGCGATCCGGAAAGACCCAAGCTGGTTTTCTTTTTTGACGAGGCGCATCTGCTCTTTGAAGACATCTCTCCCGCCCTGGAGGAAAAAATCGAACAGGTGGTGCGGCTGGTGCGCTCCAAGGGCGTGGGCGTTTACTTTGTCACGCAAAACCCGCTCGATATTCCCGACAAAGTCCTGGGGCAGCTCGGCAACCGCGTGCAGCA
>DASVFK010000227.1:0-4589 GCA_036380095.1 Candidatus Angelobacter sp. | reverse complement strand
ACAGCGATTTGTCGTAACCGGAGTAAACCACCGTAATGCGCGACTCGGGAACGCCGTAGACCCGCAGCAGGTCGCGTTTGCACGATTCTGAGATTGCAATCAGCCGGTCGGAAGTCCTGACTGCACGAAAAAGAAAAAACCTCATCCGGCGCAGCAACTTCTCCTCCGCAAAGTTGGGCATTAACACCGGCGTCACATCGTGGATGGTGGTCACCGTGGCCGCGCGCGAGCCAAGCTGCAGCGTACTGGCCGATGGACTGAAGATGACATCCGGCTTCTGCCGCAGCGAAGAAAGCCAGCCTGCGCCATAGCGCCACAAGCGGCTCCGTCGCAGCAAAGCGGAGCTGACTGGCACAAATCCGGGCGTGGCGGAAAAATCCGCGGCCTCATTGTCATCGCAAACGAAAGGCCTCACCTCTGCCCCGTGTTGCGCCGCAATTTCCCGCAGTTGCCCAAGAACCTCCCTGGCGTAGACGTAAATCCCGCGGTTTCTGAACTCACGGGCCAGCGTCCAGGTGTCGAAGGCAATCACAACATTGCGGTTTGCGGTTACGGTCAAATGTCCGCTCCAGGAAGTCGCTCACGCACTCTTCACCACGCAGTATTGCTTGCTCACAAAGCCCTCTGCCGGTTCTCGCTCCAGGAAGCGCAGGTCCCCGTTGAAGTCAGGCTCCGTGGAGTTTGTCAGGATCACGTCATGAACATGCACGCGCTCGCCGGCGAGGATCCGGCGCAGCTTCGCTTCCGCTATGCAGTGCATCCCAAAATCCGTGCGCCTTCTGCCCAAGGTTGCATTCATGCGACGTCGCAGGGCCAGCCTCCTTCTCACTCTTCGCACCAGGCCCGCCTTAAAGCGGTCTGCAACCTGAAACACCAGCACGCCGCCCGGTTTCAGCACGCGCACCAGCTCTCTGAGATATTTGAGCGCCAGTCGCGGCTCAATGTGCTGCAACACAATGCTGGAATAAATGAACCCAAAGCAACCGTCGGTAAACGCACCGAAATGGTTGGCTTGATTGAGCTGGAAAAAGCAGTTGCGCGAGTCCCTATTGAGTGCGCGCGCCTGCTCAATCATGGTGGGGGAAATGTCCACGCCACAGCCCTCGCGGAAACGGCCGGCCAAGGCCCGCGTCAAGCGTCCCACGCCACAGCCAAAATCCAGTGCCGTTGCGGAAAAATCCAGCGGCACTCCAAGCGCCAGCACATATTCCAGCACGGTGCGGACCTCCTGCTCGCCCGTGGCAAAGAATTCCTCTTCGTCCCAATTGCGGCCGCGCTTTTGCGGGTCGGAGCAGATGGCCCATAGCGGGTCATCCTGCGCCAGTTCCTCCCAGTTTTGTTGCAGCTTCTTGAGCGCCGTCATCACCGCCCCGCCGTGGCATCGTGCGCGCTTCATTCCGCGCGATGAGTTGTATAGTTTACTCGACCTATGCTGCCGCCCAGTCTCAAGCAAAACCCGCTCGTCCAGGAACTGGCTGCACGCATCTTTACTCTCACCGGCCACCGCTACCCCAGCCGCTGGTACACACCTTACAAGTTCCGCGAACTCAAACGCGTGCTCTCCGGTCCATTTGACCCATATCATTTGCCGGCGCATTACGGCCAGTGGCTCGATGAACGTATCGTCGAGTACCCCTGGTTCTTCTCGCGACTGCCGGCGGATGCGGGCAGGTTGCTCGACGCCGGCTCCGTGCTGAATTTCGATTTACTGCTGCAGCAGCCCAAGCTCCGTACCAAGGACTTGACTATCATGACCTTGGCGCCCGAAGCCGACTGCTTCTGGCATCATGGCGTTTCCTATGTCTATGGCGACCTGCGCGAGACCGGCTTTCGCGACGATTACTTTGATTCCATCGTCTGCATTTCTACCCTGGAGCACGTGGGCCTGGACAACACCCTTCTCTACACCAAAGACGCGAGCAAGAAAGAAAGCGACACAACAGCCTATCTGGCTGCGGTGCGCGAGCTGCGGCGGGTCCTGAAGCCGGGAGGAACTGCTTTTATCACCGTGCCCTTTGGCAGACGCCACGTGCGCAGCTGGCTGCAGGTGTTCGATCCGGAGATGCTGGAGAACCTGCTTGCCGCGTTCGCGCCGCAGGCCTCATCGCTTGACTATTTCCGTTATCACGCAGTAGACGGCTGGCATCTCACCTCGCGCGAGGCGTCGGGCGACGCACGCTACTTCGATCCGCTCGCGGACCAGCCGTGGCCTGGACGTCCTGTGGGAGCTGAGGCGGTTGCCTGCCTGGAACTGACGAAATGACTACGCCAGAGTAGCGCTCCCACAAGCTTGTCCGACACCGAAACCGTCCCCCGCGCATTCGGCAAATGGGCATTTTCCTGCCCGGCGTTTGCAAACGCGACTACAATATCTGCCCGGACAGGCATGACAACGCCAAAGATGTTACTCGCCGCCTTCTTCCTGAGCCCTGTATGGTGTTTGGGCCAACCCGCTCCTCCGTGGATAGCCATTAACAAATGGAGCAGCTCTTCGGTGGTGTGCCTGGGTGAAGCAGATCGCTCTGCTCTGGCTGCCAAGGCCGCGCAGCGAGATGCCGCCGCACAAGACGCTCTTGGCACCCAGTACCTCTCGAGCTGCGAGGGGAACAACGATCCGGAAAGAGGCATGGAGTTGCTGGTTCAGGCGGCGGCGCATGGCAGCGCCCATGCACAGGTCCAAGTTGCTGACGCCTATCGCACGGGCCACACTGTCCCTAAGAACAAGACGGCGGCGCTCACCTGGTATGAAAAAGCTGTGAAGTTGGGCGATCCCCGCGCCCGGAACAACCTGGGAATGATGTATCTCCAGGGTGACGGTGTCGAAAAAGACCTCGTGCGCGCCGCCAGGCTGTTTACGGCTGCCGCCGACCAGCATTTGGTTGAGGCCTGCGTCAATCTGGCAAGCTTGTATGACCAGGGTCTCGGCGTGACGCAGGATTACGCCGCCGCGCGCAAATGGTACCAGCTTGCGGCCGAGGGGAAAGATGCCGACGCTGAATACCGTCTCAGTTTGCTCTTTGAGCAGGGACTCGGCGGCCCCAACGACCAGGCCGGCGCCGCAGATTGGCTGCGTCGAGCGGCTGCTGACGGATCAGAGGATGCTCAGGTGAAGCTGGGGCTCAAATCACCCTCGCTGATCACCAGCGTCAATTCCGGCTACTTCCAGTATCAGATTGCGCAGGCATTGTTTGAAGGTAAGGGCGTGAACCAAGACCAGGCAAAGGCGCTCACGTTCCTGGAAAAATCGGCGGAAGCCGGGTACCCGCCCGCTTTTCTTGCATTGGGAAGAATGTATTTTCGCGGCGACGGCATCCCCAAGGATGAAGCCAAGTCCGTCGGTTATTTTGAGCAGGCCATCGCTCACGACCCAAAGTCTGCCATGGCTTACAACGCCTTCGCCTGGGCACTCGTCACCGCATCCGATCCCAAGGTCCGCAACCCCGCAAAAGCCCTGGACTATGCCAAAAAAGCGATCGAGACCAGCGGTGGCACTCATTCCTATGAGTTCGACACGCTGGCGCATGCTTACTACGGTCTGGACGACTTTGACAACGCTATCGAGAACGAAGCCAAAGCCGTTGCTCTTGAACCCTCGAAGGGTGACTATCAACAAGCTCTTCTCGAGTTCACCAGCGCCCGGGATCGAGCCAAGCCCGCAAAGTGACTGGGGGCGCCAGGCTTGGTCATCAGTGGGGCAAGCAAGCGCCGTGGATTGAACCTTTGTTTATTTTTTGAATCGCACCTTGCGCGTGGCCGATTTGTTATTGCAGGTCGCCTGCACCATGACCGCGGAATCGTTCAGGATTTCCGCCGTCATCTGGAGCGTTACGGTAGCGTTGCCGCCGGCATCGGTTGTGGCGCCGGCAATGGGGTGAGCGGCGGGCGAAAGCGGACGTACACTCACCTCAGCTCCCGCCGCCGGACTTCCTGAATCGAGCACCTGAAATTGCAGCAACATCGCAGAACCATCATCTTGTGGAGCCGCAGTCCATTTCAGAGAGAGTCCCGAGCCGCCCACGTCCTGGATTTCTCCCTGGGCGCCCAGAACAGCCTCGAGCCTTCCCTGCTCCAGCGCGTCCAGCACGCCCTTGTGCTGCGCTTTGAGAAGTTCGTGCATGGCCTCAGAGGAAAACCCGGGTTGCGCGAGCTTCTGCGCATAAGAAACGGCGTGCTTGCCCACGCACTGACCCTTGACGAACACCAGGGTCTGCAGCAGCAGATCGGCTTGGCGCGCCTCGCTTTGCACGTGGTACACCACCTCGCCCTGTTTCACGTCAGTGTTGAAGCCGAATATGGTCATGCGCAGTCGCTGGATTCAGAGCACGAACCTGCCTCTCGCAGGGCGCGATGCCTCATGCGCATCCGGAGATTCCTGAAACTTTCACGTCGTGCAGAATCAAGCCCTTGACACTCCTGCCGAAGGGAAATTACATTCGAATGTTTAGCCTTACAGTTGTGGCGCATTATATACAGGCCCTTTCATGCCGGACAACAACTACTTCGCCCGTTATATCCCGCTGCTGATCCAGGTCATTGTGGCCACGGGACTGGCCGTGATCATGGTCAGCCTCTCCCACATCCTGGGCAAG
>DASVFK010000226.1:0-33167 GCA_036380095.1 Candidatus Angelobacter sp. | reverse complement strand
TGGGAATATTTTCAGGAAGTCACAGTGCCCTTCGCGCCGCTGCTCCGCTCAATCCCCTCAGCGCTTCGCCCGGCGATCGATGCTGAGGTGCTGCGGGCCATCTCGCATTACTACGACGGCGCGCAAATCAATTTCACGGCCACGGCGAACCTATGTTGCGGAAACAAGTAAAGCGCTTGAGTGAAGTTCCAGCGTTGGTGTAGCCCGAAACCTCAGTGGCTGAAGCCTGCCTCAGCAGTGTTCCGCAGGAAAGCCAATAGATCGTTGGTTCCGGGGAAGATGGGCTATGGTTGAAATTCCCTAGATCCTCATCGTAGGGGACAATCGCTCGGGATCCTTCGACGCCCAGCCCCAACGCACGAAAACCGCGTGCGTCGGGGACCCCACACTCGCCGTCAGTCGCTCCGCTCCCTCCGGCTTGCTCAGGATGACAGCAGGGGGTATGGTCCGGCGGGATACAGCAATTCTGAAACGGCTTTAAGCTAAAAACAAAGATCCGGCGGCAAGAGCGCGCCGCCGGAGACTTCAGGGAAGCTTTTTCTACTTGCAATCGGACTTGAAGTCGGGAAGCTCCGTCTGGCGGGAAGACTGGTCCGCATTGGAAAACCGTTGCGCTGTGTCCCCTTTGGCGCAGCAGCTGATGAAGTGGGAGCAAGAGCCCGCGCCCCCTCCGCAGTCCGCATCCGTGGCACATGGTGCAGTGCCACAGCTGCATCGACAGGTCTTGCGGATCCCGGTTTTTGGCTGGGCCAATGCGGGAACGGCAAAAGTACTCTTCAGCGAGAGGTCCGGCATGAGGTAAGTGTGAATCGAGCCGACGGAAACCTGCGCGGCTTGATCAGCCGGCGCAGCCGCCAAAGCGGTAGCGACTGCCGCCAGCAGGATGGTGGTGAACAGCAAGGTCTTCAGCATGGAGCGTGAAAACATGCGATCTCCTTTCGGTGAACCGGCGATTCGGCTCGAGCTGAAGCGGAATGGACCGGCTCCGTCGCATGGATTGTAGCAACCGGAGCGTTGGACCCAGTCAAAAAAAAATTACAGGGCCTTACGTTAGCTACCGTCCCCCTGTCGCCGCCTTGCCGAAGACCTCACGCAGGATCGCTGTGGTCTGCTTCATGGGGTCCTTGCGGATCTTCTGTTCTTCCTGGCCCATCACGTAAAAGAGGCCGTCTAAAGTCTTGCCCACAATGTAATCATCCAGGCTGAAATCGCGCCCGGCGGCAGCCTGGGCCACCATGGGATTCTGCATCACGCGGTTGTACTGCTGCACCACGCCCACGTTCTGCATGGATTTGTGCACCGCTGGCTTGAAGGCAGCGGCAAGCTGCGCGGTGCTGGTGCGCTTGAAGTATTCGGTGGCCGCGGTGTCGCCGCCGGAGAGGATCTGGCGCGCATCCTGGAAGGTCATTTGGGTGAGCGCATTGAGGAAGATCTGTTTGGCGGCTGGGACAGCCTGCTCCGCGGCGCGATTCATGCCTACTTCGAGTTCATCCACCTGCCGGCCCATGCCAACCAGGCGCATGGTCTTGCCTGCATTGCGCAGTTTTTCCGGCAGCAGGATTTTGATGGTTTCATTCTTCAGGAAGCCATCCACGCGGCCGGTTGAGGCGACTGCGTTCTTGGTGCTGATGGAGAGCGCCTGCTTGAGACCGGTAACGATCTTGTCGTTTGTCAGCCCATCGCCCTGCGCCTTGGGACGCATGATGTCCTCAGCCTTTTTCTTGAGTTCATCAAGAGGCGACTGGCCGGATGACTGCGCAGCACAGCAGAAGCTCCATAAACAGGCGGACAATGCATAGAACAAGAACGCTTTGGTCATTCTTCTCAGGTTCATATCGCTTCTCGAAAATGTAAGCGGAACAAGCCCCGGTGAACGTCAGTAGAGGCTGAAACTGACGTCAACAGTCGTGCTGTAAGGGATAGCCGCGCCGTCTTTACGCGCGGGCTCGAACTTCCACCTGCGGACCGTTCTTATCGCTTGTTCATCCACGTCTTTCCGGAAGCCGCGCACCAGGCAGACACGTTTGACACGTCCATCGCTTCCCACGTCGACCATCATGTACACCGTGCCGCTCACTTTGGCCTTGCGTGCTGCTTCAGTGTATTCGGGCTCCGGCGTATAAACCGGTTTTGGTCGTGTAACACCCGGCGCCGGCGGTTCGTTCGGCGTACCGCAAGCTTCGCCGCTGTCCGCATCGTACAAGGGCGTTGCAGGAGTTGGATCCGGACTTGCAACCGTTCTGCTTCGCGCAGTCCGGGGAGGAAACCTGGGCGGTTCCGGGAGCGCGGTCACTGCGGGTAAGCGAGGCAATGGATTCACTGCATTCTCCGGGGAAAAAGAGAACCCGCGCCATTCGCTGGGCAGACCGGGCCGAAGATTCTTGTCCAGCGCCCACACTCGCCAGGCTCCCGGCTGGTTGCCATAAAACGTGAATGTGAAAGCGGCGTCCTTGATGGACCACTCTGTAAACGCGGGTTTGCTCACTTCAGTGCACCAGCGTGACGCGTCGCAGCAGAGATAGCAGTCCACCTGAATACCATACCCCGCAGCGCCCGGGACCTCCTCCCATTTGAAGACAATCGTGCGGGGGAAGTGATGCATCCTGGCGCCGCTTTCCGGAGAAAGCAAGGCGGGCGCCGGTAGAGGTTGCACAGCGACGATGGGAGGCTTGTCATGGGCCTTGCCGCATCCCGTACAAGCTAAACAGAGACAACACGCAATCAGGCAAAAGAGTGCCTTGCCATACACGTTCATATCGCCTCACTCCTTCTGTGAGTATGCGACAGTTATCGCAGCTACTTACGTCAGGTCTTTTACGGTCAACTTGATGTCAGGGCTTTTCCACGAGGCCTGGAACTGCTTATCCACGAACTGCGCGTCGTACGTCTTGTTCTGCGCTTTCAGCGCTTCACGCAGGCCGAAGAGCGAGCGTGGATTGCGCGGGTTGCGCTCCAGGTCTTCGCGGAAAACTTTTTCAGCTTCCACCGCATTACCGTTCAGCAGCAAGACGGCGCCCAGGCTTTCGCGTACGGGGAAGAACCAGTCGGGCGGCTCGTCGTACTTGAGCGTGTCCTGGATCTCTACCGCGCGCCGCAGCATGGCGATGGCGCGCGTACTGTCTTTCTGGGCCAGGGCGATTTTGGCTCCCAGAACGTTTTCGGCGATGGTCAAAACATCCTTGGCGCGGTTGTTCACCGGCATGGCGAAGACCTGTTCGGGAGGCGTCTTGTCTGCCGCTTCTTTTACGATGCGGTACTCGGCTTCAGCTTCTGCGACCTTGCCCTTGCCGGCCAAGGCCATGCCGCGGGCAAAGTGCCAGAACACGGTGGTGGTCTGCATCGCGGGATCAGGCGGCTTCATGGCCAGGATGTCGTCCCACTTCTGGAAACGCACAGAGACGGCGATGGGCACAGTCATGAAGCCTTCGAGCGGCGGGATGTCTTTTACCAGGGGACCGACGTGCGCACCCAGCATGTCAGCGGCTTTGCGCGCCCGGGCGTAATCGCCGTTCATGCTGGCGCAGGCGGCGATGAAGTGCAGGTTGTGGCTGTAATACATGGCCGGGTAAATGCCCTGCGCTCCGCTGGACTGAATGTAAGCGCGGTCGGCGGCGGCAGCGGCTTCATTGGTCTTGATGCCGGACTCAAAATCGCCGGTGCGGATGTAAACGTGTGCGGGCATGTGGACCAGGTGTCCGGCAGCGGGTGCAAGAGCGGCCAGACGATTCGCTGCCGCGAGCGCACGCTCCGGAGAGGGAGAGGCCTCAACTGCGTGGATGTAGTAATGAATCGCGCCCATGTGGTTCGGCTCGCGCCGCAAAACGGACTCAAGCGTGGCCACAATTTCTTCCGTGCCCAGCTCAGGTGAGCCATCCACGTGCCACAGTCCCCAGGGATGCAGGTTCATGCCAGCTTCAGCGAAGAGAGTCGCGGCGTCAAGATCGTCGGGGAACTGCTTGACCAGGCCGCGCATGGCGTCGTGGTAGGCCTCGGCCGCTTGGCGACGGTCGGCGTTGGGATCGGCAGGGAAGCGCAGGGCCATGGCTGCGATGTACGCCTTCTCGCTGGGTGATGCGCCGGCAGCGAGAGCAGAAGCCTTCTGGATGGCTTCATGCGCTTTCTTGAAACGGTCAGGATCAGCGGGATCGTTGTAGTTGGGGCCAACCGCCTCAGCGATGCCCCAATACGCCATCGCGAGTTTGGGATCAAGCTCGGCGGCGCGGGCAAACGAGCGTTCGGCTTCATCGTGATTGAAAGCGTAGATGTAGCGCAGTCCCTGGTCAAAAAACTTTTGCGCTTCGGCGTTGCTGGTGGTCACGGGATGATGCAGATCGCCCAGGCCGGTGACCAGGGTTGCAGGTTTCGGCTTCGACTGGGATTGCGAATGCTGATGCTGCTGTGCTGCGGCCAACGTACAAAGCATGACGGCCGCAAAGAGGGTTGGCAGGCGCTTCATAACAGGCTCATCTCCTTCAGACTGTTGGCGGTCCCGGTGCTTCCGCCCCACTGCGCGAAGCGCGCGTCGGGGACCCCGGGGCCGAGGTTCGTCCGGCAAATGCTATTTAACGGGCGATTTTACATGGTTTCGAGATCACGAGCGCAGGTCAGCCCAACGAAGGCAACAGGGAAGCTGAACCTGTCAAAAAAATCCCTCCGACCACGAGACTGTAAACCGCGGTGGCCGCGGTGATGGCCATCTGAAAGCGAGGAAGGCGGGCGCTCCAGCCAAACAGCCCGGTGGCCAGCGCCACCATGAGGGCGTTCATGAGCAGAAGGCCGAGCAGGAAGAGTCCAAGGCCGAGAAAGCCTTTGGCCGGGCCGCCCAGGTTCGCGGCGAGAAGGAAGATCATGAGCTGGCTGGGAGTCTCAGCGCCCAGACCGTGAACAAGCCCCACGACCATCACCGACTTGTTGTCATACGTCCAGGCTGAACTCTGCGGCCGGGGATGCGAGTGCCAGCGCGATGTGAGTTTCCAGCGTAGCCAGCGGGCCGCATCAATCATGATGGCGAAACGGCTGCGTGGGACCAGGCTGTCGCCGCGCAACAAAGATCCCAGAACGTACAGGCCAAGCACCACCAGGGTAAGTCCGACGAGACGCTCGGCTATGCGATCAATCCCGCGAGGCAAGGCAAGCTGAAAGAAGATCACGGCGGAGCCCAAGGCAGCCACAGTAAGCGCATGGCCCGCGGCATACATCATTCCAAGCTGCATGCCTCGGCGGCCTGACTGCTGCACGCTGGTGATGTCCGAGATGGCGGCGATGTGGTCATAATCAAAGCCGTGGCGGAAGCCGAGCAGGCCCGCCGAGAGCAGCGCCAGTTCGAGATTTGCCGGAGGTATCGCCACAGGGCACCAAAAAGCCTCCAGCAACTTTAAATGAAAAACGGCGCTGGTGGTATCCCGCTGAAGCATGTATCTTCTTTGTTTCCCGCACGCGACTTTCTTTCGAGCCCGGAGTAATCATGCAACGCCCAGTCATGCAACGCTTTCACCTCGCGGTCTTGATCGCGCTCATTGCTACGTTCGCTTTCTTTCCGGCCTGCGCGCAGCAAACATCGGCGGCGCCCCAGCCTTTTGACGTGGTCATCGTCAACGGCAAGATCGTGGATGGCTCGGGCAATCCCTGGTACCTGGGAGATGTGGGCATTCGTGGCGACCGCATTGCCGCTATCGGAAAACTAGGGAACGCGCCGGCAAAAAAGCGCATTGACGCCACGGGGATGGTCGTGGCGCCGGGGTTCATTGACATGCTGGGCCAGTCGGAACTCGCGCTGCTGATCGACCGTCGCGCCATCAGCAAGCTCTCGCAGGGGATCACCACGGAGATCACCGGCGAAGGTGGCTCCATCGCGCCCCAGAACACGATCACGCTGAAGGCGCTGGCGCCGGCGATCGAGCCGTATCACCTGAAGGTGGATTGGACTGACCTTGCAGGATACTTCGAGCAGCTGGAGAAGCAGGGCATGCCGATCAATCTGGGGACTTACGTGGGCGCGGCCCAGATACGCGAAGCGATTTTGGGCGATGACAACCGCCAGCCTACTCCCGAGGAATTGGAAAAGATGAAAGCGCTGGTGGCGCAGGCCATGGAGCAAGGCGCGCTGGGCCTTTCCACGGCGCTCATCTATCCTCCGGGACACTACGCGAAGACGGAAGAGCTGATCGAGCTGGCAAAAGTAACAGCGCGTTACGGTGGCATTTACGCCAGCCATATGCGCAGCGAAGGGCGGAGCGAAGAAGCCGCGGTGGAGGAAGCGTTGCGCATCGGCCGCGAAGCGCAGATTCCGGTGGAGATCTTTCATTTGAAAGTGGCGGGCAAGACGCGCTGGGGCGGGATGACGAAGCTCGTCGCCAAGCTGCAGGCGGCGCGAGATTCAGGCATCGACGTGACGGCGGACATGTATCCCTACCTGGCGGGCGGAACGGCGCTGGCTTCCGCGCTGCCGCCGTGGGTAGCGGACGGCGGACTGGAGAAGGCGCTGGAGCGGCTGCGCGATCCCGGCACACGAGCGCGCATCAAGAGCGAGATGGGAGAGGAGCACACCGGCTGGGAGAACCTGTATCTCGCCGCCGGCGGTGCATCCGGCGTGATGCTGGCTTCCGTCGTGAGCAAAGACCTGAAGCAGCACACAGGAAAGACTATCGCAGAGATCGCGCAGGCACAGAACAAGGATGCGCTGGATACGCTGTTCGACCTGGTGCTGGCGGACCGCGGGCAATCAGGAGCGCTCTACTTCATCGCCGGTGAAGACGATCTGCAGTACGGCCTGAAGCAGACATTCACCAGCATCGGACTCGATGCCGGCGAGGAGCCATTGGACGGCCCGCTCTACGAGCCGCATGGGCATCCTCGGGCCTTCGGGTCGATGCCGCGCTTTATCGGCCACTACGCGCGCGACCTGCGTCTGCTGCCGCTGGAGCAGGCGGTGCGCAAGATCACATCACTGCCGGCGCAGCGCGAACACCTCACCGGGCGTGGCCTGATCAAAGAAGACTTTTTTGCCGACATCACGGTGTTCGATCCGGCCACGATCATCGACCGCGCGACTTACACGGAACCAACGCAACTTTCCCAGGGAGTAAAGTACGTTTTCGTGAACGGCCAGCTTACCTTCGCTGACAGGCAAATGACCGGGGCCTACGCAGGAAGGGCGCTGAGGGGAAGAGGGGCGCGGTGAAGCTCAGCGGCGCGGCCTGACTGCTATTTCAATTGAACAAACGCATGACTGCTGGAAGAAATCTCAACACGGTGGCATACATGCTGAAGCCAATGGACAAAATCAGGAGAGTGATCCCGGCCCTTCGTTCGTATTTCCTGTTTTTCAGGCGAACCTCGGTTTGTTCAAGATCATCAGCAAGATCAGGATCCAAATAGCGGATCGCAAAGGAAACTTCTTCGTCGGACATTTTCTGCGGCGGATTCATTGACATTCACCCGCTCCCATATTTTGTAACGATAGAGTCTGCGCGGGCGAATCGCAGTGATTGCTGTCACACGGTGCGTGGTTAAAAGCAGCAGCCAATTGCGGCAGCGAGTTAAGCGATTTGGCCAAAGGCCGTTATTTTTCGGTGATGAAGCGGCCGGGGAGGGATCACTCAGCTTCTTCCACGCCGGTTCGGGCGCAGAAGAAGAGGTAGCTGAAGAAGGCGGTCCCGACGACAGCAGAGACGGCAAACTTTACCTGCCAGGGGATGCCGGGTGAAGGCGAGATGAAACCTTCAATGGTGCCCGCCACCACCAGCGTGGGAATGGTGCCGGCGAGCAGGCGGACAGCTTCACCGCCGGCGCGGGCCAGGGAATCGCGACGCGAGAGGAAGCCGGGAAACAGCAGTCCCTGGGCAATGCGGAAGGCCGCTCCTCCGGCGATGAAGATGGCAGGCAGTTCGAGGATTCCGTGGGGAGCGACGAAGCTCCACAGCGGCAAGCTCATACCGGCGAACCAGCAGGCCACGCCGATCACGCCGAGCATCAGGCCGTTCTCCACCAGAATGTACAAAGTGGCGATGCCCGCGGTAATGCCGCTGGCGAAAGTGAAGAAGGTGACAGAGATGTTGTTGGTCATGATGCCGCTTGCGGCCAGCGGCTTGATGGCAACCACGGAGTCCGTCCACATCTTGTGGTGGTCAATGGTCTCCTGCATTCCCGGGCCGATAAACAGGCGCGTGAACTCAGGGTGAGTAACGGAGAGCAGCGTACCGGCCAGAGCGCCCAGCAGGAAAAGCGCGGTGGCTGCGCCGATGAGTCCCAGGTTGCGGCGGAAGATCCGCGGCCAGGTCACCTGGAAAAACGAAACGATACCTTTGGCGCTCGATTTTTCCCCGGAATAGATGGTATTGTGGGCGCGGGAAAGCAAAAGGTTCAAGGACCGCGAGTAGGATTTGCCGCTGGGGTCTTCACGCAGGGCGGAAAGGTCGGCGGCAGCCTGGCGGTAGAGCAGGCCCATTTCCTCAAGTTCGCTGCGGGTGAGCGAGCCCAGACCGTGCTGCCGGCACTGGTCCAGCAGCCGGGCCAGGCGGTCCCAGTGGGCCTGGCGTTTTTCCAACCAATGAGCAGAGATCACTAGTGGACAAGCTTACCATCGATACTCCCGAACAAGTGCACCTGGAGTTTGAGCTGGCCGGGATCGGCAGCCGCTTCATGGCGCTCCTGGTGGACTCGTTGATTCAGGCGGTAACACTCTTCTTGCTGTTCATCGTCGTTATCGTTCTTATGGCGAACCCGTTCGCGTCCGCGCGGACCTGGATCGCGGCCGTGGCCATCTTTGTAGTGTTTCTCATTTACTGGGGCTACTTCGTGCTGTTTGAGATCTTCTGGAAAGGGCAGACGCCGGGGAAACGCCTGGCCAGAATCCGGGTGATCAAAGATTCCGGACGCCCCATCAGCGCATTTGAGTCGATGTCGCGCAACCTGCTGCGCGTGGCGGACTGGTTCCCTGGCTTCTACGGCGTTGGCGTAATCACCATGCTGTTGAACAAACAGAACCGCCGCCTGGGCGACTTTGTGGCCGGCACGCTGGTCGTGCATGAAATCTCAGACAAAGAGTCAGCACTGTTCTTCAACACCGCGGCGAGCGCCGATTTCATCTTCCCGCAGGCGGCCAAGCTCACGCTGCAGGAAGCGGAGCTGATCGAGGCCTTTCTGGCGCGAAGGCTGGACATCCCGCCGGCCGTCCGGCAGCAGAGCGGGCAGCGGATCGCGGAGATGGTGGCCACGCGGCTCAGCATCCCGGCGGAATCGCGTCCGGCTGACAACGAGAACTTTCTGGAGATCCTGGTGCGGGAGTTCAGAAACCGGGCGAGGTTGAGGTAGTGGGTCGGCTGAGCAGCGGACCCATTGCCGGTATCAGCGTCTAGCGTCCCGGCCTGCCGGGACGCGGGCCTTTAGGCAGACGGTGTCAGTCGAACAACTGACTCACTGAGCACCAACCGCGGACTTGCCCCGATGAAGGCGGATCAGCCGGCCCTTGGCATCGCAAATCCCCCAGCTCGCCGCCGGTTAGACGCCCTTGCGCGTAGATCCGCAACTGCGCGGTTTGGTCGATTCGCAACGTCTGGTTGATTTTCGCCGCTTTTGTTTCGCCTCAACTGCGCACGAAATCGGCCCATTTTGGGGTGCTTTTTTTCGGTTCTGGCTAACTGCTGATTGCTAAGTGCTAATTGCTTTTCTGGAGCTTGGGCGCCCTCGCCCATGCACCCTTGCCCTGTTTTCGGTTTTGGCCAACTGCTAATTGCTAAGTACTAATTGCTTTCTTCTGCCGAAGGCCCCGGGGTCCCCGCTCGCGTACCCCTGCCCGCCTTTTTTCGGTTTTGGCCGACTGCTAATTTGCCAAGTGCTAATTGCTTTCTTGGACCGTGGGCGCCCTCGCGCGCGCTTATCACCGTGTGGCACAGGCACTCCTGCCTGTGCTTAATACTGCCCTCTGAAAACGGTATCTTCAAGAACACGCCTTTTTCCAGCCGGTGGGGTCCGGACTTGATACTGCAAGCAAAGCGCAACCAGTCCCGAAAGGACCAGTGACAGCGGTAGGGCAGGGTTTTGAACCCTGCCTTTCGCGAAGCGAAACGAGGCATGTCCCGAGGGCGCGTAGCGCGCGCCGAGGGTAAATGCCGGGAAAACAAGAACACCTCCTTCCGCTCTGCCGAAGGCTCGGGATCCCTGCCGCGCGCTTTGCCACCAACCAACTCATTTTTAGAGCGTGGGCGCCCTCGCCCGCGCACGCTGCCGCGTCCACCCCGTCCACTCCGTCCACCCATGTCCACCAGATGCCCAAAGTTTCTTGCAATTTCCCTCAACTCACATAAACTACCCCGTACACTCCCTAATTGCTTATGGCTAGAACCTCGTCGTCTCCCAAAAAGCAGTCCAACGGCGCTGCCGGTGGCTTTGAACAAGCTTTCAGAAATATTGATGACATCCTCCGCAAAGAGGCCGGCTGCACCACCGAGCTCGACTACACCGAGCAGACCTCTTGGCTGCTTTTCCTGAAGTACCTCGATGACCTGGAGCAGGACAAGGCCGCCGAGGCTGCGCTGGAAGGCAGGAAATACACCCATATTCTCGACAAGCCCTATCGCTGGGAAAGCTGGGCAGCGCCCAAGGGGAAGGACGGAAAACTCGATCACAACAAGGCCGTTACCGGCGACGACCTGCGCGACTTTGTAGACCAGAAGCTCTTCCCCTACCTGCACGGCTTCAAGCAAAGGGCCAGCGGCCCGAACACCATCGAGTACAAGATCGGGGAAATCTTCGGCGAGATCAAGAACAAGGTGCGCAGCGGCTACAACCTGCGCGAGATCATTGACCAGCTTGACGAGCTGCGCTTCCGCTCACAGAAGCAGAAGGACGAGCTATCGCATCTTTACGAGGAAAAGATCAAGAAGATGGGCAACGCCGGTCGCAACGGGGGCGAGTATTACACCCCGCGTCCTCTCATCCGCGCGATTATCAAGGTGGTAAAGCCCCGGATCGGCGACCGCATCTATGACGGCGCGCTTGGCTCCGGCGGCTTTCTCTGTGAGTCGTTCGTCTACTTGAAGGACAAGCCTGGCGGCCTGACCACCAAGGAGATGAAGACCCTTCAGGAACGCACCTTCTACGGCAAGGAGAAAAAGTCTCTAGCCTATGTCATCGGCATCATGAACATGATCCTGCATGGCATCGAGGCGCCAAATATCATCCACACCAACACGCTCACGGAAAATCTTGCCGATATTCAGGAAAAAGACCGGGTTGACGTGGTCATGGCCAATCCGCCGTTCGGCGGCAGTGAGCGCAAGGAGGTGCAGGAGAACTTTCCTATCCGCACGGGTGAAACCGCCTATCTTTTTCTTCAGCATTTCACCAAGATGCTCAAAGCCGGCGGACGCGGCGGCATGGTTATCAAGAATACGTTTCTTTCTAATGGCGACAATGCTTCGATTGCCCTGCGCCGCATGCTGCTCGAAAGCTGCAACCTACATACAGTTCTTGACTGTCCCGGCGGTACCTTCCAGGGGGCGGGCGTAAAGACCGTGGTGCTCTTCTTTGAAAAAGGCGCGCCCACCCGCAAAATCTGGTATTACCAGCTTGATCCCGGCCGCAACCTGGGCAAGACCAACCCGCTCAACGACCAGGACATGGCCGAGTTTGTGAAACTGCAAAAGACCCTTGCCGATTCGCCAAAGAGCTGGAGCGTGGATGCGAAGAAGATTGATCAGAAGACATTTGATCTGTCGGTGAAGAACCCAAACGGAGGAGAAGAGATTGCGCATCGCAGCCCGCAAGCGATCATGGCGGAAATTGCCGCACTGGATGCCGAAAGCGCAGAAGTTCTGGACAGTATCAAGGCGTTGCTATGAAGAATGGATGGGAAATAAAGAGAATTGGTGATGTGTGCCAACTCATGACAGGTGGAACTCCAAGCAGAACAAGACCAGAATATTTTGGTGGGCCAATTAAGTGGCTAGTTTCGGGAGATATTCACCAAAAGGAGATCTTCGAATGTGAAGGACGAATCACCGAAGAAGGCATGCAAAACTCCAATGCAAAACTGCTACCGGTCGACTCTGTCATGATTGCGCTGAATGGCCAGGGTAAGACGCGAGGTACAGTTGCAATGTTGCGAACGCTAGCGACCTGCAATCAGTCGCTTGTAAGCATATCGCCAAGAGATCCATCGAGACTTCTCTCTGAGTTTCTTTATGCGAATCTTCATGGTCGATATCAAGAAATTCGCCAGATGACGGGGGACAGCGGGAATGACCGACGTGGGCTCAACATGGATCTAATAAGGAACATCGAAGTTCCCATAGCACCCGTCAGCGAACAGAAACGGATTGTGGGCATTCTCAACAAAGCGTTTGAAATCATCGCCATTGCCAAAGCCAAGGCCGAAAAAAACCTGCAAAATGCTCGCGCCCTCTTTGAAAGTCACCTGGAAACCGTCTTCACCAAGCGGGGAGACGGGTGGACGGAGAAGCGGCTGGGAGAAATATGCGAGCGTGTCTCAGTCGGTCACGTTGGACCAACCTCGAAGTTCTATTGCGAGCCAGACAAGGGCATCCCGTTTATTCGATCGCAAAACGTCCGAAGAACACGCCTTGATTGGGACGGGATCCAGTACATTACAAAGGAATTCCATCAACAACTTCGTAAATCACAACTCCTGGCGGGTGACTTACTCTTTGTAAGAGTAGGAGCCAATCGGGGAGACTGCTGTTCCGTACCCAACGATGTTGGAGAAATCAATTGTGCGAATATCGTGTTTGCTAGGCCAAGAGAGGGAAATGCTACCTTCCTCGAACACTATTGTGGGTCTACTCATGGCAGGAACCAGTTGTTGGGGATGACCACCGGATCAGCACAGGGGGTTATAAATACGTCCTCGGTAGCTGAACTCGTCGTCCCCTTAGCACCGATCTCGAAACAGAGGCATATTGTCGATTCCTTGAATGAGTTACAGACTGAAACCCAACGCCTTACCTCCGTCTACGACCGCAAGATCACCACGCTGGAAGCCTTGAAAAAATCGCTGCTGCATCAAGCCTTCACTGGAAAACTCTAAACCACCCATGTGCGAACGCTGCCACAACGAAGCCGACACCAGGGCCCAGCACATTGATCCTGCGCTCCAAGCCGCAGGCTGGGGCGTAGTGGAAGGTAGCCGCATCCGCCGCTCGTACACCATTGCACCGGGAAGAATCGAAGGCCAGGGCCGCCGTGGCAACGCGCTCTTTGCCGACTACGTTCTCGAATACCGCAATACCAAACTCGCCGTAGTGGAAGCCAAGTCCTGGGACCACTCCATCACCGAAGGCCTGGGCCAGGCCAAGAATTACGCCGCCAAAATGGACGTCCGCTTCGCCTACTCCAGCAACGGCCAGGGCGTCTACGTGTGCGACATGCATACGGGTAGGGAGCGCGATCGGGATGCCTATCCGAGTCCGGATGAACTCTGGCACCTTACGTTCGCCAAAGCAAACGCGTGGCGCAACCGCTTTGCCGCCATACCCTACCCTGATAAGAGCGGCACGTGGGCGATTCGCTTCTATCAGGAAACTTCAATCAATCGCGTGCTAGAGGCGATTGCAGAAGGCAAAGACCGTGTGCTCCTGACGCTGGCGACGGGAACCGGAAAAACCTCTATTGCGTTCCAGATCGCCTGGAAGCTCTTCAACGCCCGCTGGAACCTCGTCGACTGGAAAAGCGGTGCCGAGCCCAGCCGCCGCCCCCGCATTCTTTTTCTTGCCGACCGCAACAACCTGGCAACGCAGGCGTACAACGACTTCACCTCTTTCGCTGCTTTCGCTGATGACGCCATGGTGCGCGTCAAACCGGAAGAGATTCGCCAACGTGGCAGAGTGCCCAAGAATGCAAACGTCTTCTTTACGATCTTTCAGACTTTCATGAGCGGGCCGCCCAAGGACGGCAAACCCTCGCCCTATTTTGGCGAATACCCGCCCGACTTTTTCGATTTCATTGTCATTGACGAGTGCCATCGCGGAGGAGCCAACGATGAAAGCACCTGGCGCGACATTCTTGAGTACTTTGCCCCGGCGGTGCAGCTCGGCTTAACGGCGACACCCAAGCGTAAAGACAACGTTGACACTTACAAGTACTTTGGCGAGCCCGTTTACATTTACTCGCTCAAGGAAGGAATCAATGACGGGTTCCTTACGCCCTTCCGGGTAAAGCAGATTGCCACGACGCTCGATGAATACGTGTACACGCCGGACGATCAGTTAGTTGAAGGTGAGATTGAAAGCGGCAAGCGCTACACGGAAACCGACTTCAACAGGATCATAGAAATCAAGGAGCGCGAAGCCCACCGCGTGAAAGTGTTCATGCAGCAGATCAACCAGAAAGAAAAGACTCTGGTTTTCTGCGCCACGCAGGACCACGCCCTGGCGGTGCGCGATCTTGTCAATCAGATGAAGACGAGCGCAGATCCGAATTATTGCCAGCGAGTTACCGCCAACGACGGCGAGCTGGGCAACCAGCACCTGCGAGACTTTCAGGACAACGAAAAGACGATTCCGACGATCCTAACGTCCTCCCAGAAACTCTCTACCGGCGTGGATGCCCGCAATATCCGGAACATCGTCCTCATGCGGCCCATTCGGACCATGATTGAGTTCAAACAGATCATCGGGCGGGGTACGAGGCTTTACGATGGCAAGGATTACTTCACTATTTATGACTTCGTAAAGGCCTACCATCACTTCAGTGATCCGGAATGGGATGGCGAGCCACTGGCGCCCGAACCATGCCAGAAGTGCGGTTACCACCCATGCCAGTGCGTGAAAGCAGCTCCCAAGCCCTGTGCGCAATGCGGCAAGAGCCCCTGTGAATGCCCGGAAGAGCCCTGCGACGTTTGCGGCCAGCAGCCGTGTGTTTGCACGAAGAAGAAAAGAACAAGGGTGAAGCTTGCCGACGGAAAAGAGCGGGCCATTCAGCACATGATGGCCACGACATTCTGGCATCCTGACGGCACACCCATGTCCGCGCAGCAGTTTATGGAGTTGTTGTTTGGAAAGTTGCCGGAGTTCTTTAAGAACGAGGACGAACTGAGAAAATTGTGGAGCGCCCCGGATACGAGAAAGATGCTGCTGAAAGGCCTGGCGGAGAAGGGCTTTGGCCACGAACAACTGGCTGAGATGCAGAAGCTTATTGACGCCGAAAAGAGCGACATTTTTGACGTGCTGGCTTATGTCGCCTATTCCCTGCCGCCGCTCACGCGCGAGGAACGAGCCAGCCGGGCGAGGCCGCTGATCAGCACCCGGTTCAACAGCAAGCAGCAGGCTTTTCTTGAATTCGTTCTGGCGCACTATGTCACCGTTGGCGTGGATGAATTGGACCAGGAAAAGCTGACGCCGCTCTTGCGCTTGAAGTATTCCGATTCCATTGCAGACGCGATTGCCGATCTGGGAGCACCTGAGGAAATCAGCGGTGTGTTTGTCGGATTTCAAAAATATCTTTATGAAACGGAGAAATCGACTTAGGCAGGTGGTTTGATTCCTGGTAGGGCGGTAATGGTCGCTCCGCCTTCGGCTCCGCTCCGGGCCTTCGGCAGAGCGGTAACGGCATTTTTTCTTTTCTCCCGGCACTTGCTCCTCAGCTCGCAAGCTCGCCTCGTCACCGTGCCGGGCTACTATCACTCGTCCCTTCGGGACTGGCTTCCCATCAAGCCAAGCGAATTTCTATCCGCGTGCAATCCCCGCAAACCTGTCCCGGCTTGCCGTGGATCCGCGTTAAGGCTTTGCCCTTCCGATGCCCTGGTCACCCGTTCTGCTATCTCCCATCCTGCCCAGACCGGCGTAACTGCGTAAAAAGCCGCACCTTTAAGGTAAATAACCGACATGCACCATTGATTACCCCTTCCGGCTTGGGTTTGACCGTTTTTCTGTGGTACTTTAGCCCATAATTGCGCCGATCTCTGCTCTCCCCCCGGCACAGGAAGACTTTCGGGTTCAATGATTTAAGTATGGCACTCGGTTTCGGCTTCAACAAAGCGAAGGTGCTCGCCTCGGCGGAGAAGTTCGTCCAGCAGGGGAAGCTGCCGAACGCCATCACCGAATACGAGAAGATCATCAAAGAGGACCCGAAGGACCTGACGGTGCTCAACACCATCGGCGACCTCTACGCGCGCGTGGGGCAGAACGAGCACGCGGTCATGTACTTCAAGAAAGTGGGCGAGCAGTATGCCGGGAACGGCTTCAATGTAAAGGCCATTGCCGTTTACAAGAAGCTGGTCAAACTGCAACCGAACAACTCTGAGACCAACACCAGGCTTGCCGAACTTTACGCGCAGCAAGGGCTGGTCAGCGACGCGCGCACGCAATATACGCAGATCGCCGAAGCGCTGCTGCGCTCGGGTGACAACAACCAGGCGGCGCGGATGCTGCAGCGCATCCTGGAACTCGATCCTGAAAACGCGCACACCCAGGCCCGCCTGGCCGAACTCTACACCAAGATCGGCCGCAAAGACGAAGCGCACAAAATCTTCCTGAATGCCGCAGAAGCCTTGCACGCCAAGGGCGCGAACGACGCAGCCGAAGAAGCCCTGGGCAAGATGCTCAAGCTGGAGCCGAACAATCAGGACGCGCTGCTGCTGCGCGGCATGATCGCGGCCGGCAAGGGAGACCATCTTTCCGCCGTCCACTACCTGGAGCAGGTGCCGAACCTGGATTCGCGGCCGGAGGCGCTGCGCTCTCTGCTGCGCGCCCATCTGGGCTCGCGCAGCGTGGAAGGCGCTGAGGCGGTAGCCAACAAGCTGCTCACCCTGCACAACGATCCCACCGGCGTCACCAGCGTGGTGGAGTGGCACATCGCCAACAACCAGCCGGATGCGGCACTGCGCTTGTACGAGCACAACGCTGACCGCCTGCTGGCCGCAGGATCGGACGCGGCCAAGACCGCCCTCATCCCGCTGATGAACCGTGTGCAGGAGGACCCGGCCGCGCTGGACACCACACGGCGTCTGATGGAAAAGGCCGGCGACACCTCGCGCACCGCCGAACTCATGGAGATGCAGGCGCACGCTGCGGTGCAAAAAGGTGAATTTGCTGAAGCCCGCGACCTCTTCCGCAAGTTGAGTGAACTCGAGCCGGAAAATGCGCTGCATGCGCAAAACTACCGGCAGATGCTGGTCAAGCTGGGTGAGGATTCGGCTGCGCGCATTCTCTCGCCGGAAGAAGCGGCCCAGGCGTTCATGGTGGAGGAGCTGAGCGATAACGCTCCGGTGGTGCAGCAGAAATACGATCCTCCCACCGAGACTGCCATTGAGTCCGCGTTGACCGATGCCGAGCTCTATGTTTCTTACAACGTTCCTGCCAAGGCCATTCCGCCTCTGGAAGCCGCGCTGCCGCTGGCGCCGCAGGACATCACTTTGAACCAGAGGCTGGCCACGCTCTATGCCCGCGCTGAGCGCTGGGCGGACGCGGCCCGCATGTGCCAGAACTTGAGCGAGATCTATCGCGAGCTGGGCCACGCCCAGGAGGCTGCACGTTACCAGGAAGCAGGGCGCAAATACATGCTGCGAGCTCCAGGAGCTTCCATGGCAGCACCGGCGCGGGCCATCGCGCCGCCGCAGCCGGCGCCCAGCATTCCGGTGAAAGCCGCCCCGCCGCCGCTGGTTGAGCCTGCGCCGGAAGAAGGGCCTTCAGTCCAGGAATTCAGCTTTGATGTTCCTGAAGCCATGGCGCCGGAGCCGGAGATGTCCGCAGCGCCGCCGAGCCTGCCCATCGAAATCGCGTCCGTGCCCGCTGAGCCCGTGCCGCCACCGGTCGAAGCGGCGCCGATGGAAGTGGTAAACACGCCGGCCGTAGAGACAAGCGAAGAAGTTGATTCTTCCAGCGAGTGGGAGAACATGCTGGCGGTGGAGCATGAAGCTGTTCCCCGGGGCGGCGCGCGTGCCAACGAACTGGAAGTGGTCCCGCAGGAGCCTGAGCCGGTGTCCGTGGTGGAAGAGCCGCAGGGCGGCTCCAAGGTCTGCTACGCCGCCGACGAGAAGGTCCAGGAAATTCGCTTCTATATCACCCAGGGGATGTGGGAAGCCGCCAAGAAAGCGCTGCTCGATCTCCAGGACCTGAGCCCGGATGCGCCTGAGATCGCCGAGCTGATGGCGGCGGTTTCCGCCGGACAATCAAAACCGGAAGCTGCCAAACCGGCAGAAGCAGCGTTCGCAACGGATTTTGAGCCCGCACCCGCTGACTTTTTCCCGCCGCCCTTCGCTGCTCCTGTACCGTTCGGGACACAGTCCGCGCCGGCGGAGGAATTCGCGCTCCAGCAAGCCGAGGACGTGCTGGAACTCGCGCCGCCACCGCCCCCACCACTGCGGCCGGCAAAGCCTGCCCGCGAAGTTCGTACGGAGGTTCGCGCGGCGGCGCCGGCGCCGGCGCAAAGCACAGAAGACATTCTCAGCGACTTTATTCACGGCCTGGAAAAATCCGAACTGGCGGATTTTGTTCCTCGCGCCAAAGCGGAAGCGGAAACGCACGCCTCTGCGGCGCCTGAGGCCAACGGTCGCAACGCCGGCGGGCTGCAGGATGCCGAGTCTGCCTCCGTTCTGAGTGATATCCTTGCCGACCTTCAGGATGAGACCGCCGCCGCCGACGAAACCGAAGAAGATCCGGAGACGCACTACAACCTCGGCATCGCCTTCAAGGAAATGGGATTGCTCGACGAAGCAATTGGTGAATTGCAGAAGGTCTGCCGCGCCGTCGACCACGGTCGCGGGTTCTCCCAGCCCATTCAGGCCTATACCTGGCTGGCCCAGTGCCTGGTGGACAAAGGCGCCCCGGAAGCTTCCGTGCGCTGGTACCAGAAGGCCCTGCAGTTGCCCGGCCTGGATGACTCCAGCCGCCTGGCCATTTATTATGATCTGGCGGCGGCTTACGAAGCCTCTGGAGACAAGAAAGCTGCCCTGGCGAATTTCATGGAAGTGTACGGCTCGAACATCGATTTCCGCGACGTCGCCGGCCGCATCAAAACGCTAAAATCGTAGAAAGCCCCGATTGCATCGAATCCCAATAACCTTGGATACTCCCGCGAATCTCGAGAACGCACCCGGCCCTTCGCCGGCCGGCCAGGAGGCCTTGCCCCCGGTCTGGCTGCAACGCGCCACGGCGCTTGTCTACGTGCTGTTCTGTCTTGTGCTGGGTATGTACCTGGTCCTGCTGCCGTGGTATCGCTGGTTTGAGGATGGTCTGGTGTTCCAGTGGCCTGTCCTGCAGCGGGCGTTGCATCACGGCTTTGTCCGCGGCGCCGTCACCGGCCTCGGCCTGGTGGATATCTGGATGGGAGTTTCCGAAGCCGTGAATTATCATGACCGCCGCTAAGCCGGAGAAACCGCGAGTCCCTTTGATTCAGGAACGTCATGCCGAACAGCAGTAACAAGAACCCCGACCCGGGCCATCCAGCCCTTGATCCCGCGCCGCTGGCTTATCTGAACCCGGATTTTCTCAACAGCCCGGACGGACGCATCCTGCGCATTCTCTCTGAATACGCCGAACCCCTGGCGCGCTTTCGCCGGGAAAAGATCCAGGACACGGTTGTCTTCTTTGGCTCGGCGCGTTTTGCCAGTTCGTCACAGGCAGAAAAAGAGTTGTTGATCCTGGAAAAGCCGGGCTCCGCGAAGCCTGCCGGGCCGGAACACCAGCCCGGCGGCAAAGACGGCGATGCGCTGGAGGCAACGCTGAAACGCGCCCACGCTGCCGTGGAAATGTCGCGCTACTACGAAGAGGCCCGTAAGCTGGCGCGCATGCTCACCGAATGGACCACCACGCTGCCGGGCAAGCGGCATCGCTTTGTGGTCACCTCCGGCGGCGGGCCGGGCATCATGGAAGCGGCCAACCGCGGCGCCCGCGATGCCGGAGGCAAGACCATCGGCCTGAACATCCGCCTGCCCTTTGAGCAGTTCCCCAACGGCTACATCACGCCCGAGCTCAACTTCGAATTTCATTACTTCTTCATGCGCAAGTACTGGTTCGCCTATCTTTCCAAGGCGCTGGTCGTTTTCCCCGGCGGCTTTGGAACGCTGGACGAACTGTTTGAAATCCTTACCCTGGCGCAAACGCAGAAGCTGGCCAAGAAGATCATCGTGATCGTGTACGGCAAGGAATATTGGAGCCGCGTCCTCAACCTGGAAGCGCTGGCAGACTCCGGCGCGATCTCTCCGGAAGACACCAAGCTGTTTTCTTTCTGCGACACACCGGAAGAGGCCTTCGAATGCCTGAAAGAAGGCCTCACGCACTATCACCTGGAGCCGCGTGCAGCGCGTCCTCCAGCGGAAGAAGGCCCGGAGATCGCCAAGACGCTGCCTTGATTTGGTAATTGGGTAATTTGGTAATCGGGTAATTGGAAAAACTGAAACCGCGGACCGCAACCGGAACCGCATCCCGTTCAACGAAATTACTCAATTACCAACTTACCCAATTACCAAATCTCTCTCACGGTCCACCCGCGCGTGCCGTATCAATTGGGCTACCGCTATCGCGCCGGCAATGGCTGATGCTGCGCTCAATGTCCGTGCCCTCTTCGTAGTCGTTCCAGGTTTCAACAAGAATATAGGGCGGGGAATTCTGCGGGCCGTAATAACGGCGGAAGACGCGGAAGGTGTCTTCAAAGGTCTTGCCGCAGCGATAGGCCATGCGCCGGTTGCGGCCCCACGATGCCCGGCTGTCGTCAAAGCCCGGCCACACCGCGCCCACGGCGATCTTGTCCGGATAGCGGTCGACCATGGTTTTGTAGAAGTAGTTCAGGTAGTCCTCGCCCCAGTTGCTGCCGTCGTGCGCCCAGCCGCCCTTGCCCGGCTGGATCCAGGGATAGTAGCCGTCAAAGGCGCTGTTGTACTTTGGGTCCGGGTCCTTGTAGATGAGCAGCGGCGGGTCCGCCCACGATCGCGTCATCTGGCGAATGCGGTTCCAGTCCGTGCCCGAGCCTTTGGGAAAGATAAAGATCACAGGCCGCCCGCGAAAACGCAGATAAGCCGAGCGTCCCGCGGGAGCGTTGGGCCCGATGTAACGGTCGTAAAGGTATTGCAGGTCCACCATCACGGCCTCAGTCACGCTGCCGGGATGGTCCACCGCCTCGTCATACTGCGCGGCCACCGCAAAGCCCGTCTCCGCCGCGGCCTGCTGCAATAGAGCGAGTGTCTTGTCGTTGTACTCGTGCCGCGGCCCATACCAGTTCACCACAAAGCCGCTGATGTTGAGCTCCTGCGCCCGCGCAATCTGCTGCCGCAAGGTCACCGGGTCATGCGAAGAGTAGCCGACGCTGATGTGGCTGGCATTGCCCCACCAGGGCTGGTAGATCGCCAGGAGCTTGGGACTGCCTTCCGGCGCGTGCAGGCTGGCCAGTTGCTCCCTGGGGTTGGGCCGCGCGCATCCGGCGCTCACGGCCAGCCCAAGCAGAAACACCAGACCCATGCACAATCGCATCATGGCAGGTTACCCGCTATTTGGATGAGAGCAGCAGCAATCCGCGTTGGATGCTGTTTGCTCCACGGATGGTGTTACCACTCGTCTCCCGAACATAGCTCAACCCTCAGGTCCCTGGTCGGGTACAATGTGTCATTTCCATGACAACGAGGGGGGTGGCTCATGAAGCTTTTTACTTGGAAAAGCCTGGTCGTGCTTTTCGCGCTCACGATCGGCGTTGTTGCTGTCCACGCCGGCTCGGCCGTGGTAACCAATGGCAGGTTCACCAACATCTACGTGTTTCCCAATTCTGATCGGGAAACTTGGGAGCAGCACATGGCGAGGTTGCGCCCGGCGGACGCAGCCAGGTTTTCCCGCGCTTCCATTGACAAGTTCACTTCAGAATTAATGGCCCCGGGCTGGCCTTCCTATTTCGACGCCTTGTTTCAATACTCCGGCATTCACCCGCCGCGTTTCTTTGGCAGCGGGGTTTCTCCCAAAAGATGCGTTGACGCGGCCTTGAAGGACGCAAAAAACGGCGTACTCCAGTGGGACACCATCCGCTCGTTGTCCAACTGCCATGCGGACGGGATGGACCCTTCCCCGCAAGTCAACCTGATCTTCAGTCCCGATATCAAGATTGCCAAGATCATCCCCTTCGGCACCGGCCCGGACATGTGTACCATGCCCGGCCCCCGCGCGTGGCATGCCTGGGGCGTCAACACTCCGAACTACACCGCGCTGCCGACCAGCACGCTGTGCGTGGCGGATTTTGAAAACTTTGCCCGCTTGTTGGCGCACGAGGTGGTGGAGACCATCTCCGATCCTGGGGGCGCGGGCATGGGCGATTTTGGCCAGCATGAACTGGGCGACAACTGTGAAGACCGCCGAGGTGAGAGCACCACCTACAAAGGCTTTACCCTGGAGCGGTACTGGTCAAACTTTGACAACAACTGCCAGCCCCGCCTTGACCCGCCTGCCGGCTCCGTGGCGGAGACCTGGGTGCTGGGTGAAGGCTCCCCGCTGCGCCGATTGACCGGAGACGTGCACACGCTGGCTCTCGGCGTGCCCGCCTCCCGCGTCACCAGTGACGCGGTGGTCACGCAAATCCAGTTAGTCATTCAGACGGGCGGCGATGACCTGCGCGGAGGAAACGACAACGCGGACGCGACGCTCAACTTCACCGGCGGCAACCGGACCACCACGAACATCAATCACGGACGCAACTGGCAAAATGGACAGACCCACGCCGTGCAGCTTGCCTTGCCTTCACCCGCGCCCCGCGTGAGCGACATCAGTGGCGTCACCATCGCAACCCACTTCGGCGGCGGGACTGGCGGCGACAACTGGAATGTCGACAAGGTAGCTCTGGTCGTGAGCTTTGCCGCGGGCAGCTCCACGCACGCGCCGGTCCCCACCGTGGTCCATGAATGGCTCAATGCTTCCGGTGCGCCGCTGGTGCGTTTTACCGGCGACGTGCATGATCATACGGAGAACGTAGCACCCCAGGATGCGGGCCGGACGGTGCGTGCGCTCGACCTCATCATCTCCAGCGGCAACGATGACTTGCGCGGAGGCTCCAACGCCGGCGACAACTGTGATGTAACCATCGAACTCACGTCTGGCAGGAACATCGTGATCAACAATGTCAACCAATCCGGTAAGTGGGATGGCTGGTCAAGCCATACCGTGCCGATTCCCTTGCCCGCGGGCGGCCTTCACGGCGGCGACGTCAGGGCCGTAAAACTGCACACCCGGTTTGGCGGCGGCATGGGCGGCGATAACTGGAACGTCAACCGCATCCAGCTTCGGGCTACGCTGCAATAGGAGCGTAGCCCAGCTTTCAGGCGGGCAGGCGGACGGCGGCCGCAAGCGGCCGACCGCCCATTGCCATTGGCCCAGCCTCCAAACGCAGCACTGCCCGAAGCGTTTGTTCCACTTCGGGCAGTTCTAGTTCTTTGGCGGTCCTGGTTCTTACAGGACCTTTACGTTTTCCGCCTGGTAGCCCTTGGGCCCCTTGGTGACGGTAAATTCCACCGCCTGGCCTTCCGGCAAGCTGCGAAACCCGCTGGATTGGATGGCGGAGAAATGCACAAACACGTCTCCCTCACCGCTGTTGCGGGTAATAAATCCAAAGCCTTTGGCATCGTTAAACCACTTCACGATTCCTTGTTCCATTGTTTTGTTCCTTTGTTCTTTTGATATTTCCTGCTGAGAAGATTGACTGGTTCTGTGAGGTGGGTTGTCGCTCGAAAGCTGGACCGGCTCGCTAACCGCTGGTGAATCACTTAACTGGAGATTCCATTATACCATCCATCCGCCCTTAATCCGCCTTAATTCTTTCGCTGCTGATTCCGCCTGCGTCTAAGGCCCAATTTGACGCTCAAATCAGTGTGCATTTGTGCCTGCAGAAGCGGCGGTGAAGTGTAGTCTTGCAACATGAGTTCACCCAAGATCATTCCCATGCCCGTTGCTCTGCCTCGACCCAAATCGGTGGTGAAAGGTCCCATCCGCTGCCACAAATGCCAGATGCGTTGCCGCGATGCCGAGGAGTATCGCACCCATAGCTGCAAACCACGCCCAAACCAGCTCTAGCATTCTCGTTGCCTGCCCTCGAAGCCGCGCCACGGCCATGGGGGACGCCCAGTAGCGCTTGCCCTTTGCAGGCCTGCGGAGGCACCGGGAACGCTTTCAGGCCGCACTCCGGATTTGTTTTTTCCTGCACCCATCGTTCAAAATCTGAGGTGACAGTAAACCCGAGTGCTGCTTGCTGACCCACTCCATCCCGTTCTCCCCGGAGCACGCGCCGGATTTCTTTGTCCAGTTTCCGGCCGGGCCCGCGGTGTTCGCTCTCCGCGGCGCCGAAGAAAACGCCGAGCCCTACATCAGCAAGACGGCCAGTCTGCGCCGGCGCCTGCAGCGCCTTCTGGCGCCGCCGGAGTCGCAGTCCCGGCGCTTGAACCTGCGCGAGCGGGTCGTCCAGATCGAGTACTCCCTTACCGGCTCTGACTTTGAGTCCACGCTGTTGCTCTATCGCCTGCTGCGCCGCGCCTTCCCCGGCACCTACCAGAAGCGGCTCCGCCTTGTTCCCGCGCCGCTGATCAAGCTCAACCTGGAAAATGCCTATCCTCGCGCCTATGTCACCAACAAGCTGGGGCGCCTGACCGGACGCTCGCTTTACTATGGGCCTTTCCGCTCGCGCGCCGTGGCCGAAAAGTTCATGAATGATTCGCTTGACCTGTTCAAGGTCCGCCGCTGCACCTTTGAGCTGAATCCTGATCCCAAGTATCCGGGCTGCGTTTATTCCGAGATGAAGATGTGCCTGGCGCCCTGCTTCAAGGGCTGCACCGATGAGGCGTACATGGGGGAGGTGGCGCGCGTGCAGGCCTACTTTGATTCCGGCGGCGAGTCGCTGGTGGCGGAGATGGAAGCAGAGCGTGACCGCCTTTCCACCGATCTTGACTTTGAAGCCGCCGCGCAGCAGCATGCCCGGATCACCAAGCTGAAAAGTATCCTCTCCACGTGCGACGAAATCTGCCGGAGGCTCGACCAACTCGAGGCGGTCGTCGTCCAGCCCCGAGCGCAAAAAGGCTTGGTTGCGCTGTTTCGTTTTCACCGGGGCGAACTGGCGGGACCGGAACCTTTCACCGTGGAAGCGCAAAACGAAGATGAAAGCGAATCGCTCGAGCATCGCCTCAAATCGCGCCTGGAACAGTTCGTGCCCGCCGGCGCGCGTACAGCCATCCAGTTCACCGAGGAGCTGGCTTTGCTCAAGCGCTGGTATTACCGCAGCCACAAAGCCGGTGAGATCGTCCTAGCAAAGAGTGATGGTGAGCTGCCCTTGCGCAAGCTGGCCAACGCCGTGAGGAGAATCGCAGGCGGAGAGAAACAGCCCGCCGAGGCAGCAGAGGTTGCACAGGGGTCATCGCCCCCCTCGGCTTGAAGCTGGACTTGTTTTCTTGCCTGCAATCGCCCTCTGCTCCCATCATCTCTTCGTCACCGGACGATCCCCCAACGGTCTCACCCTCACGTCCTGCACCGTGGGCCACTCACGCCGGCCTAGGAAACCAGATGAGGCGCAATAACAGCAAGAAGGTCCCGGGTGCTGACGATCTTGGTTTGCTTCCAGAACTTCGGGAAGTGGCGCAGGTTGCCCGTCACCAGATAATCAGCGCGGGCAGCATCGGCGCATTCTAGAAAGATGTTGTCCGCCGCATCGCGAGTCATCGCTGTCAACCTGGACGGAACCACCACGTGAGTATGGTTCTTGATCCACTGCAGTAACTGGCGGCGAAGACCTTTGCGAATCCTGAATTCAGGGCGTGCAAGCACAGTCGCATATTCCGCCATGATGGCGCTGGAAACATACCACCGCGCGGGCTTGGACATCGCCAACAAGAGTATTGTCCGTTGCAGTCCTTCCGGCTTGAGCGCAGCCGAAACCACAACATTCGTGTCGACCACAAGGCGCAACGCGATCATGAGCGCCTGGGTTTCGAGGCGTGCCTGGCCTTTCGTATGATCTGGTCGATCTGTCTGGAACTAAGCTTGTCGGTTCCTTTGCGTTGGGATTCTTCGCCTAGGGCCCTCAGGACCTCTGGCTCCGGGGCTGCCAGACGCACGTAGTCCCTGATGCTGAGCAGCACGGCCCGGGGACTGCCCCGCTTCTTGATGATGAGTGACCGGCCTTCATCTTCAACCTGGCGCAGGAGCCGGCCGAACTTGGTTCGCGCATCAAGCGCGGTAACGACAATGCTGTTGCCCATGAACTCTCCAATCCATTTCATTAAACTCTACAGTTCGTCCAGGTGTCAATCAGCGAGACCATGCCCGGGAAGTCCAGAGCAAGGCCCGCCACCACCGCGGAAAAGCGGGCAACCCGCACTCATGCTGAAGGACCTTTCGCCCGCGCAACCGGCGTGAACGCGCGTTCATAACTGCATGCTGCGGCGGGGGCAGGGGCCCTGAGGGCAAGGGTCACGCAGGAGAACTCATTCCACCGGGTCTGCGGCAAGCGCGCCCGACTGCTGCCGGTTCGATTCGCGATACAACAAGGAAAAGGCGATGAACAGCGGCGACACCAGGCTCGCAGCCAGGCTGATATAAAAAACCCTCGCGGCCCATGGAAACGAAGCTGTATTCAGCGCATGATGCCGCCACAGCCAGTCAAGACCTTGTTCCGCCAGCCAATACAGGCCATACGCCAGAAGCGCCGATTTGACCAGGAATACCATGAAAAAAGGCTCCCAGTTTTCTGTTTTCTTCAGACTGGTCCGCAAGGCATGTCCCAACGTGGCAGTGGGTTCATGGATTAACGCCGGGATCGTCAGACCCAGGCGGGAGAGCAGGCTGGCTGGAATAAGAAACACAAGGCCTTCGAGGGAAAAAACCACTAAGCGGCTGTAGGGTCCTGGATGCAGAAAGAAGTGGAAGCGGATTTCAAATATCGCGAGCTGTGCCGCGTTCGTGCTCACCCAGAACAGCGTCCAGCAGAGCAACGCCGCCGCAATCACAGCGCCGATCCGGTCCCTGGCCTGTGTGTATGCATCGGAGAAAGCGTGCCTTGTTTCATCTGGATGTCTCAGGATGTTAGAAGCCACCGCGGCGAAAAAGAAGGCGCTGATGGCCCAATAGACTGCACCTTTAACCCATCCGGCCCCGAAAAAGATTACCCATGCGCCTGGCGTTGGCGGACCGGATTTCACACCGAATATTTCACTGATCCGTCGAAATGCAAGTCTCTGGAAATAGGGCCAAAAATAAGTCAGCAGCGCGGGCAGCAGCGCCATGCGGAACAGCACCCAGTAGCGCTGCTGATAGAGCTGGTAGCTTTGTCCCAGCAAATAGGTCCAAGTCGGCTTTTTTTCCATCGGCTGGTTGATTCCCATTGCTGAAGCGCTCATGCTGTCGCCGCCTTTCCTGAAGTCTTTCTAAAGACCGCGCGAATTCCCTCGCGCCATCTTTCATCCACGCCAACCAGCGACCACTCTATATCAGGTGACAAATAACGCAAGATAGTTTCAATGGCAGGATGCACGCGCAGCGACGGCGCCACCAGGAACAACAGCGGCGGACGGGGCGAAAGCCCGATGCCGGGGAAGTAGCCGAACTTCTGGAACTCGCCGCGCTCATGGTGCCACTTGACCCGCGCCCAGTAGTCCAGGCCTTGCAAGGGAAGATGGATGTCTTCATCGGCCTTCAGTTCCAGAACTGCCAGCCGGCGATCGTGCGTGCACGCGAGGACGTCGATCATCGCCCGGTCAGAGGCGGAAAACGCCGGCACCTGGGAATAGACATGCGCGGGATCGAGCCGTGCGTCGATGGCGGCGACATTCCTGAACGCCAGCGACTCCAGCCAGCGCTCCGGGTACATGCGCCAAAGAGGATCGCGGCGGTCGCCTTCGAGAGTGCGCGCCGCGGCCACCGCGGCGGCGAATTCCTTGAAGACCGCTTCATTCTCGTTGCTCAGCCGCGCCTGATAGCCGGCAGCGCCGAAAACAAACTCTTCCTGCACCTGAAAGCTGCCGGGAACGTTCGCCGCACGCACCTTCGCGAACTCGAGTCCATGCAGGCGAAAGGCGATTTCGGTTGGCGAGAGCACAGCGATCTCCGCGTTGGGCACAGCGGCCAGCACGCGCTCGACTGCGGACGAGAACCGCGCTCGCACCTGCGCCGTCTCTGGGCAGCGCACCAGCCGGGTTTCGATGTTGCCGGTGTCCGAACAGTCGATCTCGCGCAACTCTTCGTCGCGCTCTTCCAGTTCAAAGAGCTGAAATTTCGCGGCCTCGCGATTCAGGTACGCCAGTCGGACTTGCAGCGTGGATGAGCATTGGCGGGGTACATAAAGCCTCAGCCCTTCCACCACCGCGCGCCCGGCCTGGCGCTCGCGGCAAGCGTGCAGCCAGAGCAGGCCGAAGGTGAGCACGGCGTCAATCGCGCCCTGCGTCTCCTGCGCGTTCACGCCCAGCACGGCGAATGCGCTTCGGCCCAGGCGCAGTAGGCCGCGGGCGTAGACCGGCGAGAAGCTGCGCTCCAGGTCCATGCTGGTGGAAAGCTTGCCGCTTTCGAGCGTCCACTCCGGCGCGTGGCGGCGCAGCACGCGCTCCAGCACTCGCGCGTAGCGGCTGCGTGCGGCCTTTCTTGCCGTGGGCGTGCGGCGGTCGCGGTCATGGCAGATTTCCAGCTTGTGCGGTCTGGCCTGGGCAAACCGACGGACGCTTAGCGAGAGTACGCCGTTCTTTGACTCCGCATCCAGCACCTGGCGCACCATGTTGCGCTCTTCTGACCAGAAATGAACCAGACAGCGTCCGCGTTCGGAGGAGACGGAATACTGCGCGGATTCCAGGTCGAAGACGACCTGTCCATCTTCGATGACCACGCCGCTGCGGGCCTCGGCGAGGAATTCCTGGAGCGTACGTGCGAGAAGGTCGGGCGTCATGGCGACTACGCGCTCTAAGAAACGATTGGCATTTCGGCAGCCTGCACGAGAACCTAGTTGACTGTCAACGTAAACGTTTGCGTTGCGCTGCCGGCGCTTGCACCGGTTGCAGTCACAGTAACGATGTAAGTCCCCGCCGGTGTTCCATTTGGATTCTGAATGATCTGCGGCTGCTTGTCGTGCCCTCCGCATGCAACCAGCCCCAGGGCCACTGCGAGCCCGGTAAAGGCCAACGCATACTTCAATTTCGCCCGCTTCAGACGAGCCATAATCAACAGCAACAAGCCGGAAAGAAGCGCGAAGCCAAACGGGAATGGACTTGCCGGCCTGCGATCATCGAATTGACCAGATGCGATAGAGGTTCTAGCGGTGGTCGAGACCGTCATGGAGACCTGGGTCGAAGAAGGCAGGAGCGACGCAGGTGAAAAGGAGCAACTGGCTCCGGTAGGCAAGCCAGTGCAATTGAATGTTACGGCGCCGGCCGTTCCTTCGGCGTTCAGCTGGAAGGTGAATTTGGCGGATTGTCCTGCACTCACAGTCACGCCTTGCGCGCCAATTGGCGTTATCGTTAGTGCGGGATTGATGACCGTAGGATTGCTAAACGCGTTGTTTGACGCATTACTGTCGCCACCGCCGGAGACAGTAGCGCTCGCCACAACTGTGCCGGTGAGATTCGAAGCAACATTGACGTTCAAGCTGATGAGGGGATAGGTCGAATTGGGATTCAATGCATCGGAACGCGTGCAAGTGAGGGTACTGAGCACACAACTCCAACCGCTACCTGCCAGGATCGAAACAGTCATCCCAGATGGGACGCTCGCTACGGCAGTTACCGTGCCGGAGGACGGAACGTTCCCGCCATTCGAAACGGCAAGATCATAGGGTGCACTGAGCTGTCCTTGGGTGAAATTGCCAGGATGACTGACCACCATACTGAGATCTACCAGAGGGATGGCGATAGCAGTGAAATCACCCGCGGTATTGTTCGCGGCGTTTGCATCGCCACCACCCGACACCGAGACCGTGTTGGTCACGGAGGAGGGAGCATTCGCCGCCACGTTTACATTCAGCGAAATCTGAGGATAGGAGCTATTGAAAGCCAGCACGTCATTGCGTGTGCAAGTCAAAGTAGCAAGATCGCAGGTCCAGCCAGTCCCGCTCATTGCCGTTGCCGTCAGCCCCGCAGGGAGGGAGTCTGTAACAGTCACGGTACCACTTGTTGCCTGCGTGCCAATGTCGGACACGACGATCGTATAAGCGCCGGTTTGACCCTGGATGAAACCCGGCAACGCGTGAAATACGCTGATGCTTAAATCCGTTGCCGGAGGCGGCAGGACGATCGTGAGGTCCTGCGACACGTTATTGCCGGTGTTTGTCTCGCCGCCCCCGGCAACATTAGCGGTGTTGGTGACGTTGCTCGGCGCATTCGCGGCCACATCCACCGTGACTGTAATAAAGGGATAGCTGGCGCCTCCGGGCAGGACATCGCTCCGCGTGCATGTGAGGTTTGGAAGAGTACAAGTCCAGCCTGTACCGCTGATTCCCGTCGCCGTTAGCCCGGAAGGCGGCAATGTATCAACCACAGTAACTGGCGCCGTAGTCGAGGCATTCCCGTTATTGATGACGTCGATTCTATAAGTAGCCCCAGTCTCACCCTGGAAAAAGCTGCCATTGATTACGCCGGCATGCGATTTGCTCACGATCATGTCCGGTGCCGCAACTTGCGCAACATCGCTGGCGCTATCGTTGGCCGTGTTGGTTTCGCCGCCGCCGGAGACCGTCGCGACATTGGTAACGGAAGAAGGTGCGTTCGCGGTGATATTCACGGCGAGCGTGATGGCCGGATAGCTGCTGGAGCGGGCAAGCGCATCGGCGCGCGTGCAAGTCAGCGTGGCGAGCGTACAACTCCATCCCGTCCCGCCAATAGCGGTAGCAGTCAACCCGGTTGGCAGCGTGTCCACCACCGTGACGGCCGCCGTTGTGGGACCATGGCCGACATTGGCGACGGTAATGGTGTACGAGCCGCTCTGGCCTAATGTGAAGTTGCCAGCGTGGGCCTTGGTGATGCTCAGGTCAGGGGTGGTGTTGACGTTGGTGGTCGCGCTGCCGACAAATCCTGCAGAGCGCGTGTCGGTCACCGTAATCGTCTGATCGCCCAGCGTGCTCAGCGTGACGGGGAAGGTATGTGTGCCCGCGTCGGCAGCGGTAAAAGTGTAGTCAGCGGGAAGAACGGCCGTTGGATCGGAGCTGGTGAAATGCACCGTTCCGGCATAGCCGGTAAGCGTGATCGGCCCAGTGCTGCCCTGGATGGTGAGGGGCAGATTGAATGAGACAGCGGGAACTACCCCGTCCGTGGGAGGACTCAGATTGAAGTTGGGCGGCGCGCTCACGCAGTCGTTCTGTACATTGGAAAATTCCTGCTGGACGAAATAGTTAGTAAGGCCGGCGGTGACGAGTACGTCCTGCCCGCCGCAGATGTCGCCGATTTCCGCCAACGGATTTGCCGCGGGATCAGGATCGTACCAGGCAAGCGGAGGCGCAAAAGCCGTGGCCGAGCCGACCTGGGCGTCGGTGACGGCTTCGGACAACTCGTGGCTGGTCACGGCGGTGGCATTCTGGAACACAGTCCCGCGTCCGCAGCCGGTGGAACATCCGCTGGTAGGACCGAAGTCCGGCAAGACGCCGTAGGGCACCAGTTTCGGCGACAAAGTGTTGGGTGTATTGGAGTGATACGCGCAAAACCCACCGCGCACACAACCGGAAACGCCTTGCACGGTAATACTGACGCCTGGCGGAAAATAAATCATGTAAAAGCTGTTGACGTTGCCTTGTGCGTCGCTGACCGGCGCGGGAAGATGGCCGGCATTGATCTGGTTTCGGAGTTCGGACTGGATTTGAGTATCGTCAATGGCGCAGGTGGTAGGCGGCGTCACATTGCAAAGGGAAGGCGTGATGGGGAAGCTTCCATCGAGGACACCGCGCTGGATGGACTGATTGCTGGTAGCCCCAGCGGCTGAAGTTATGCCGGTGGTGCTGTACTCGGTCAGCAAATCGTAGTATCGGCTGTTCGTGATGTCAGTGAAGAACTGAGCGATGTCCGCGGTAACCGCAGTGTTCACGTTGGGGCCCCAGAAGACCGCTACTGCGTGGACCTGTGAGATCACCGGCCCTCCAAAATAAGTCAGGTGAGCGCCCGCCGGAGCAAAAGCATTCTTGATCTGGTCGCGGCCAAACGGGACAATATGCACCAATCCCGGCTGACCTGGCAGGTCAGTGGCGCCTGGCTGCTGGTCCCCTACGTCCGGCCCTGAAGCCGGCGCCGTTATTTGTAACGCACGCCCTGGCTGGTCCTGGGCTGCTGCCCGCGAGTAAGAGCCCACAAGCGCCAAAGAGGCCAGCGCCAGGGCACTCGCTCGCATCGCCGCACGATAAGTTTTTTGACGAAATGACACAACCAGGGTGTAACCCGGGAGGGCGAGCATGCGAACTCCTTGAGCCAAAGGCACTTGAGGAAGTCTTACTTCAGCGGAAGCCAGGAACCGAAGTTTACGAAGGTGAGCTCCCACTCGTCAACAGGAACTTAGTTACAAGCAGCTAAGTAGCTTAGTTGGAGGTAGTTAGCGTGGGCTGCTCAGGCGTGGCCCATTCGGACTTTGCGGAACGCTGAAAACGATGGGACAATAGCTAAGGGATTTGCGCCGCTGCCACAGCGCACGGCATCTAATCGCTAAAATCATGACCCAGAACCAAACCCTTTTCTTTCAGAAATTTGCCATTACCCCAGCCGACCTCGAGCGCTATCTGGGCGAGGCCCTCTCCGCCGGTGGCGAATACGCCGACCTCTATTTTGAATACTCCACCACCACATCCATCAACGTGGACGAATCTTTGGTGAAATCGGCTTCGCAAGGGATATCGGCTGGATGCGGCGTTCGCGTTCTCTCCGGTGAGCGCACCGGTTACGCCCATACGGACGACCTGGCGCCGGAAAAGATCATGCGCGCGGCGCGTACCGCGGCCCTGATCGCCGCCGGTCCGGGACAGCAGCCCATTCAGGGATTCAAGGAAACTCCGGCTCATCAGCTCTACCAGGTGGCATCACCTTCCGCCGATGCCGATATCGCCGCCAAGCTGGACCTGGTGGTGCGAGCCGACCGCGCCGCCCGCGCCTACGATCCGCGCATCGTCCAGGTGCGCGCCGGCTATGTGGACGAGCTGCGTGAGATCCTGGTGGTTGGCTCGGACGGCACTTACGCCACCGACATTCAGCCCCTGGCCCGCTTCTCCATGATGTGTATCGCCAAGTCGGGCGAGAACTCCGCGCGAGGACA
>DASVFK010000225.1:0-46752 GCA_036380095.1 Candidatus Angelobacter sp. | reverse complement strand
GCCCGCCTGATGAATACGTCAGCGGCCGTGGTTGCCGTGGTGCTGCATCGTACGCGCGCTCTACTCAAGAAAGACTACCTGGCGGTGACGAGGGGAACACGATGAAGCATCCAGAAACCAATCCGGCCAATCCCATTTATCCCGAAATTCATTCTCCCGCAGTTCGTCCTGAAGACGGACTCAATCAGGCTTTGGCGCAGATGCGGGCAGAGCAGCCGACGGCGGAGACTATTGAAGCAGCCGGTGACCGAGTATGGCAGCACCTGGGCAAGGAGACGGCCCACGCCGCGGTGGAAACCATTCACGGCTGCCAAGACGTGCGCCTGCTGCTTCCGGAATATCGCAGCGGCAAGCTGACGGCAGCGCGGGCGTTGCTGGTGGAGGCGCATCTGCACGAGTGCGTCGACTGCAGGCGCGAGGCTGAAAGCGGCCGGCGCGCGGTTGCGGTGCTTGAGCCCTGGCAGCACGAGCTGCCACGCGGCGGAACCGGCGGCTTCCGCTGGGCCCTGGCCGCGGCGGCTGTAGTGCTCGCGGCAATCTCCATCTATTTTGTTGCAGACAAGGTTTCCTCCGGTCCTGCGGGAATGCGGGCCAGCGTGGTTTCATTCGATGGCGGGCTGTACCGCGTGGGCATGAGTGGTGAGCAGCTGCTCAAGCCGGGCGACGAAGTCAATGAAGGCGAGAAGGTCCGCACCGCCGGCGGCTCCCGCGCCATGCTGCGCTTGCGCGATGGCTCCATGGTGGAGATGAACGAACGCGCGGAGTTTGCGGTCTCCATGGGCCGCAAGGACACGACTATCCAGCTCAACCGCGGCAACATTATCGTCCAGGCGGCCAAACGGGAGACAGGGCACCTTTATGTCGCCGCCAGGGACTGCCACGTCTCTGTGACCGGGACGGTCTTCTCCGTCAACAGCGGAATGAAGGGCTCCCGCGTCTCCGTGATCGAAGGCGAAGTGCGGGTGGCGGAAAACGGCGTGACCAGCGTGCTGCACTCGGGCGACCAGATTTCCACCGGGGCCGCGGTGGGCACAGTGCCGGTACAGCGGGAGATTGCGTGGAGCAAGGACCTGGACAAGCATCTGGCGCTGCTGGCCGAGTTTGCCAAGTTCCAGAAAAAGCTGGAAACAGTGCAGATGCCGGGCCTGCGCTACCAGAGCAAGGTACTGCCGCTGCTGCCGGCGAGCACGGTGGTCTACGCCAGCATTCCCAACCTGGGCGATGCGGTGCATCAGGCCAACCAACTGTTCCAGCAACAACTCAAGGAGAGCCCGGTCCTGAACGAATGGTGGCAGCAGGCACAGTCACGCAAGGGCGGGCCAAGCTTCTCCGAGATCATCGATGAGATCCACAGCCTGAGCCAGTACGTAGGCGATGAAATCGTGTTCTCCGTGGCGCTGGATGGCCGAGAGGCCTCGCCTTTGGTGGCGGCACCGGTGCAGCGATCGGGGTTGAAGCAGTTCCTGGAGACCGAGTACGCCAAGCATCACGACTCAGCCAAGCCGGAGAACGTGAAAGTGTTTGACGAGGCAGGATTGATGGCCGCAGGCCCGCAACGCCGGGGAGCAGGTTTGTACCTGCTTGTGCGATCTGACTTTGTGGCCGCGGCCGTGGACCTTGCGGCCTTGCAGAGATTCAACGCCAGCGTGAAACAGGGCAACGGCGGCTTCGGCGCAAGCGCATTCGGCCAGCGCATGAACACGGCCTATCAGCAGGGAGCCGGCCTTCTGTTTGGGGCCAACCTGCAAGTGATGACAGCGGAGCGTGACAGCGTGCATCCGCACAGACGTCCGGAGGTCTACGCGCAAACCGGGCTGGCGGACCTGGAATTCCTGGTGGTTGAACGCAAAAACGTGGGCAATCAGCCGCTGAACAACGCGGAGTTGACGTTCAGCGGACCACGTCGCGGCTTTGCTTCATGGCTGGCAGCGCCGGCGCCCATAGGCGGGCTGGATTTTGTTTCCCCAAACGCGGGCGCAGCGGCGGCATTCATCGCCAAGAACCCTTCGCAAATGCTGGATGACGTGCTGGCTGTGGCCAATGCCTCCGATGCGCATGCTCAGGAACATCTGGCCAAGACTGAATCCGAATTGAACATCCGCCTGAGGCAGGACCTGGCGGACACACTGGGCGGGGAAGTCACGCTCGCCCTCGATGGGCCCATACTGCCCACACCTGCATGGAAGGTGGTGGTGGAAGTTCATAACCCTGGACGTTTGCAATCGACCATCGAGCAACTGGTGATGGATGCGAACACACATATCAAGGACTCGGGCCGGAGAATCACGATCGATGAACAATCGGCTGACGGGCTGACCTACTACACGATCCATTTCGTGGATGCAAACAAGCCCGCGGAACTGGATTACACTTACGCCGATGGCTACATGGTGCTGGGACCGAGCCGCGCGCTGGTGAAGAACGCAATCGCCATTCACCAGAGCGGCAACTCGCTGGCGCGTTCCGGCGATTTCCGCGCCCTGTTGCCGCAGGACCACCATGCCGACGTCTCCGGGCTGATCTACCAGAACCTGGCGCCGCTGGTGGGACCGATAATGAACCAGCTCTCCGCATCGCAGTTGCAGTCATTGCAGCAGATTGCAGCGGAGACCAAACCCAGCGTGGTGTGCGCTTACGGCGAGCCGAACGCCATCCGCGTGGCCAGCAACAGCCGCTTGTTCGGGCTGGACTTGAATACGGCCACGCTGTCAACGTTGTTGAAAATGACACATCCCATGGGGAACCACTGAGAACGGAGACGAATGCCGCCTGTTATCGAACTGGAGAACCTGCAGGTCAAGCTGGGACCACGCATCATTCTTGACCGGCTGAACGGCGCCCTTTCCGGGCGCTGTATCGGCTTGCTGGGGCCGAACGGTTCAGGCAAATCCACGCTGATCAACACGCTGCTTGGTTTCTACCGGCCGCTGGCGGGTACGGTGCGTATCTTCGGCAAGGAAGTGCAGGCGCACCTGCGCGAGTTGCGCAGCCAGATCGGCTACATGCCGGAGAGCGACGCCTTCATCGCCGATATGAGCGGAGTGCGTTTTGTCCGCTACATGGCGGAAATCTCCGGCCTTCCCCGGGAAGAGGCGATGGAGCGCGCGCACGAGGCGTTCTTTTACGTTGGGCTGGGCGAGGCGCGCTATCGCAAGGTGGGAACGTATTCGCTGGGCATGAAGCAGCTCACCAAGCTGGCGCAGGCCATCGCTCACGGCCCGCGCCTGATTTTGCTCGACGAACCGACCAACGGCCTTGATCCTGAGGCGCGGCAACGCATGCTGCAACTGGTGCGCGATATCCGCGACACCGGCGAAGTCAACATCATGATCTCATCGCACCTGCTGCGCGACATCGAAGAGTGCTGCGACGAGGTGATCATCCTGAAAGAAGGCAGGATCGCCGCGCTGTGCAATCTGGAAGAAGAGCGCCGCGCCAACCTCAAGTTCCTGGAACTTGAGGTCACGCAGGGCAACGGCTTTCTGCAATCGGTGCAGGCGCTGGGCTGCGAGTGCGCTGACTTTGGATCGGGACGGCTGAAGGTGGTACTGCCGGACAACATCGAGCTGCGCCAGCTTTACCGGCTGGCCGCGGAACATTCGGTGCAGATCCGGCGTATGAATTATCGCCGCGATTCTCTGGAAGACATCTTTATGAACGCCATGGCAGGCAAAACGGAAGCGCGAGGGACAACCAATGGCCGTGTATAGACGCACTTACAAGGCCTACAAGGGCGAGCCTACGCCCGCATGGTCGCGTTTTACCGTGCTCGCGCGCTATGGGTTTTCCACTCTGTTTGAGTCGCGGCTTTTCACCGCTTACGCGGTGTTGTGCCTGGTTCCATTCCTCATTGGCCTGGGGTTTATTTATGCGGTCCACAATAGTGCTGTGCAGGCCCTCTTGAACATTCGGATCGGCCCGCAACAGTTGATTGATAACAGGTTTTTTTTCAGATTTACCGCCTTCGAGGTCTTTATGGGTTTCATCCTGACCGCCTGGGGCGCGCCGGGAATGATCGCCAAGGACTTTGCCAACCACAGCATCCAGCTCTACCTGAGCCGGCCGCTTTCTCGTGCCGAATATCTCATGGGCAAGATCAGCGTTATGGCCGTTTTGCTTTCCTTCACCACCTGGATTCCCGCGCTCGTGCTGTTCGGGGTGCAGGCGGAGCTGCAAGGCAACCACTGGGGATGGCAAAACCTGTGGATTGTGGGCTCGATCGTCCTGGGCTCCTTGATGTGGATTTCGCTGGTATCACTGCTCTCCATGGCTCTAGCCGTCTGGGTCCGGTGGCGGATGGCTGCCACCGGCTTGATTTTTGCCGTGTTCTCCCTGCTTCCCGGTTTTGGCCAGATGATGAACGCCATCCTGAGCACACATTGGGGCAACCTGCTGAATTTTCCATACCTTATCAGCGTGGTCTGGGCCCACCTGTTCCGCTTTCCTGAGATCCAGCTCGAGCAAGCCGGATTCACGGCCATTCCGTTGTGGTCGGCCTGGGCCGCGCTCCTTGTAGTTTGCGCCATCTCGCTCTTTCTGCTCGATCGCCGCTTGCAGGCGCGGGAGGTTGAGCGCGGATGACGCCGGCCAGCAACAGAATCGTGTTCGAAGATGTCTCCAAGTTTTATGGGGAAGTATTGGGCGTGAATCGGGTGAACCTCTCCCTGCCGCCTGGAGTGACCAGCCTGGTTGGACCGAACGGTTCGGGCAAGACCACGCTCATGAACCTGATGACCGGCCTGGTCCGGCCGACGCAGGGGCATGTCAGCGTGCTGGGTCTTACGCCTAACCAGCCCGAAGAATTCTTTCGCCATGTAGGCTACTGCACGCAGTTCGATTCTTTTCCGAAAGGCGTAACCGGCTACGAGTTCATCTTCCAGTCGCTGAGGCTGCGCGGGCTCTCCGGCGCTGAAGCGCACCGCCTGACCCTGGAGGCCATCGAGCGCGTGGGCATGGGCTTTGCCGCAGGACGCAAGGTCGCCGGCTACAGCAAGGGCATGCGGCAGCGCATTCGCCTGGCGCAAGCCGTCGCGCACCATCCCACCGTATTAGTGCTCGACGAGCCGCTCAACGGACTGGATCCCATGGCGCGCGCTGAATCCATTGCACTGTTTCAGGCGCTGGGCAAGGAAGGCCTGCACGTGGTGATCTCCAGCCACGTGCTCCATGAAGTGGACAAAATTTCCGACCAGGTCGTGCTGATGAGTTACGGCTACGTGGTTGCGGAAGGACAGATTCAGGGGGTCCGCAGCGAAGTGAAAGAGCACCCGATGCAGATCCTGGTGCGCTGCGCCAGCCCGAATTTGCTGGCTTCGCGGCTGTTTTCGCAGGACCACGTGGTGGAGGCAAAGCTCAACAACGACGGCAAAGGCGTGCTCATCCGCACCCGCGATGCCGACCAGTTCTACCTGCTGCTGAACCGCATCGTTGTGGAAGAGGGTATCGGCCTGGAAACTGTGTCGCCTGCCGATGACGACGTCAACTCGGTGTATCAATACTTGATCGGCGGCAGCGGTGGAGGGACGGTATGAGCGCACTGGCGTCCATTCGCAAGCGCTTCAACGATGCTCCGTGGCAGCTGTGGGGTTCGCAAGTGCTTGCCATTCTCCGCATTGAGTTGAAGAAGAACCTATGGATGCGGCGCAGCCTCTGGATCTATTTGCTGGCGTTCGGTCCGGTGGTGCTGATTGGCCTTGCCGCGCTGGAGAGCGCGCTACGCGGGCGCTGCAACATCAGCCAGGACACTCAGGGCTTTGCCATCGTGTTCCAGACGTTCTATTTGCGCCTGGCGATGTTCTTCGGTTGCATGGGCCTGTTCACGTGGCTGTTCCGCGGCGAAGTGGTAGAAAAGAGCCTGCACTACTATTTTCTGGCGCCCATGCGGCGGGAAGTTCTGATCGTGGGCAAGTTCCTGGCAGGATTGGTTGCTTCCGCGGGCATCTTCGGGACTTCCGTGCTGCTCTCCTTTGCTCTGGTTTATGGATACTGCGCGGCAGGAAGAGCCTTTATCTTTGACGGCCCCGGGTTCGGCCACCTCGCGGCGTACCTCTCCGTTACCGTACTTGCCTGTCTCGGTTACGGCTCGGTGTTTCTAGCGCTCAGCCTGGTAGCCAAGAACCCGGTCCTGCCGGGGATCATGGTCCTGCTGTGGGAGAGCCTGCATTCGGTGATGCCGGCGCTGCTGCAGAAGTTCAGCGTGACCTTTTACCTGAAGCAGTTGTGTCCAGTTCCCATACCTTCTGATGGCTTGATGGCCCTGTTTACCGTTGTGGCCGAACCGGTTTCGCCCTGGATCGCCATTCCCGGATTGATAGCGTTGTGCGCGTTCATTCTGTTCCTCGCCTGCTGGCGGATTCGCCGGACTGAAATCAGCTACCTGGCAGACTAACAGGTTTCTGCTTGGCAACTACTTCGCAGCCAGAGTAGTCTAGGAATGTTTGACCGCAAGGAGGTTGCACCGTGCCTCGCGCTTCCATTCCCCTCGTTTTTTTCACCGTAGTGGCATTCAGTTTGTTTGCGTCTGCTCAGCAGCAGGCAGCGCCACCCAAGCCGCCGCAGACGCCGCGCCAGGCGCTGGTAGAAATCGCCACCAAAGGCGCAGAAGGCATCAGCAAGCATCTCACGGTGGAAGTGCAGGCACTTCTGGCCAAATCAAGCAACAAAGCCGCAATTGGTTTTCTCGGCAGCTTTAATTCCATGAAACCGGACAAAGGCCTGCAAGCGTTTGATTCCGGCCCGGTCCTTTTTACTCATAACGACTCGGCGCAGCACACAAAGTACGAGGTCAGAGTAGACAACGATGACATGGCCGGCGATCAGGACGACTTGCAGCTTTCGCTCCATGCTTTTCGCGACGGCCAGGAGCAGGAGAGCGACTTTGGACTCTTGTCTCCGCGATTCACGGTATCGCTCAAGCAACAGCAAGGCATCTGGCGGCTGAGCAAGATTTCCCTGGGAGCCGACGTACCTATCGGCGACCCGGCGTTCTTTGAAAAGATCTTTCTCAAGACCTTTGACCAGGCCACTGCAGGTCTGGGCGCTGTTGCCGGTGGAACCTACGTGGCTGACTCCAAGTCAAGCAGTGAATCGCCACGGGCCATGCCTCCAGAGCAGCTCATCATGATGCTGGGCTTTGCGGAGAGCACCTTCGCCAGCCAGCATCCGGACAAGGGCTTTACCTGCTCGCTGACGGAACTGGCTGAGGCGGGCAAAGTCATGGGCATCGATAGCCAGGTGAGCACGGGCGTTTCCGGCGGATATCGCATTCGTCTCTCCGGTTGCGAAGGCCGGCCGGCGGGCAGCTTCCAGATCACCGCGGAACCCGTGGTTGCAGCAGCGGGCGTAAAGGCCTACTGCACGGACGCCACGCACAACGTGCGTTTCTCCGAAGACGGTAAGGGCTCGTCTTGTCTGGCCTTCGGTAAAGTTAGTTCTCAGGAGCTGCTAATGGATGAGTACGCGGTTGTTTCGCATCCGAAGACGGACAAGTAGTTCGCTTACTTCTGCAAGAACGGGTTCGTCTCGCGCTCTTCGCCGATGGTGGTGACTGGCCCATGACCAGGAACTACGTGGGTCCCATCCGGCAGGGCCATTAACTGATTGTGCAGTGAGCGCATGATCTTCTCAAACGATCCGCCCGGCAGGTCCGTGCGCCCAATGCTCCCCGCAAACAAAGTATCGCCCGCCACCAGCGTCTTTTGCTCGGGGAAATAAAGACAGATGCTGCCTTCCGTGTGTCCCGGCGTGTGGATCACGTTTGCGGCAACTTCGCCGACCTTCAGCACTCGCCCTTCATCTACCGCCTCATCGATCTGCACCGGGCCCGGCGGCTTCATGCCCACCCAGGCGGCCTGCATGTCCAGCATCTTGAGCAGGGCCTGGTCGTTCTGGTTCATCAGGATGGGCGCGCCCGTGGCTGCCTTGAGCTTCATGGCTCCGCCCACGTGGTCGATGTGCGCGTGCGTCACCACAATCTGCTTGAGCGTGAGATTCTCGGCCTTCAGGATCGCCAGGATGTCTTCGATCTGGTCTCCGGGATCGATGACCATGGCTTCGTGCGTCTGCTCATCGCCGATGACGGAGCAGTTGCACTGCAGCGGGCCGACAGGGAAGATCTTGTGGAGCATAAAGCAGCACTTAGCAATTAGCACTTAGCAATTAGCCACGCCAAAAGACAAGAGCCGGAACCAGGTATCCGGCTAATTGCCAACTGCTAATTGCTGACTGCTTGTTTCTTACTTCTTCGCGGGCGCGCTTTGCTTCTCGTTCTGCATGATGGAGCTGCCTGCGGCGGTCCTGCGGCTGGCAAAGATCGTCAGCGATATCGAGGTCAGCATGAAGATGATAGCGCACCAGGTGGTGAGGCGTGAGAGCGCCGTGGCGGTGCCGCGCGGCCCGAATGCCGTCTGGCTGCCCAGTCCGCCAAAGGTGGCGGCGATGTCCGCGCTCTTGCCGTGCTGCAGCAGCACCACCACAATCAGGATGGCGCATACTACAACGTGAACAAACGTGATCAAATAGGTAATCATTCCGTGTTTCTCAAATCCTCTCAAACTTGTGGTGCGGAAGGGGGGATTTGAACCCCCACGCCTTTCGGCGCCACCCCCTCAAGATGGTGTGTCTGCCAGTTCCACCACTTCCGCACTGGCTTACGCTCCTATTTTGCGCTTTGACACGCCGAACGGGAGATGAGGGAAGTCTTAATTATAGCAAATCGTCGCCAGCCCCATTGGATGTTTGAAGGCTCAGTTTCAGCTTGCTTCTTGCCTCGGTCCCGTGGAATATCTTGTCATTAGCAAATCCATCTGTCCGCTCGTGCCCAAGGAGAACCGACCCCGGCGGACCGAAGGACCCATAAGTTTGGCCGACGAGAAGACAAGCTTCGCCCAGCTCACTGACCAGCTCCGGTCCGCGGAGGTGGCGGGCGACCCCTGGAAGCAGGGCATCGCGCTGAACAATCTGGGCGACTTCTTCAAGAGCCAGCGCGAGCACGCCAAGGCGCTCACGCACTTCCAGAAAGCGCTCCAATTTTTCACCGCACTGGACGACCAGGAAAAGAAAGGCGCCGTGCTCAACAACCTGGGCGGAACCTATCTTGACGCCCGCGAGTACCAGCGCGCCCTGGAGCACTTTGCCATGGCCCTGGGCACCTACGGCGCTCTCAACCAGCCTTTTGGGCAAGCCATGGCGCTCAACAACATGGGCGGCGTCCATCTGAGGCTTGGCCACCACGGGGAAGCGCGCAAGCAGTTCATCCTGGCCACTTCTTTCTTCCGCTCCGCCGCGGAGCCCACCTGGGAAGCACAGGCTCTGGAAAACCTTGCCGCAGCGGAAGCCGCCCTGGGCAACACCAAGGCTGCCGGTGAAAGCTATGCCCGCGCGCTCGAAGTCTGGCAGCACCTGGACCAGCATGATCGGCAGGCCATGATCCTGAACCGCATTGCCGCCATGCAGAGCGATAAGCGCCGCAGCCTGGAACTGCACTCGCGCGCGCTCATCCTGGCGCAGCAGACCAAGAACACGCTGCTCGTTGCCGGCACGAGGGTCGCTCTGGGAAAGCTCTATCTGGAAGCGCGCAACATCAATTCAGCCCGCTCGGAGTTCCAGGCCGCGCTCGTCCTCTATGAACAGTTCGGCGATAAGCGCTCCCAGGCCGCTACGCTGGTATATCTCGCTCGCATTGACTTCGCGACCGGCGAAGACCTGGTCCGCACCGCCGCCGACATCTACCGCCAGGTGGGCGACATTGCCGGGGAGCAGGCGGCGCTGGAGCTGATCAAGCCGACGGCATCTCCGCAGCCGACCGATGACGTCAACGAGCTGGACTCGCCGCCAGCCGAAGCTGCCAAAGCGAAGCCTGCCTGATTCAAAATCGGGTGCAGTGGTGAGGTTTTCAATCAGGCCTTCACCTTCCAGTACACCGCGTACTTGTTGTGCAAAATCTGGTTTAGCGGAGCCATATCCACCGGATGTTCCCCGGCAGCGGCCTTGAACTGGAGCGGTTGTCCCGACACCGGCTGCACCCAACTCGTAACGTCATCGATCTTCGCGGTAATTTCCGGAGCCTTGAACGGCGTGCCGCGCGGACCGTAACCGCTGTACTGCATTTCCGGCGTCACGCTCTCAAACCGCCCGGCCAGCACCAGGGGCCCGTACATCACTGCCTGAATCGATTCGTCGTCCGGCATCGGGTGCCGATGAAGTCCCATAGGCAGGCTGAGCTCGACCGCGTCGCCATTCTTCCACGGTCCACGCAAAGTGAGATAGCTGCTCAGGCTTGCAAAGACCGAGAGGGCTTTTCCATTGATCTTCACTTCGCCACCCTGGGCCCAGTAGGGAATGCGCAAGTGGAGACTCACCTGGGCCGGTTGTTCCGTCTGAACGATCAGCTTGGTGCGCGGCTCAAGCGGAAATTGTGTTTCCTGCCGCAGGCGCATCTTCTTCTCCGGCCAGTTCAATTCCGACGCGACAAAGAGATTCACGTAGATGGAACTTTCATCGTGAAAATAAACGGTGTCGTTCAGCTTGGCGAACTCCTCGGCGCCGGTGCCGGTGCAGCACCAGAACGCGTCAAAGGGCTTGCCGAAGACCTTCCAGTAGCCGGAAGCGAGAGGCAGGTAATACATGGTTGTGCCATCTTCCGGGTTGATGGTGCCCAGGCGATGGTTCCAAAGCGTGCGCTCGTAGTAGTCCATGTAATGCGCTGAGGGCGACCAGCCGAACAGGTGGCGCGTCAACTTCATCATGTTGTAAGCGCAGCAATCTTCCGTGGTGTCCGGACCCAGCTCTTGCGCAAGCTTGCCGGGATCGGTATTCCAAGACTCCCCATTGCTGGTTCCACCCGTGCAATAGCAGCGCTGGCTGGTGACTTCATCCCAGAAGTAGCGGGCAATGTCGCGATAACGGATGTCGCCCGTGAGTTCATAACGGCGTGCCGCGCCGATCACCTTGGGGATCTGCGTGTTCACGTGCAGCCCCTTGAGCTCGTCACGATGCGCCGCCAGAGGATCTTCAAACTGCGCGTGGTCAAATCGCCGGGCCACCGCGAGGTATTGCCGCTTTCCGGTCACGGCATACAGGTTGCACAGGACCTCTGCCATGCCGCCGAATTCAGTGCCCAGCACACGTTGCATATGGTCATAACTCAGGGGAGTGGTCCAACCATTCACCCATGCGGCCATCTTTTCCGCGGTCTCAAGCGCCTGCTCGTTTCCGGCATGGACGTACATATCGAGGTGTCCGGCCATGATCTTGTGGATGGTGTAGAACGGCGCCCAGACTTTTACACGCTCGCGAAGCCGGTCAAACAACTCGATGGGAAACGCGCTGAGATAGCCGTTTTTCATCTCCTTCTGGCAGTGCGCCAGCGCGGCTACCAGAGCATCGCCTTTCTTCTTAAGATCTTCGTCGCCGGTGCTCGCGTAATTGAGCGCGACCGCTGAGAGGTAGTGTCCGCCGGCAAAATGGCCCCGCAGTTCGACGTCCGGTTTTTCCCATCCGCCCAGAGGTTCGGTCGATGACGGCAGTCCGGCTGTGATGCGGAATGTGTGGGCCAGCCGGTCAAGAGGAAGAGTATGTAGATAGCGGCGGTTCGCTTCCTGCGCTTCCAGACAGGGTCCAGGAAGAAGACGGACCTGCTTCATGGGAAAGGGAAGCGCAGCCCAACCGACGCGTTCGCTGTTCTTTGCTGGGTTCAGGACCGGGTCCTGGAGAATGGCCTCGCCAAAAGACGTTCGTAGAAGGGCAGCGCCGGCCATCCCGCTCGCGCCAACCAGAAATTGCCTTCGCGTAGAGCTGAACATAGAGGTGCCTCCGTCCCGGACGGCCAAGCAGTATGACAGCACGCAGGTAGTGGGGGCAAGGCAAGAAGAAATCAGGCACTGATCTACAAGAAGAAATCAAGGACTGATCTAATTGTGCTAGCGCACCGCCCCCAGCGGAACATCGATCTTGAGCGCTTGTGGCCGGTGAATTCTGGCCAGGTTCATCACGCGCCACAGATGAATCCCCCACCATGCCAGCGCGATCACTTCGATAAAGCCGGTGAATCCCAGCAGGGAATACGCGACCTTCGGGAACCAGTCCGTGAGGATCTGCAACAGCACCCTTCCGGCATTGCCAAGGTTGATCAGGATGAATGGCCCCCAGAGTGACGTCAATTTTGCGCCGTCCATGGCTGCCAGAATGGGCACAACCCGGGACGAGACGCCAAGAATCATCATGCTGATGAATCCCACGGTAAACGCATGACGGTAAGCTCCCATCCAGGAATGAGCAAAAACCTGATGCGTGAGCATGCCGTAAACGGGGAACAACGGCAGCATGGCAGCCGCAACCAGCAGCCAGACATAGGCGGCGCGAATGAACTTAAAACTGCGGTCCGGGCGTTGCGGCGAACTGAAAATCCCGATCTGCCTGGCCAATAGGATCGCCCAAACGGGCATGGCAAGATAGGAGATCTCAAGCGGAATGGCGAACATCGGGTTGAAGGTTTGTAGCAGCAGGACGTAGCCGGCCACGTTCAGCAGCAGGCCGCCATTGATGATCCAGAAGATGCTCTTGAAATGATCCCGCCGCGGGGGCTTGAGTCCGTACACCAGGGGCACAAAGCGCTGGCTTACTCCGGCGATGATCAGGGCGGCAAAGCCGAGCAGCTGAATGTCGCGCAGCGGGCCGTCAATCAGCGCGATACGCATCACCATTTGCCGCTCATCGGCAGCGAAGAGTTTGGCAAAGAACAACACGTAGCTCAGCGGAATCTGCACAAGAAACCAGAACAAGCTGCCGAGAATGAACATTTCGTACTTGGCCCGGGGTTCAAGGGACTGCCGCGCAGTTTTCAGCAAGACGGCCACAAAAGTCACGCCCGCGATCGTCTCCATGGTGAAGCCGATCACGCCAAGAAACCCTGCAACGGGCGCTGGAGCAACCAGTTCCGCGATCATTCGTGCGAGCACGCCAATAATCACGAGATACAACGAGAGATTGGCCAGGTCCGGGCGCCAGAGAGTTGTGTTCTTGAAGCGAGGAAACGACTGATAGGCGAATCCCATCACAAACAAGCCGACCCAGCCGGAGATCATGGCCTGGGCGTGCGCGTGAATGGCCGGAAGAAGACCCACCTGGAGGAAGCTGCCGCCCAACGCGATTTCCAGGAGATTGATAGCGCCCCACATGCAGCCCACGCTCAGCACGGTTACGATGGCAGTCTTGAAAAAGCGGCGATAGATAACATCGGCCGGGCCTTCCTTATAGGTGTAAGGTAGTCCAGGAACCGGCGCTACCTGGTTGAGCTCGCCAAGCAACCGGTCAACGTCAACCTGGTGGACCGCGGCAAAAAACGCAATGGATTCAGCAGGACCGTTCTCGCCGGCGCATCCTTTCAACCCATGACGGTCGAACACCTCGCGGGCGTGCGGAGCCGCTTGCACCACGTCGGCAACGCTCATCTCTTCCGTGAACTTGCTCATGTTTCCTCCAGACACACGATCACGATAGAGAGGAAAGGAGAGCGCGCCTATGACTTATGTCACAGCCCGGAAAGCAGGTAAATCAGGCTGAATCAGCTAGTGGAAACCGGTCTTGCCTTCCTGGGCGCCCATCGCCAGAGAAATGCGATCACCACGAGCGTGAGGACGGCGGTGATGGCGGCCCAGAAGCAGATTCGCAGTCCTTCCACGCCGCCGAGCAGGGTGATGACGCGGTCAGGAAGGTAACGGATCTCCATGAACGCTCGCAGCTTCTCGCCCTCTTCCGGACGCAGAGTGCCGTTCATGTAGCTGGCGTAGAGCGAGGCATAAGGAAGATAAGTGAAGTACAGGACCACACAGCTCGCGGCCAGCGCAAACGGCGAGAACCGCGCCGCCTTGGTCAGGAGCGAATCGAGCAGAGGCAGAGCAGGGAAGCGCAGCCATTGGCGGGTCAAGAAGTAGCCCATGCCGAGGATGGTCAGCGCCAAGGCAAGCACGGCGACCGCCGCAGCAACGCTCACCACAATGCCCACGGTGGAAACGGGCCCATAATAGATCATCACCCAGAAGCCCCTGGGATCGTCCAGTTTGGCATGTTCTTGCTGCAAGGCCGCCAGCGTTTGATCAATTCGCGCCTTCTCCTGGTCCTGGCGGGTTTGCGCCATTAGTGCGGAAAGCTTTTGGTAGCTCTCTCGCTGAAACCCGGCTGCAAACCACCGTTCGTAAGTGGACGAGGCCTGCGCGCGCATCCGCTCGGCAAAGCGCGCAACCTGCCAGTAAGATTCGGCCGCCTTGTTGGGGTCTCCCGCGCGCAAGGCATTGTCTCCTTCTTGCAAGAGCAGGTCAGAGTATTGCTTGTTGTTGGACCACTGCGGAATCGCCAGCCAGTACATCTGGTTCAGGAACGCCAGAGGCCGCTCCTGCTTCAGCTTCAACAGCACGGAGCGTTCGAGTTGCATGCGGCGGTTGAAGTAGCTGTCACAGCGCGGGGCGGCGTAAGCCCGTTCCATGGTTGCGCGCCAAGCCTGCCAGAGCTGCCTTTCTTCGGCAGTCGTTGGCTGCTGGATGGATGAAAAGGGGTGTGGTGAATCCAACTCGCTCCAGCGGATGCGCTCGGCTTCAAGCAAATATGGGACGGAGTTCTCCGGGTCCGCCTGCTGCAACCGCTGGATGGTGGCGACCACCTCCGGGCTGTGCAGGTCGATCGCCGGTTTCACGAAATAAAACTGGCCCTGGATCAGTGAATACCAGATCCATTCCAGCTGCGGATTGCGTTCCACAGCGCTCTTGGCCAGACGGAAGGCTTTCCCGGGATCATTGGTATTCAAAGCCACAAAGGCCAGCGATTCCGGGTCGCCGAGTTTCTCCGACTGGTCCAGCAGCCGCTCAAACTCTAGTTGTCCGTGCGGCGTCCAGAGCGGGTTCCAGCTTTCGAGCGACGTACGCAAGCCCTGCCGGAAACTGGGCAAGAGCAGCATGGCAAAGCACAGCAACAACATCGCCAGCGCAAGGCGCGGGAGTGGGGCCGGCGAATTCGCGCCTGCCGTACCTGAAGATGCCACGGTAGATGACTCTGCTTTGCCGCTGAACCATCGGCGGATGAGCGACTTGCTCAAGACGATGCTGCCTCCTATCGCCCACGAGACTGGCGCGAACACGCCACGGACTTGCGGCATCTCCGCCAGCATGGCCTCGCCCCAGGGCTTCAACTCCAGCGGAAGGTCGCGCACAAAGAAGCCGAGCAGCCGCCGCGACCAGCGATTCACCGTGTGCTCAAATCGCATACGCTGCCCCCTTTCGATAGGCCACGTTCCACTCGGCGAGACGTGCGCGATTGGCTTCCAGGGTCTCGCGGGCCGCGCGCCGGCCTTGCGCAGTCAGGCGATAGACATGACGTGGCTTGCCGGTGTCATCGGCGTGCTCCCAGCGCGTCTCCAGCCAGTCGCGCTCCGCCAGGCGCATCAGGATGGGATAGAGCGTCCCGGACTTGAGGCTGGTTTCACGGCTCAGGTCGTAACCGTAACGCCAGTCGGCCGGCGCGTGCAGCAGGGCGACCAGGACGTTGAGGGTCTGTGGGGAAACGCGGATTTCGTCAGGCATGCTGACAACTCTACATATGTAGAGTTACAAAGTCAAGCAGATTTTTGCGGAACCCCCAGGCCCCCTTTGCCGTATTCTTGCACGGTCGCCCCGAACCCACTCAAGGAGGCAGATATGCGCAAGGGCTCTATAAGGTTCGCCGTCCTCTTACTGAGCGCGACGGCGCAGGCGGCAGAGTCGGCGCCGACCGCCGATCAGCTCATCAAATCTGACCACTGGAAGCGCGCCCGTGTGCTCGTGGAAGCGGCGCTCAAGCAGAACGCGAATGACGCGCACGCGCTGACGCAGATGGCGATGATCAAGCAGCGGCTGGGTGATCTGGACGGCGCACAGAAAGCAGCCGAACAGGCGATCGCGCTCGATGCCAAAAACGCACAGGCGCACTTGGCGCTGGCCGACGTTCTCAGTGACAAGACGGAAAAAGCCGGCACGTTCCGTCAGCTTGGTTTGGCCCGATCCGTGCGCCGGGAGCTTGACGCGGCGATTGCCGCCGAACCCAACAGCGTGGGTGCCCACCATGGCGCGATGCTTTTTCTGGTGGAAGCGCCGGGTATTGCCGGTGGCGACAAGAAAAAGGCGCGCGAAGAGGTAGCCACAATCACCAAACTCGACCCGTTGCGCGGGCTTCTGGCGCAGGCCGAATATGAACGTCATGAGAAGAGTTCCGATGGCGGGGAGTTGTACCGCAAAGTCCATGAAGCCGCGGGCGCGAATTACGACCTGGCCGCTCCTTACTGCAATTACCTGAGCAGCCAGGGGCGCTGGGAGGAAGCGCAGACATGTGCGGCCGGTTTGGTGAAGGATGCGCCTGACCGTGTGAGTGGCTACACGCTGCTGGCGATTGTGCACGCCTCGCAAGAGCACTGGAAGGAACTTGACGCGGCGATTGCCGACGCTCAGAAGAATGTTCCCGATAATCTCAACCCTGAATTCCAGGCAGCGCGCATCCTGATTGCAAGCGGCGCCGACAACCCGCGTGCCGAGCGCTATCTGCGTCACTACCTCATGCAGGAGCCCGAACTGGGATACCCCAGGTTATCCGGCGCGCATTGGCGGCTGGGGCAGGTGCTGGAAAAGCAAGGAAGAAAACAAGACGCGATCGCCGAACTGGAGACCGCTCTCCGGATGGAGCCCGATTTCAAGCCCATTGCAGCCGATCTGAAAAGGTTGAAGTGAAGCGCCATCATTATCGGCGTTTGGATTCGCGTGTTTCGCGTTAATTCGCGGCCCGAGAGTTTCAGATCCGCGTTGGATTGAGCAACTCTGCGGAGACCTACCACTTCACAATCGCCGCGAAAGACATCGGCTCCAAGCTGGCGCCGCCCACCAGCGCGCCATCAATCTCCGGGTGAGTCATGAGCAGTTTCGCATTGTCCGGCTTGACGCTGCCGCCATACAAGATCCGCATGCGCCCGGCCACAGCATCGCCGAACGCCTCCGCCGCCTGTGCGCGGACTACTCGATGCGCCTCACCGGCAAGTTCCGGCGTCGCGGTCTTGCCTGTGCCGATGGCCCACACCGGCTCGTACGCGACGATGATGGGATGCGCTTCCTCCGTCGAAATCTCGCGGAAAGCGATGCTGCACTGCCGGCGCAGAACATCCTCCGTGACTCCGGCCTCGCGCTCTTCCAGCACTTCGCCCACGCAGACGATCGGCTTCAGACCCGCGGCCAGTGCCGTCCGGAGCTTCCGGTTCACCGTATCGTCCGTCTCACCAAAGTACTGCCGCCGCTCCGAGTGTCCAATGATCACGTGCGAGCAGCCTGCAGCCAGCAGCATGTGTGCAGACACCGCCCCGGTGAACGCGCCTTCTTTCTCCCAGTACATGTCTTGTCCACCCACGCCGATGCCGCTGCCCGCGACGGCTTCTACGGTCGCCGAAATTGAAACATATGGGGGACAGAGGACGATTTCGTCACGGTGGTGCTCCCACGCGAGCGGCAGAAACGCAGCGACAAACTGCTTGGCCTGCTCCGGCGTCTTGTGCATCTTCCAGTTGGCAGCGATGACTTTTTTTCTCATGAAAGGGTTTCAACTCTCACGTCGAAATGGGGAAAAGCGGAAGAGAGTTCTCGAGCGGCCCGGGCATAGGCTTGATAAGTGCGCGAGTCAAAGAGCACGAAGCGCGCCAGCATCACCGACTTGGGCTTATACAGCAAGTCCGCAACCGTACGCACAGCGATGGTGGCAGCCTGAGTCACGGGATAGCCGAATGCTCCCGTGGAGACGGAAGGGAAGCTGATGCTCTGGAGGCCCAGGCGATTGGCCTCAATCAAGCAGTTGCAGTAGCAGCTTTCCAGGATCTGCGGCTCATTCACATCGCCGCCGTGCCACACCGGACCCACGGTGTGGATCACATAGCGCGCCTTCAGATTGTGCCCACCGGTGGCCACGGCTTGTCCGGGTGGAAGCTGGCCGCGCTGTTCGCGGACTTTGCGGCATTCGGCCAGAAGATTTGGCCCGGCAGCGTCATGAATGGCGCCATCCACGCCACCTCCGCCCAGGAGGCTGGAATTGGCGGCGTTCACAATAGCATCGGTTTCTTCGTGCGTGATATCACCCTGGGCCAGTTCAAGTACGCCACGCTCGCCGATCCGATATCGCAGTTCTGCCTTCATTGCGCTTACTTGTCTGTGAGTGCTTCTACGCCAGGCAGCTTCCTGCCTTCCAGAAACTCCAGTGACGCGCCGCCGCCGGTGGAGATGTGCGTGATCTTATCAGCCACGCCGGACTGATGCACGGCCGCCACGGAATCGCCGCCGCCCACAATGGAAGTCGCTGCCTGGTTCGCCGCTACTGCTTGGGCGATCTTCATGGTGCCTTTGGCGAAGGGCGCGACTTCAAACACTCCCATGGGCCCGTTCCACACGATGGTCTTTGCGCCGGCGATCTCTTTGGCGAAAGCTTCCACCGTTTCAGGGCCGATATCGAGTCCAATCTGGCCTTCCGGGATGCCGAGATCGGTCTTTGCTATTGCAGTCTTGGCAGCAGCGTCAATCTTGTCTGCCGTTACGTGGTCCGGGGGAAGCAGCAGCCGAACGTTGCGCCGTTGCGCTTCATCCAGCAGTTCTTTCGCCAGGCTGATTTTGTCGTCTTCCACCAGCGACTTGCCCACCTGCTTGCCCTGCGCCTTGAGAAACGTGTAAGCCATGGCGCCGCCGATCAGCAGCGCATCCACCTTGCTGAGCAGGTTGCGGATCACGTCAATCTTGTCCGACACTTTAGCCCCGCCCAGGATCGCGACAAACGGCTTGCCCGGGTTGGTCGTCGCCTGGCCCAGGTATTCCAGCTCCTTCTGCATGAGCAGGCCGGCTGCGGCCTTGTCCAGAAACCTGGTGATGCCAACCGTAGAGGCGTGCGCGCGATGCGCCGTGCCGAACGCGTCGTTCACATAGACATCCGCCAGCGAAGCGAGTTGCCGGGAGAACTTCTCGTCGTTGGCTTCCTCTTCCGCATGAAAGCGCAGGTTTTCGAGCAGCAAGGTCTGGCCCTTTTCGAGCTTGGTAGCCATCTCTTCCGCGGCCAGGCCGATGCAATCTGGCGCAAAGCCCACGTTGCAGCTGCGACCCAGTTTCTCATCCAGCAGCATGCGCAGCCGCTCGGCCACAGGCTTGAGACTCATCTTGGGATTCGGCTTGCCCTTGGGACGGCCCAGATGCGAAGCCAGGATCAGCCGCGCGTGCTTGCGCAGCGCGTACTCAATGGTGGGCAGGGTCTCGCGGATGCGCGTATCGTCGGTGACACGGCCCTCCTCAGAAAGCGGGACATTGAAGTCCACGCGCATGAACACGCGCTGGCCACCAAGGTTTAGATCTTGGATGGAGAGCTTGGCCATGGATTTTTCGGTTTCAACAGCCATTACAACCCCTTCTTGCCCAGGAAGTGGATGAGATCGCGCACGCGGCACGAATAGCCCCACTCGTTGTCATACCAGGCGATGACTTTCACGCAGTTGTTGTTGACCACGCGGGTGAGCGGCGCATCCACGATGGAGGAGCGGTCGTCGCCGCGATAATCCACTGAAACCAGTTCGGCGGTCTCAACACCCAGAATACCCTTCATCGGCCCGCCCGCCGCCGTCGCAACCGCCTTGTTCACCTCTTCCACGCTGGTGCTCTTCTCCACGAATACAACCAAATCCACCACGGATACATTGGGGGTGGGCACGCGCATGGCAAAGCCATCGAGCTTGCCCTTGAGGTCGGGGATCACCAGGTGCAGGGCCTTGGCCGCGCCGGTGGACGTGGGAATCATGGAGATGGCCGCAGCGCGCGCCCGGCGCAGGTCTTTGTGCGGGAAGTCGAGGATCACCTGATCGTTGGTATACGAGTGGATGGTGGTCATGGTCCCGCTCTGGATCTTGAAGCTGTCATGCAGCACCTTGGCTACCGGCGCCAGGCAGTTCGTAGTGCAGGACGCGTTGGAGATGATGTGGTGCTTGGCCGGATCGTATTTGCCTTCATTTACGCCGAGTACGATGGTGATGTCTTCATTCTTTGCCGGAGCGGAGATGATCACTTTCTTCACTGGCCCGCGCAGATGCGCCTTGGCTTTTTCCGCATCAGTGAATTTGCCCGTGGACTCAATCACCACTTGCGCGCCCACGGACTCCCATTTGATCGCCGCCGGGTCTTTTTCTGAAAAGACCTTCACCGCCTTGCCGTTGATGGTAATGGCATCCCCCGTGGCTTTGATGTCTTGCTTAAGATTGCCGAGAATCGAATCGTATTTGAGTAAGTGGGCCAGGGTGGCAGGGTCAGTGAGATCGTTGACGGCCACAAATTCCAGATTGGGATCGTCAATGGCTGTGCGCAGCACGTTGCGGCCGATGCGGCCAAAACCGTTTATGCCAACTTTGATTGCCATGAGTGCATGTTCCTCCAAAGAGAATTGGTGGTCACTAAGAGGGGGCCGGAACGCACGACCAAACTCATCAGGTTAGCAGAGAAGCAAAAGTAGGGGCAAATTTGCGCCCTTCCAGTTTCCCAGCACGGTTCAACCGGCCCAAGGGGCTTGTCAGCGGTTCCCTGTCTTCTTATCTTGGACACAGTCGCGGGTGCGGCTGTTGCTATGGGCGGGAAAGAATGCTCAGCGGCGATACAGATAGATGGTGTAATCCACGTTGCCTTCAGATTTCACGTCGACTTCTTTTTCCTGTTTCCAGCCCGGAACGGGATAGTCCAATGAAACCACGCGCGCAGCCGGGCCCAGTTGGCTGGCGAGGCGAGGCGCCAGATGGCCGTTTACCTGGGTCAAGAGATAGAGTGTCACCACGGTGGCATCGCGCAGTTCGGCCTTAAATAAGTCTTCCTGGCGGAAAGACACACGCTGCTCCAGTCGATATTCACGGACTTTCTCCTCGGCGTGGCGGCATAGTTTTCCGTCCAACTCGACCCCAACGGCACGGCAGCCGAACTCCTGCGCCGCCATGATGGGGATTCGGCCGTCGCCTGAACCCAGGTCATAAAGCAGATCGCCGGGCTTGACCTCGGCCAATTCCAGCATCTGCCGGCATACGGCCCACGGAGTGGGCGCAAAGAACGAGGCCGTCCGCAGGTCTTCCAGGGCCTGTTCAATTGATCCAGATCTGTTGCGGGGACGAAACAGAGAAAAACGCATAAAAACCTGTGCCGCGGGAGTCCGGACCCGCGGCACTTGTGATCCTTTGGCCAGTCAATACTTTTTGTGCTGCCTTACTTCTTGGTCTGATCTGTGGCTGCTGGGGCGCTGGCGGCGTTCTTTTCCACTTTGACCTTCGCATCGGTCTTGGCGGCAGCGGCGCCTGCTTCATTCTTCTTCAGCTTGATGGTGTGATTCACTTTGGCTGCGTCACTTGCAGCAGCTGCTTTTTGCATCTTGATGTGGGTGTCGGCCTTGGCTGCTCCTGCCTCCGTGGCGCTCTTCTGTTGTTTCTCTGCCGCTTGGCTGGCGGCGGCTTTGGCTTCCTGCTTGCTCTTGGCGTCCTTTACCGTGCTGGTTTTCGTAGTGGCTTCGTTTTCCTTACCTTTCAATACTTGGCCCTGGGCCGGAACTGTCGACCCGACGAGACCTACCATTGAAAGCAATGCCAAAAGCTCTTTACGCATGAGCGTGAATCTCCTTGGGAATAAACCCGCCCTGCCACGGGACAGGGACTTGATCTGCCTGGACTGACGAAGTGGCTGGGGGAGGGTTGCGGGGCGAATTATAGCAATTCGCTGCCAAAGCGCAAGAAAATAGCGACGAATGTTTACTTTCCGGATGCTCCCCAAGGCCCTGCGCCCGCCGTTTCCTGTCGGAACCCCTGCTGCAACATCCAAAAAGTTGCATCTCAGCTCGGCGGTGTGTTACACACGAACCATGCGCAACTGGATGCGCGAGCGCATGAGGCGCCGTAAAAAAAAGCAGGAAAATGAAGCCGAAGCCACCGGAAAAGTAGGCCAGCAGAAACCTCCGGTTGATGAGTTTCATCCCGAACCCGTGGTTCCCACCTATAGGGAAGAGGTCCCGCAGGTGGATCCGGCGTCCTTACAAGACAGCAGGCTGGAAACGGAAGTCCAGCCGGAGGAGCCCACTGCAGCCCCTCCCGGCGTACCCGAACAGCGCCCCAGCCACGCTCCCAAGTCCTCAAGACCGCCCAAAGGAGTGGTGGTGCTGGCCATTGGACTCCCTGGTTCCGGCAAGACCACCTGGTTCAAACGCCGCGGAGTTACGCCCCTCTCCAGCGACCTGCTGCGCTCCATCCTTTTTGACGACATCACGGAGCAACGCTGGCAAGGCCTGGTCTTTTCCACGTTGCGCTCGCTGCTACGCGCCCGCCTCATCGCCAAGATGCCCTGGAATTATGTGGATGCCAGCAATCTGGCCTCGCACGAGCGGCGGCAGTGGATCAAGATGGCCAAGGGCTTTGGGTACGATGTTCATGCCGTCTTTTTTGATGTTCCAATTGAAGTTTGTCTGGAGCGAAATCGAAAGCGGGAGCGCCAAGTCAAGGAAGACATTGTACGGCGAATGGCTGCAAAATTGAAGCCCCCTTCCTTTGATGAAGGCTTTTCCAAGATTACCGTGGTCAGAGTCAAGAAGGGTCCTTAGGCAAACCTAACGGACGAAGTACAGCAGGGCAAAGATCGCGACCCACAGGACCGCCATAAAGTGCCAGTACCAAGCGGTTACCTCGACGGCCAGCACCTGCGAATCAAACCTGATTTGCATCCAGTTGCCCCCAGCCGCATAGATCAACGCCAGCAGTCCCCCTAAGAGATGAATGGCGTGCAGTCCGGTGAAAATCAAAAAGAAGGAGCTGCTGGGATGCGTGTGCACAAAGGCCCCTTGCAGGCGGAAGTGGTTCCAAACCATCAATTGGCCACCCAGAAAGCCGAACCCCAAAAGCACGGTGAGCCCTAACCAGGGAAAATCTCGTTGCGTCCGGAAGGGCAGGATGCCCAGATCGGCGAATTCCATCTGCCTTTGCATCCGCCGGCGCGCCAACTCCAGGGTGCCGCTGCTCAGCAGTAAAGCCGCCGAATTGACCCATAACATCAGGTAGGGCAGAGTGAGCCGCCCCCAGTCGCTGACCCAGGTCTTGCGCGCCGGGTCCCACGGCCCGATTTGCCGTCGCAAGAGAAAGACCAGCGTCAGGCAGGCAAACACGCCGGCGACTGAAACGATGCACAAGGCCATCCCCACGCGCAGCCGGTGCAGACGCGCTTTGCGAGAATGGAAGTCGTGGAAGCGGTCGCGATCGCCGTCATCGCCACCGCCAAAGCCCCGGCGATGCGGTATCTTCCCCGGGCCTCCGCCTCCCAGCTTCGGCTTGCGTTCAACGTCTACATGTTCGCCGGTGATCGGCATACTGCAATCCGATGTGGTTCAAGTTATGCGGTTGCCCGGAGCGTCTTGAGCGACAAAATCTTTTTCCGCTCCTGGAACACTGTATTCGTACGGACCATGCTCGACGGTGGGCGTCCGGTCGTCAAACCCGGCATCCTTCCACTCCAGTGTGCTGCAATCCCAGGGGTTGGCGCCGGCCTTAGGACCTTTGTACATGCTCCAGAACAGATTCAGCAGAAACACTGCCTGCCCGCCCACGGTAACAACCGCCGCCACGGTAATGAACACCTGCAGCGGCGCCGTGGTAGCTACATATTGTACGCCTGTCAATTCTGAGTAGCGGCGGGGATGTCCCGCGGCCCCCAGCAGGTGCATGGGCATGAAGATAGCGTAAGCCCCGGCCAAGGTGATCCAGAAATGCAAGGCTCCCAGCCGCTCGTTCATCATGCGCCCGAACATCTTGGGGAACCAGAAATAGGTTGCCGCGAAGATGGCGAACAGGCCGGCCATCCCCATGATCAAGTGAAAATGCGCAACAACAAAGTATGTGTCGTGCAGATAGGCGTCCAGCGCCGGCTGCGCCAGTAAAGGCCCGGTCAGCCCGCCGGTAATGAAAAGTGACACAAAGCCGATAGAGAAGAGCATCGGCGTGCTGAAGCGGATCCGCCCGCCATAGATGGTGCCCAGCCAATTGAAGACCTTGATGGCCGAAGGGACGGCAATCGCAGTGGTCAAGCTGGAAAATGCGAAGCCTCCATAGGGATTCATGCCGCTCACGAACATGTGATGGCCCCAGACCATAAACCCCAGCACGCCGATGGCCAGAATCGCGGCCACCATGGCCTTATATCCGAAGACCGGCTTGCGCGAAAAAACCGAGAGCAGGTGCGAGGTGATCCCCATAGCGGGCAGAATGGCGATGTAAACCTCCGGGTGGCCGAAGAACCAAAACAGATGCTGCCAGAGCAGAGGCGAGCCGCCGCTGTGCTCCACTGCTTTGCCGCTCACCACCAGTCCCGCGGGAACGAAAAAGCTGGTTCCTGCATGTCGGTCCAGCAGCAACAGCACCAGCGCCAAGAGCAGAAGGCTGAACGCCAGCAAGATCAGGATGGCAGTGACGAACCAGGCCCAGCAGGGAAGCGGCATGCGCATCCACCTCATGCCCGGAGCGCGACGATTCACCGTGGTGGCGATGAAGCCGATGGCGCTCATCATCGTGCCCAGGCAGAACAGCCCTATGCTTACCAGCCAGAGGTCTGTTCCCAACCCTTGTCCGGGACCGGCGGTGGCGATCGCGCTCAACGGCGCATACTGCGTCCAGCCGGCGATGGAAGCGCCTCCCGGGGCCAGCAAGGCCGCCATCAACACCAGAAAGGAAACCAGTGTGGTCCAGAACCCGGCCATGTTCAGCGCGGGAAACGCCATCTCTCTCGCGCCCAATTGCAGCGGGAGAAAATACGTTCCTAATCCGCTTTGCGGCAACGTGGAAAGCACAAAGAAAACCATTACCGTGCCGTGGATGGTGAGGAAGCCCAGGTAATCTTCCGGCTTCATCGGGCCAAGGAAGGGAAGCGCTGCCTTGGGCCAGACCAGATGTATACGCATCAGCAGCGAAAGCAACGCGCCGGTGAGTGCTGCCGCCAACGACAAGAAAAAGTACTGCACACCGATGATCTTGTGGTCGGTGCTGAACAGGTAGCGGCGCAGAAAACTCTTGCCGGCGTGGGTTGACGTGCTGGAAGAGGATAGCGACACTATTCCTTGGCCTTTTCCTGCGCGTTCAACCAAGCCGCAAACTGTTCTTGGCTCAGCACTCGCACGGGCGCGCGCATGCGATAGTGTCCCGTGCCGCACAGCTCAGCGCACGCGATTTCATAATTCCCGGTGGCAATCGGGCGCACATGCGCGTGGATGCTCATCCCCGGCACCGCGTCCTGCTTGAAGCGCATGGCCGGGATGAACACGCTGTGGATCACGTCCTGGGCGCGCAGAATAAGCTCAACGTCGCTGTCTTCCGGCAGCACCAGCGCCGCCGAAACAATGTCATCGTGTCCTACAGGATCTGCGGGATCAATGCCGAGGGGATTTCCTTCCTCTGGCCGCGCGAACTTCTGCGCATCCGTGCGTCCGAAGACGCCGTCGGCGCCGGAATAACGGAAGTACCACTGAAACTGTGCGCCCGTAACTTCAATCTGGACAGCGTCCGCATCCGGCTGATGCAGCATCATCCGCGACCAAAGCTTCTCCCCGGACACGTTGAACCAGAAGAACAGAGCAGCGATTGCCAGGGTCCAAGCGATTTCAAAGCGCCAGTCGCCGCGATGATAAAGGGCATTGCCGTTGCGGCGTGAGCGCAGCAGAAAAAATGCCAGTGCAATCTGGCCGGCGATGAAGAGCGAGCCCAAAAGCAAGAATGCAACCTTGAATTCATGGTCCAGGGCCGCGGCTTGGGCGGAAACTCCGGCAGGGAACCACCAGGGATGGGCGACGAAAAGCCAGGCGCAGCCGAGCGCGATAAAGAGCAGCGCAATCGTCAGCGCAACCCGCATCAATGCCGCCGGTCTCCGTTGCTTACCAGCTTCAGGAATTCCTGGTGCACGCGCGTGTCCAGGGAAAGCTCGGGATGGAAAGTCGCAGCCATGATCTTGCCCTGGCGCACCAGCACTGGATCGCCGCTTTCGGTCGCCAGCACTTCAACTTCTTTCCCTGCACGGGTGATCTTGGGTGCGCGGATAAAGACCATCTCCAACGGCTTCTCGCCCAGCTTGGTGGCTGCTTCGCGAATGGAGCTGTCAATCTGCCGGCCATAAGCGTTGCGGCGAATGCAGATATCCAGCGCGCCCAGCGAGGTCTGCGGCGGGTTCTCCACTTCCTTGGCCAGCAGGATTGCCCCGGCACAGGTGCCGAACGCTGGCTTGGTTCGCACAAACTCGCGCAGCTTCTCCAGAAAACCGCGCTCGACCAGGAAATTCAGGAAGGTGCTGGACTCGCCGCCGGGAATTACGATGGCATCGATCGCGTCCAGTTGTTCCGGCTTACGCACCAAAGTCACAGCCGCGCCTAACTGCTCCAGCCGGGCCTTATGGGCTTCATAGTCGCCTTGGATTGCGAGGACGCCGATGGTCATGGTTTTTTGCTTTATCCCGAGCGGAGCGAGGGAGCCCTACGCCTACAGAAATCCCTCACGCAGTGAGGGATCTCTATGGGCTTAAGTACGCCGGGCGATGCTAGAGATCCTGAACCCAATCAATTCGCCCCTTGACTTCTTCGAGCGCGCGATCCAGCGTATCCACCACGGTCGCCGTTTCCTTCTTTAGTGGAGCCCAGGAGTTCTCGTCGTCCCAAAACTGTTCTTCCTCAAAATCAAAGGTCCCGTCGCTACGCTGAAAGATAACCACCCTGCGCCGACCATCTGGATGGTGGATAACCTTGACCGCGTTTTGTTGAATCTGCTGGTCAACTTTCAGAACCATAGGGATCTCTCGCTTCGCTCGAGATTTCAGAAAGTAGCTCGAGATTTCAGAAAGAACCTACCAGCCTCGCGTCTGCAGCATGTCGGCTTCTTCCATCGCCGCCACGGCCAGGCCTTTCATCGCGCCGGTAAGGTCTTCGCTCACTTCAAGCAAAACTTTCGGATCGTCGTAGTGCGTGGTGGCGCGGACGATCGCGCGAGCACGTTTCTCCGCTTCCGCCGGATCGCAGAAGTTCACCGAGTCGGCCATGAAGATTCCTGACCCGACGAACACGGCCTCAGCTCCAAGCTGGCGAACCAGCGCCGCATCGGCGGGGGTTGCAATACCACCGGCAGAGAAGTTCGGCACCGGCAGCTTGCCCACTTGGGCAACGATGCGCACCAGCTCATACGGAGCTCGAAGCTCCTTGGCTTGGGCATAAAGTTCTTCATCAGAAAACACAGTTAACTGTTTCATTTCACGGACAATCTGGCGCATATGTTTTACGGCATGCACCACGTCTCCCGTGCCTGCTTCGCCCTTGGTGCGGATCATGCACGCACCTTCCGCAATGCGCCGCAGGGCCTCGCCCAGATCGCGCGCGCCGCAGACAAAGGGAACGGTGAAGGCGTGCTTGTCCACGTGGTGGGCCTCGTCGGCCGGCGTCAGGACTTCCGATTCGTCAACGTAGTCCACGCCCAGCTCTTGCAGAATCTGCGCCTCGGCAAAGTGGCCGATGCGGCACTTGGCCATCACGGGAATGGAAACCGTGTCCATGATTTCGCGGATCTTCTTGGGTGAAGCCATGCGGGCCACGCCGCCCTGCGCGCGAATCTGCGCTGGCACGCGCTCCAGGGCCATCACTGCAACCGCGCCTGCCTTTTCCGCGATGGCGGCCTGCTTGGCGTCGGTCACGTCCATGATCACTCCACCTTTCAGCATCTCCGCCAAGCCGGTCTTCAGCCGCAAACCCGTGTTGCCGTTCAGTTCTGACATATGACACCTCTGCCCCTTGCCGCAGCAAAACTGTGTGTGAACTCTCTATTCTAGCGCGTGGAAGGCCCAAGCTGCGCACAAGAGTTACCACTCCAAGCCCCGAGCTATTGGATTTCGCTGGACTCGTTCTGGATTCAATCTCCCTAGGACTCGCTCTGTCCCTTGATGTGCTTGGCAAACATCTTGGCGATGTCCACGGCGATGAAGGTCCCCGTGCTCCGGGCCAGGACTTCGCCCGCCTGATTGGAGATTTCGGCCACATTGGTGTGTTCGCGTCCTTCCACGCGCTGCTCCCGTGCGCTTACCGTAAGCTGCTTGCCCAGCGGCACCGGCTTTACGTAGTCCACCGTCATCGACTTGGTCAGCGCCACCACGCTGTGCAGCTTGTTCACTTTGCCCATGGCCTCATCCAGGATGGTGGCGATGATCCCGCCGTGCGCGTGTCCTGGAGGTCCCTGATAGCGCGGCGCCAGCTTGAATTTGCAGAACGCCACACGGCTTTCTTCGTCGAGATAAAACTTCAGTTGCATGCCGTCATGGTTGTCCTTACCGCAGGCAAAACAGTGGTTCTGCAGACTCTTTGCTCTGGTGGTGGAAACGTGGCCGGGGGCGGGCTTGTGCTTGGGCATGGGGAAAACAGATTTTAGCATCCAGATGTCGCCGTAGAGACGTGGCTATGTCACGTCTCTACCGATGACAACTTTCTTCCTACGAGCTCCGCCGCCGCCTTTCCTTCCGTGGTCTCGTGATAGTGGAGCACGCGCAGCGCAGAGAAAGCACGCAACAGTTCGTTGGGCTGGAGCAGGTACCTGGGATCATCCGGACCGCCGGGAGCCTGCATGCGATCGACCGTGTACGTCCGATAGACCAGCCATCCACCGGGCTTGAGAGCGCGCGCGATAGCAGGGAAGAGTTCTCTCTTCAGGAAGTAGAAGATCAGGATCAGGTCGTACTGGTCGGCGCCGAAGTCCGTGATCGCGTTCAGATCAGCTTGTTGTGTACTGAAACGCTCGGCGCCGGCTTTCGCCTTCTCCCTCGCCAGCCCCAGGCCCACTTCGGAAATGTCCATCAGCTTGACGCGCCATCCGCGTTCTAGCAGGTAGATCGAGTTCCGTCCCGCGCCTCCGGCCAGGTCCAGCGCCTGTCCCGGCTCGGCGTTGTGCAGAAACTCGTCGAAAACACGGTTGAGAAAGTCATCGGGCTGGGTCCATGACTCCGGACTCTCGGTGTAGCGTTCGTCCCAGCGGTTTTGCTCTCCGGGTCTCATGATGCACAAAACAGCTTCAATTCCCCTCTGCGCTATACTGGCATAAGTGTCCGCGAATCCACAAAATCCGACCCGGCCCAAGACCTTTTACATCGAGACCTTCGGCTGCCAGATGAACGTCCATGACTCGGAAAAGGTCATAGGTACGCTTATGCGCCAGGGCTACCGCCAGGTGGAAACCGTGGAAGAAGCCGAGCTGGTCTTCTACAACACCTGCTCCATCCGCGACAAAGCCGAGCAGAAGGTCTTCCATCGCCTCAACGACTACAAGAAGCTGCAGTCGCAGGGCAAGAAGTTCGCCGTGATCGGCTGCGTGGCCCAGCAGGAAGGCGAGAAGATTTTTGCGAGGGCGCCGCATGTGTCTCTGGTCGCCGGGTCGGCTTCGTACCGCAACCTGCCGCAGATGTTGGTGCAGATTGAAGCAGGGAACAATCGCGTGACCGGCCTGGACGACCGCCAGACGGACGAGACCTTTGAGACCGAGTTCACCGCACGCAGCAATCCGCATCGCGGCTATATCACTATCATTGAGGGCTGCGACAAGTTTTGCGCCTACTGCGTGGTGCCGTACACGCGCGGCAAGGAGCGTAGCCGGACTTCGGAGTTCGTGCTGGCCGAGGCGCGCCAGATGGCCGACCTCGGCTACACCGACATTCAGCTTCTGGGCCAGAACGTGAACGCCTATTCCGATCCGCTGGGCCGGAAAACCTTTGCCGAGCTGCTCTATGCCGTGGGCGAAATCCCCGGCGTGCGCCGTGTGCGCTTTACCACGTCGCATCCGCGGCACTTTAGCAAAGACATTGTGGACGCGATTGATGCGCTGCCCACTCTCTGCGATCACATCCATCTGCCGGTGCAGAGCGGATCGTCGCGCGTGCTTTCCGCCATGAGCCGCGAGTACACGCGCGAGATGTACCTGGAAAAGATCGCCTGGGTCCGCTCAGCCAAGAGGGAAATGGCCTTGACCACAGACATCATCGTCGGCTTCCCCGGAGAGACCCCGTCCGAGTTCGAAGAGACCATCACCTTACTCGAGCAGTGCCAGTTTGACGGCGTTTTCGGTTTCAAGTATTCCCCTCGGCCCAATACACCGGCCATCGCCATGATTGATAGCATCGCCGACGAGGAGAAATCCCGCCGTCTACAGATCTTGCAGGAGCGCCAGCGAGAGATCCAGCGGGCAAATTACGCGAAGAAGGTCGGGAAGAGACTTGAAGTAATGGTTGAGGGTATGAATGAGACGCGAAGACAGGTCGTTGGGCGCACTTCGCAGAACATTACGCTGAATTTCTCGTGTCCTGATGACCGGATTCCGCCCGTGGGAAGCTATGCCAACGTGCTGGTAACCAAGAGCTTTCCGAACAGCCTGGTGGGCGAACTGATTTGGGAAGCTCGTCTAGCCGGTGATTAAGGGCGAAGCCGACTTGCGCGCTGAGCCCGCTGCTAAGAGCGCAGAGGAAAGTTCCCAGGATTGATTCAACCTTGAGCGGTTTGGAGCGCCAGCGACATGATTGAAGAGCAGCTCCAGCGTCTGTACATGGCCGGTTTCGAACTGGAGACCTTCGAACGCTTTCCCAAAGCCATTGGCGTCCTACGCGACGGCTACATCGCGTTCCTGGTGCCTGGACCGGAGGGGCTGCAGATCCTTGGCAACCTTGGCCGGCGCATGGGCGAGAGCCTGGGCCCCCTAGTGGAACGCAACGGACGCAAGGTCTTCGTGCACAAGCAGGAAGAGATCGAAGCGACAGATGAACTGGTGAGCGGCCTGGAGCGGTTCAGGGAGGAGCTGAAAAAGCTGCTTCAGGAGACCGCAGCGATGTAGCTAGACAGTATTTGTGCGGGCGGCTAGATATTTAACATAATATCTGTTATCAGACGTTTAATAGAGACCGGCTAAGACCTGACCGAGGCTTGATCAGCCAGGGGGAGATTAGTGCCCTCGCTCCTACTCGTATCTCAGTGCCACCATCGGATCCACCTGCGATGCCCTTCGCGCAGGTATGTAACCTGCCAAGGCCGTGACAGCCAAGGTCGCTGCGACCGCGAGCAGAATGCTGACTGGGTCATGAGGTCCAAGTCCGAACAACCGGGCCTTGAGCAGGCCGCTACCAGCCCACGCCGACGGCAATCCTACAAAGATTCCAGCTAACACCACGAACCCAGTCTCCCGCAGGATCATTCCCAGGATGCTGCCTCGACCCGCACCCAGAGCCATGCGTATCCCGATTTCGTTTGTCCGGCGGCTGACGGCGTAAGCCATGGTGCCGTACAGGCCAACACAAGCCAACAGAAGGGCCAGAAAGCTGAAAGCTGAGCTAAGCGCGGCGAAGGTCCGTTCCAGGAACAGGACCTGGTCCACCACCTGGGTTTCCGTCCTGACGTCCACCAGTGGCACGTTGCTGTCTAGAGCGTTTGCTTCGCGCCGGACGGCTGCCAGCAACGGCCCGGTTCCCGCCTGCGGGCTTCGGATGGCAAACGTCATAAACGGCCACGAGAAACCGTTCATGTCTGCCAAGTCTGTGCCGTAGGCCGCAAATACCTGCGCGTGCGGAAAATAAACCGTGGGCGGCACTTCATCGCGCACGCGCGCGTATTTCACATCTTGCGCAACTCCTACAATCTCGTAATGAGCGGGACGTTTATGACTTCCCAGGACGACTTCGTGTCCCATAGGATTCTCGCCATGCATGTACCTGTCCGCGAACTTCTGGTTGACTACCACAACCAGCGGCGAGGCGTGTGTGTCCTCGAAGCCCAGCGGGCGACCTGCACGGATCGGAATATTCAGCGTCTCAAAATAGCCGGGGCCAACCACGTGCCTGTAAATATCCACACCCTTGCCCGGCTCTGTATATCCGGGTATTTCACCCCTGGTGATGCTCATGCCGGCGCCGATTGCATTTCTGTCCGAGAAACTAACCTCCTGCACACCCGGAATGCGCTGGATGCGGCGTCGCATTTCCAAGTAGTACTCATCCAGGCGCGGGCCCTTGTATCCGTTCAGTCCTGGGCGGACTGTGAACAGCAGAATGTTTTCGCGGTTGAATCCCAGTTCCACTCCCTGCAGGCGCTTTAAAGACCGAATCAGCAGCCCAGCACTCACCAAAAGCAGGAGGCACAGCGCCACTTGCCCGGCGACCAGGAGCTTGCCCGCGCTCAGCTTGCGCCCTGGAGCGCCGGACACAGGTTGCTTGAGCGCCGTCACTATGTCGCTGCGTGTGGCCCGAAGAGCGGGCGCCAGCCCAAACAGAATGCCGCTGAGAATGCAGACTACCGCCGTAAACGCCAGAACATTGCCATCAAACTGCAATTTCAAATTGACCCTAAGCAGCGTTAGTAATACCCTTCCGGCCCACTTCGCCACCACCAGGCCGAGCGTTCCTCCCAGCAAGGCCAGCAGCACGCTTTCTGTGAGCAGTTGGCGGATGAGTCTCATGCGGCGCGCGCCCAGGCTCAAGCGCACGGCGATCTCCCGCTGCCGCGCGCTCGCCCGTGTCAGCAGCAATGCCGCCACGTTGCCGCAAGCAATCAGGAGCACTGCCCCTACCATCATCATGAGCAGCAGGAGGGAGCTCGAAAACTGGCGCCGCAGATTGTCCAGGCCCTGCTTGATGGGGACCACCTGCAACGCTGGCTTGTTCGCGTCAGGGGTTGGGACGATCGCCCGCAAGCTTTGATCGAAAATCACGGAAAGCTCTGCTTCCGCATGTTGCTCCGTCATACCCGGTTTGAGACGTCCTGCAACGCCCGCCCACCAGACCTTGGGGTCGCTCACATAGGTCAAGTCAGTTCCTGAACCGCCTTGGCGCGCTTGTTCTGCCGAGTATTGGGTCAGCGGAATATACAGACCGGGAGAACTGCCCGGCTCAAGCCCAAAGAAATCTGGCGGGGCAACTCCGATGATCGTGATGGGTAGCCCGTTGAGTACCAGGGACTTCCCTGCCACTTGCGCGGCTCCGAGGCGTTGCTGCCAAAAATTGTATGAGACAACGGCCACTCCAGGCGCCGACTCCCGATCGTCGTCAGGCACGATCATCCGTCCTTGCACTGGCAGCACGCCCAACCCTGCAAAGTAAGTCCCCGAAACACCCTGGATCGCAGTGGCGTCGGCGCGGCCATCAATGCCGACATTGACCGCATCACTGTTTGCTGCAAACGCAAATGTGTCTTCGAACACGTGGTTCTGTTCTTTGAATTGCTGAAAGGCCTGATAATTGAAGGAATAACTGGTGAGGCCTTTTCCCTCCTCGCCTAAACTGCTGCCTTCCAGATCGCCGACGTATTTTTCCGGCCAGTCCCTGGCGCGCCATTGGAGCATGACGAGTTGCTGCGGTTCCTGGACCGGCAGCATGCGCAGCATCACGGCATCGATGGCGCTGAAGATAGCCGTATTGGCGCCGATTCCCAGCGCCAGCGAGATCACTACCACGGCGGTGAAGCCGGGGGCGCGACGCAGCATGCGCACGGCGTAACGGAGGTCCTGCGCAAAGGTCTCAAAGAAATGGAACCCACGCTGGCGACGATAGGTTTCTTGTGTCTGGGTGACGCCGCCGAACTCGCGCAACGCCGCCTGCCGGGCTTCTGGGGCAGCCATGCCTTGGCGCCGGTATTCTTCCGCCAGCATCTCCAGGTGCGCCTGTATCTCGGCGTTCAGTTCCCTGTCAGCCGATGCTTTGCTGAACAATCCGCGAAACCGCGCAAGCAGGAGCCGTAGCCAGGCCATACTTTTCTCCTCAGGTGGCGGCCCCACGCCTAGGGGCCCTCATGTTGACACTCAACAGAAGAATAGACTCTATCTCCTTTTGAATGTCAACAGGAGAGTTTCTGGAATTCTTGAACTTCTACGAAGGGCCAAAGCCTGGTCTGGAATGGCTTACCCAATCCGCGTCCCAGGCTGGTTTTCCTGGGACGCAGTGTTGGTAGGCATTATCCCCACATGCCGAGCAGCATCTGCTCAAACTGCTTTTCTTGTTCGGTGGGCTCGGGTTTCGCGTCATGCTTTTTCTTTGTCTTCTGCACGGCCTGCTTGCTGTTTTCGTGGCTGTTGCTCATGGCAGAGCTTTCCTGCGATGCCGGAGGATTCGCGTCATCATAGGTCGACTTGGATTTTCCTTTTTCACCCGCAAATGCGAGTGAGCTTCCCAGGCATGCGATGAGGGCCAGTGTTGATAGTCTTGCTTTCATTTCGTTAACTCCTGTTTGATGTTTTTTCAACCGTCACAGGAGTAACCAGGACCACAAGAATTTATTCCCGCCGAATTTACCGCGCCGCAGCCTTCGCTAGGCGCAACCGCTTGGTCACGGGCTGGGGGCTCCCTTGCAAACGCCGCCGGATTGGCAAACAGTCGGCCCGTCAAGCTACAGACGCCAACTACGAAGCATAGAGCATCGTACTTTCGGCAAGTTGCTTCTGCCTCTCTGGTGAGGTACTCTACTTTTGACTAAACACCAAGACGCTGGCGAAACCATGGCTGTGCATAAACTATTTTGGTTTCTCGGAATCTGCGCTCTATTGCTCTTCCCGGCGAGCGAGGACTTGGCTCAGGGGATTTCGGTCGCTCCCGCCTCCCTGACTTTTCCCAATCTTCAGCCGGTGGGCAGCCCGCTTCCTGGGGCGCTGCAAATCGTCGTGACCAATACAGGCACGCAGCCTTTGGTGATCACTTCAGCCACCGTGACCGGAGATTTCGATTTTGGCTCTGATCCGCCGAGCCAAAGTGTCAGCTTTGGGACGGTGCAAATTGCTACCGGCTTTGTATTGCTCTTCAATGCCACCGCGGCGGGCCCGCGCACCGGCACGTTGACGCTGGTCGATAACGCCCCCGGCAGCCCGCATGTCTTAACCGTCTCCGGCACAGGCTTTGTCGGCCCAATGATTCGGCCTCAACTTACCAGCTTGGGTATGAACTCCCCGATATTCGGGCCGCAGAACGCCTTCGCCAACATCGTTAACATCGGGACCGATCCGGTTACCGTCACTGGCGTAAGCATCAGTGGAAACGGGTTTTCACAGACCAATAACTGCTCAACCTTCACCGTCCAGGGCCAAACCTGCCAGATCAGCGTGGTCTACAATCCTCCCGTTGCCGGCCCACAAAACGCAACAATTAGCGTGGCCAACACCGGCGCCGCCAACCCGGTGACCATCGAGTTGATAACCGACGCCGCCGATTTTGGTTTCACGACGGATCCGGCCCAGGGTACAGCCACCGTTAACGCCGGCCAGAAGGCCAGCTTCCCTTTTGTGGCAAGCGACCGCACCGGCTTTGACGCTATTGCGTTTTCTTGCTCCGGCTTGCCCACCGGCGCTTCGTGCCTGGTGGCTCGTGTTCCGCAAACGATTCAGCCGCCGGACACCGTTCCTGCCGTTCTCACCGTCTCCACTGCTCCCCGATTACTTGGCTCTTCGCGCCCTACCGGCGGCTGGGGATGGTCTTTGGCGGCGGTCGCAGCGCTCACTTTGATTCCCCGGCGCAAGCGCAAGCTGGGCGCTCTCCTGACCATGCTGATCGCCACAACCCTGCTGGGTGCAGCCGTTTCCTGCGGTGGTTCGTCCGTGAATCCCAACGGCACCCCTGCCGGGACATATAACATCGTTCTTTCCGGAACGCGAAACGGGTTGACTCGAAGCTTCTCTATTACTTTGACCGTCCGCTGAAATGTTTAGCTGTGCAGCACTATTTTCGGCTGGAAAAGCGTGCCCGCTACACGCCGCGCGATGGCCAGCAGTTCCCTTTGCCCGGCAAACACGCGTACCGTCGGAGCCTTGCTGAACTCCGGCAAATTGACTGCTCCGCCATTCCTGAGCCTGGCCACACATTCACTGGGGGCCGTCACTGCCGGGAACTCCGGCAAAACCAGCCGCGGATGGATGAACAGCTCTTCCAGCCTGCCCAGCTTGACCGCTTCTTCTACGTCGTCCAGTCTGTGGGCCTCTTCCAGAGTGAATTCGCGAACGGAAGTGCGTGCAAGCTGAGCCAGATGCGCGCCCGGCCCGAGCTTGCGGCCCAAATCATGCGCCAGCGAGCGAACATAGGTCCCCGAGCTGACCCACGACTTGAACCCGGCTGATCGACCGTCCCAATCGGTGATCTCCAGTTCCTTGATTTCGACTTCTTTGGGTTTTAGCTCAGGCTCGTGACCTTTGCGCGCCAGCTTGTAAGCGGGGACTCCAGCCACCTTTTTCGCCGAGAACAGCGGAGGCAGCTGCTGGATCTTCCCCACGAAGGCAGCCGCCGCATCGCGCACCTGCTCGAAAGACAGGTTTACCGGCTGCTCTGGGCCTGCCGGGTGGCCTTCTGCGTCGTAGGTGTCGGTGGCCTGGCCAAAGCAGATACGGCCTTCATAGCGCTTGTCGGCCTCGTTGTAAAACTGGGCCAGGCGGGTAAAGCGTCCCAGCACCAGGGGCAGGACGCCGGTGGCCATGGGATCGAGCGTGCCCAGGTGTCCCACGGACTTCTCGCCGGTAATGCGCCTCACCCACGCCACAACATCGTGCGAAGTCAGACCGGCCGGTTTGTTGACGATCAGGACGCCATCCACTTGTTCGTTTTCTCCATATCAAGCATGATAATGAAGAAACAGCCAAGTAAATGCTTCCGATTAAAGACGACCAGCCGCGCGCCTCCGCTCCGTTCATTACGTATTTCCTGATCGCCTTGAACGTGGTTGTTTTTCTGTTCGAGTCCACGCTGCAGCCGCGCGAGCTGAACCGCTTTGTGTTTCAGTTTGCCCTGGTGCCGCAACACCTCACGGCGTGGATCGGAGGTTCCCTTCCCGCCGCCTATGCCTTCTTCCCTCTTTTGAGCTCCATGTTCCTACACTCGGGCTGGATGCACATTATCTTCAACATGTGGGGCCTGGCCATCTTCGGCGACAACGTGGAGGACCGCCTGGGGCATTTCAAATACCTGGTTTTCTACCTGTTGTGCGGTCTGGGCGCCGGCGTGGCTCACCTGGTCTTCAACTTCGGGTCGCGCGTGCCCACGGTGGGGGCCAGTGGCGCGATTGCCGGCGTGATGGGGGCATATTTCCTTCTATTTCCGGGGGCGCGCGTTCTTACCTGGTGGGGCTTCTTTGTTTTCTGGCTGCCGGCATGGCTGGTGCTGGGCTACTGGTTCGTGGTTAATTTTCTGAGCGGAGCGGCCACCTCGTTCGCCACCGGGGCCGACGGCGCCGGCGGAGTCGCGTTCTGGGCTCACGTGGGCGGATTCTTGAGCGGCGTGGTGTTAGTCAAGCTCATGTCCCCGCGCAGGAATGTCTATGCGTTTGAGGATTACTGAGCCCATTGGCGGGTGCTTTCGTGTGTCAGCCGCCGCTTATAGCACTCCCGCCGCGGGCAACACTCTGATTTCATCAATGGAAGCGTTCGCAGGCGCCAATACCGCATGCAGCACGGCCTCAGCCACTGTTTCCGGCGAGACCATCTTCTCCCGCGGCGCGTCCGGCCAGAATTGCTGCCAGATATCGGTGTCCGTTGCTCCCGGCAGCAGGGCGATTACGCGTATCCCGCGTTTACGCAAGTCTTCGCGGAGCGCCATAGTAAAGCCCATGGCGCCGAACTTGGACGCGTTATACGCGGACATGCCGGCAAACGGCTGCACGGCCGCGATGGACAGGTTGTTCACGATTGTTCCACCAGCCTGCATCAGCGGCAGCGCGGAGCGCGTAACTAGAAACGTCCCGGTGAGATTGGTGTCGATGACTTGCTTCCAGGTTTCGATCGGAAATTTCTCAACGGCAGCCAAGGCATGGGCCGTGCCGGCGTTGTTCACCAGCACGTCAATTTTCCCGTGCATCTCGCGGATGCGGCGAAAGGCCTCATCAACCGCCGCGGAGTCGGTCACGTCGCAAGGCAGCGGCTGGACGCTTCCCTGCCTCATTTCCTTGGCGGCCGCCCCCAATCGCGCTTGATTGCGGCCCATGATCACGACCTGGAAGCCGGCTCCGGAAAAAACTCGCGCGATGGCCAAGCCAATTCCTCGGCCGCCGCCGGTGATCACGGCGACCTTGCTGTCAGGATGGCTTATCGGCATTTAGAACGAGCTTCCGTTCTTTCCGTTGCGGATCAAGGACAGGAATTCCTCCCGCGTCTTGTCGGAAGTCCTGAAGCTGCCCAGCATGTGCGAGGTCACGGCGGAAGAATGCTGTTTTTCCACGCCGCGCATCATGACGCAGAGATGGCGTGCTTCAATCACCACGCCCACGCCCAGCGGCTGGATGGCCCTTTGGATGGTCTCCGCAATCTGCACCGTCAGGCGCTCCTGCACCTGGAGGCGCCGGGCAAAAATATCTACCAGGCGCGGGATCTTGCTCAAGCCCACGACTTTGCCGTGCGGAATGTAAGCCACATGGACCTTGCCGAAGAAAGGCAACAGATGGTGCTCGCACAGGCTGAACATCTCGATGTCTTTGACGATGACCATCTCGTCATAGTTCACTTCAAAGAGCGCGCCGTTGAGCACGCTCTCCGGCTCTTCGCGATAACCCTTGGTCAGGTGTTCCAGGGCCTTTTGCATGCGTTCCGGCGTGCGGAGCAGACCGTCGCGGTCCGGGTCTTCGCCCAGCCGGACCAGCAGCTCGCGCAGCAGTTCCTGCGTGGTGGCTGATTCAACAGCGGTTCGGTCCAGCATCTTTTTCACAGAGGCTCCAAGTGCCACAAAAATCTCCTAGGGGCGGAGTTCTCTTCCTCCGGCGTATTCAAAAGAATTCAGCATGGTTTCCTCCACGCGGATCTTCTCGATCCGTGCTGGGTGAAAACCCTCTTCCATGATCCTGTACAGCTCGTGGCACAGGTTTTCCGTGGTGGGCACGTTCTGCTGAAATTCCTGCAAGGTATTGAGGTTTTCGTGGTCAAAACGTTTCAAAATATTTGCGTGCACAAAGCCATCTAGATCAACCAGGTTGCAAACCATGCCGGTTGCGGGGTCCACGGGGCCGGCTACCGTGATTTCTACCGCATAATTGTGGCCGTGGCCGTACGGGTTGTTGCACTTGCCATACACGGCAGAGTTCTCCTCGGCCGACATGTCGCTGTTATGCAGCCGGTGCGAAGCGGAGAACATATAACGTCGTGTGAGGTACGCTTTCATTGTTCTCCGTAAAAATCCGCAAACAAATCAGGCGTTTCATAGATACGCACGCGATGCAGTTGAGCCAGCCTCAGCTTGGGCTGAAGCCGCTGCCAGATGGCGATGGCCAAGTTCTCCGTGGTCGGGATCATGGTTTGGAATTCAGCGACTTCCTTGTTCAGGAAGCGATGGTCCAAGGCGTCAATCACCTCGCGGTTCATGATCTCTTTGAGCTGTTTCAGGTCCACCACGAAGCCAGAACGCCGGTCCACTTCACCTTTCACCGTGACTTCCAGGGTGTAGTTGTGTCCGTGGCCGTTGGGGTTGTTGCATTTGCCGAAGATCCGCTGGTTCTCTTCCGGGGTGAACTCCGGGTTGTGATAGTAGTGCGAAGCGGAAAACTCGGCTTTCCTGGTGAGATAGACCATGAGTATCGGCTCTTGTAGTTCCTCTCAATAGATGAATCAGCCATCACCGGCGTTTCAGGCCTTTATTTCATAACCCGCGGTAAAAATCGGCCCGCACGATGGATTCTCGGAACCGGTCCGGGGAAAAAGCATTTTCAGGAATCCGCGCGAGATACTGGTGCGCCTTTTCCAGCAACGCAAGGTCCTCCGCCTTGGCCGTTGCCTCCGCCAGATCTGAAAAAAACAGCGGGTAATCAGGACCCAATAATTCTACCAGCGATGGCAGGCGATTACAGAGCACCGGAGTCCGCCGGACCACGCATTCAAGAATGGTGTTGTTCACAACTGTATCGTAGAGGTCAAGGAAAACGATGTTCGAGGCCAGCAGCCGGTCATAATCTGCGGGCAACTGGTAAGCCAGAAACTCCACGGAGGACCAATCCGCGTTCCTGGCAGATGGGTCGTGTGCAGCCTCTCGCCGCAAGAGTGTTTCCAGATGGGGATCGGGAGTTGTCCTCGGGGCAAGCAGCGTCTTCCGCAGTGAAGTCACCTTGAGCAAGCTGATGGAATGCAAACGCCGCAGCCATGAGCCGACCTGAACGATGCGGCGGATGGGATTCGCCAAGAAAGCTTCCATGCTGAACAATCGCTCCGGCGGTTCGGTTGGATGCACTGCGGCGGCCACGGGAACCTTTGTCTCTTCTCTCACCCACAAGCACATGGTTTCAGAAAACACGTAAATGCCGCGGCAATATGGAAGACTTTCACGCCAGGCCGGCAGCTTGAAGACAGATTGGGGAGCAGACTCGTACTCATGCCACTCGGGGATTCCCGGCGGGTTGTGAATGATGGCGATCCAGTCGCTGCGATAAGGCAACGCACCAAAGCGTTCGTTCTCCTCGAGGTCCCAGCAGAACGTCGCTTCGATGAACGGGTCCAACTCCACGCCACCGGGTTTAAGCAGGGGTTTGAGGGCGTCCAGGGCGTAAGCCCAGCCGCTGCGATGATGTGGGAAAGTGAGCCACCGGGCGAGAGAGAGCTTGGGTTCCAGAACGACAGCTTGGCCTGTGGGCGGAGACATTTCCGAGAGGACGCATTATAGCAAGCAATTCAACTGCTCGGCAGGCGACCAGGCCGTAACTGGCGCCGGCTCAAAATCGGGTTATCATACTGATGTGAAGCCTTTGAATTTACTGATGGCCCTGGCGCTGGCTTTTTTCGCCGGGTGCACCGGCTGTACCAGCACGCCGAGCGGCGGCCTGACCGGCAAGCCCGCCCCGGACTTCACTCTGCAGGATGCAGACCACACGGTTGCCCTCCGTGATTATCGAGGAAAGGTCGTCCTGTTGAACCTGTGGGCCACGTGGTGTCCGCCCTGTATTCAGGAGATCCCCGATCTCAACCGGCTGCAAAACCGCATGGGCGACAAGCTCACGATTCTGGCCGTGAGCTACGACGACACGGAGAAGGACTATCAGCGATTTATCCACTCGCGCAAGCTCGACTTCCTGACCGTTCACGATCGCGAGCGCAAGCTCAAAGAGCTTTACCAGCCGACCGGCCCGCCGGAATCGTACGTGATTGATCGTTCGGGAAAAATCCTGCGCAAGTTTATTGGGCCGCAGCAGTGGGGCAGCGACGAGTTCGTACAGTACCTGAACAAGCTCTAGCTTTTCTCCGCAGCGCAGGCATTAGAAGATCGGGAAGGTCTTGCCCCACGATCAGGCCTTGGCGCGGCCGGCAGTTCCACTTTTCTTGCCCATGGTTTGAATCAGCCGGTTCTGGAAGGCCCGTTGCAACGCCGCAACCTGGGCCTTGGTCAAGCGCAGATTGGGGACTCGACGGACAGCGTCTGGAATGGCTTGAGCGACTTCCCTGGCCATCGCACGGGCCCACTCTTTTTCTCGCGCCATGATTTCTCCTCGGTGGTGCTGCACTTCTGCGGTGCGCTACTGTTTGGAAAGTGTTTTTGGGTTCGGCAAGAATTTCTTTTTCACTTTGGCAACAATCACGTAGTTGGGGTCCACCATCTCGTTCAAATGAATCTCTCCCACCTGCGATAGCAGCTGGTAAGCGTCCATCTCGGAAAGCCCGTAGTCATTGTGGATCCAGCCAACGAGCTCGGTGAAAGCGATGCGTAGGGCGTCGTCCAGCGGCCGGTAGGCGCCCACGGTCATGATGTATTCGTCGTTTTCAAAGCGCGGCCAACTGATCTTTCTGCCCTTGATCACCCGCACCTGCACGCGGCTGCGCAAAGGGACTTCAATGGCGGTACCGGCGATTTCGCCATCGCCCATGGCGGCATGGCCGTCACCCAGAAACAGCATCGCGCCGGAGACGTTCACGGGAAAGTAGACAGTGTTGCCCACGCTGGCTTCGGGCGAATCCATGTTGCCGCCAAAGGCCTCCGGGACGACTGAGGTGCGCGCCTCGCCGCCCGCAGGCGCCACGCCGATGCAGCCGAAGAAGGGCCGCAGCGGGATCTTGACCGTGTATTTGGAATCGAGCGCCTGAAACGTCGCCGTGTTGGATGCGCGATCGATGGGATAGAACCAGATTTTTTCTTTAATCGGTTCGTTGAGCATTGGCGTGTAATTGGTTGAATTAATGGCGCCAAATCCAGGCGCCAGCGCTCCAATTCCCTGCTTGCCATCGATCTGAATGTCAAGGATTTTCACTGCCAGGGTGTCACCGGGCTCTGCGCCTTCGATGAAAAAAGGCCCGGTCAAAGGATTGTCGCCGGGCGCCATGCTCAGCGTGTCTCCGGGCTTCTTGATGGCATTGCCGAAGCAATCCACGGTGTTCGTTTCCAGGATGTTGCCGGACTTGAGGCGAGCTACCGGCGCATAGGACGAAGCAAACGTATATTTCAGCTCATTGGGCTTGAGCTCATAGTGGACAACCTTGCCTTCTTCCAATGAACTTTGCGCAAAGGCCGCGGCGGTGAAAACCGCGGCGACGAGAAAGAATTTCATGACTGGACCCCTCGGGCGGGGATTATAAAGCAGACGCCGTGAATTGACCGCTGTGGACGGCTGGGGCTGTCTTCCGAGACGGGGGCTTCAAGCCTGCCGCGGCGCACACCTGCCCCAGTTTTTCCCGCTCCTCGGCGCCCAGCCCAAAGAACTCGAACCCGTGGCGGAATCCTCGGGCGTAGCGAATCACTGCGCCTACGCGCACTGTGTCTCCGTCGCCCACATTCACTTCCAGAGCGACGTGGTCACTACGCTCGAGCGAACCTGAAATAACGGCGCCCAGCCCGAGCTCGCTGATATCGATCACGCGGCCGTAGAGAATGGCTTCTTTGCCGTCTACCAGCGCTTTCACGGTCAGGCGCTGGTCAAACGCACAGCGAGCTGCACGGCGGCGTTCCCTCTGCCCTTCTTGTTCCGCGGGATCGGTTGGTTTGAGAACTTCCAGAGCTGCCAGCACTCCGATTTGTCCCGCCAAGCGGCGGCGAAGCCGCGAGATGCGCACCTGCTGGTGCACGACGAAGACGTCAAAAAGCAGGACCAGGACCAGTAATCCAGGAACGGCCAGGTGCAGGTCGAGTGGGCCGGGAGCAAATGCCTCCATCCCAAACCCAGGCAGAGCCAGGGCGATCACGCCCAGAGTCAGCAAGAGCGTTACGGTGAGCGCCGTGGCCCAACGCCACCATTCCTTGCGCTCCAGCCGCTCCAACCCAAGCTGAATGTCATGCAGGCTGGCGGTGGAGCTGTTGTCGTTCATTTCCTTTTCGTTCATTCGGGCACCGGTCCGTCATTGCCGGTTTGACTGCTTTTGGCTAGGTATTATCCGCTTTTGCTGCCGGAAAGAAAGCTAACAATCGGGTTACACGTTACCGTGGTACCCAGGTGGCAGGCCTTACGGCTATTTTTCAGAAAGTCTTAGCCCAGTCTCCATTAGAAAAAACTCAAAATTGTCGGTTAAGCCCGCTTTCGATTACCCTGTTTCATTCATGACCGATCCGTGGAAAATCCTGGAGGAGCCTCTTTACCCTCCACCCCCTTCGCGCTGGCGCTGGGTCGTTTCTTACGGATTGGGGCTGGCGGCAGTTCTGGTGATCGTTCTGGTGGTGTGGGGCTCGCTGGAGTGGTTGCAGCGGCAGTCAGGCCTGGCCAACTGGAAAATGCTGGCCGCGGCGGGCGTGGGGGCTGCGTTTATTCTCGCCGTTCTGTGGAAGGTGCCGCATTGGCAGGCCGGTCAGCTAAACGGTCTGGGACAAAAGGAGCGGTTTGACCGCGTGAATGAAGCGCGCAGAACACTAGCGCTGATCGTAGGGGCGATGGCGCTTGTGGCCAGCTTCTATGCGGCGGTTCTTGATCGCAAGGTCGCGCAAAAATCGATTGCTCTCGCCCGGGAAAAACAGGCCACGGAGCGCATTAGCAAGGCCATTGAACAAATGGGAGCGCTGGACGCGAGCGGCAGGAAAAACCTGGAAGTCCGAAGCGGGGGCATTTACGCGATAGAGCGAATCGCCAATGAATCGGAAAACGACCATTGGCCGGCTATTGAAATCCTGGCCGCTTATGTACGTGGAAACGCTCCGAGAACGCAGCCCCCGGTGACGATCCTCAAGGCAAACGGACCTTCGGGCGTAAAGCCCGCAGCGGATGTGCAGACTGTGCTCACGGTGATCGCCAGACGCAACTTGCAATGGGAATATCAGCGGCCGGTGCTCGATCTGCACGAGACCGATCTCAGAGGGGCAAACCTGGTTCAGGCGCGCTTGATCCGGGCTGACCTGAGCGCGGCAGACCTGAGCGGGGCCAACTTGACGGAAGCAAGCCTGATCCGGGCGGACCTGCGCGGCGCGGACCTCAGTTCGGCGGACTTTAATGGGGCGCAACTTACCGGGGCTGACCTAAGCGGAGCGGTTCTCCACGGCGCAACCATGGGCGGGGCCTACCTGACTGACGCGCGATTGGCGCAGGCCAACCTGACACAAACAACGCTCGATGGGGCCGACCTCCGCCGGGCCGATCTGAGCGGAGCAGATCTAAGTGGAGCCGGGCTGGGCGAAGCTGACTTGAGCGGCGCCGATCTAAGCAACGCCAGAAACCTGACCCAGCAACAAATCGAGAAGGCCAAAGGCGATGGCAACACCAAGCTGCCTGAAGGAAGGCGCGTGCCGGAAGCATGGACAGCGAAGGCGAAGTGAGGATGGAGTTAACTACTCCCACTGCGCCTCAATGAAATTTCCCGAAACTGTCAAACGTGGATATCTACTGGCAATTGCTGTCTGTTGAGTTCTTACGGACTGACGCCTTCTCCGTGTTTTTCAAATTCCCGTGATGATTCCTCAATCAGCTCACACGGGGAGCTGTCACGCTCAATAAATTTGATCTTCTTTTTCAGATTTCCGGTCTTAGCGAGGATGGGAGTTGCCACCAGGGAGCGGTCCTCCAGTCGAATACCGACCCACGTCATGCCGTTGTACTCGAATTCTGGATTGAAGTGGGAAACTTTTGGCACATACACAACCCTGCCCACACGCCGTCGGAACAGGACTCTGAGTGCGACACGATCACCCAATCGCACGCCCGTAATGCCATCGAAGTATCGCACGGCCATCCTTGGCTCCTTAATATACCGCTACTTCACCGCAGCCGTCTTCCCTTCCGCCGGCATTTCGAAGTGGCTTGGCTCGGGACCGCCGTGCAGCGCCAATTGTCCTGTGCGGCACACGTTAATGGCGTCGCCCAGAATGCGCTGGGCTTCCTGGGGCGCGTGAAAGCCCATGGAGTTTTCTGAAACGATGAAGTCAATCATGAAGCCGCAGCGGCGCTGAGCGTCGCGCGCCTTGGCCAGTTGCGCCGGGGAAGCTTTGTCCTTGTTGGCTTTGATGTCATTGATCAGGTCCATCAGAGCGTCCATGGCCGTATTGCGCAAGCGGAAGAAACGGTCCTGGATCTCCTCCGCACGCTCGCGCAGCTCTTCCTCTGGAAAATGATGGCAAGTCTGGCAAGAGCGATTGATCTTGAGCAGCGGGCTGTTCACCTGATGGTCACTAATTTTGAGCCCGCCCATGCGCGTGTACGGCATATGGCAGTCAGCGCACGCCACGCCAGAGCGCGCGTGCACGCCCATGCTCCAGACTTCAAATTCCGGATGTCGCGCCTTGATCAGCGGCGCGCCCGTATCCGGATGCTCCCATTCCTTGATTTTGTTTTCATCTTCGTGGGCGATGATGTTTTCCACCGCCAGGCCTTTGGTCCAGGGGAAGGTCAGGGTTTTCTCCGGCGGCTTGAAGTAATACGTAACGTGACATTGCGCGCAGGCGTAAGAGCGCATCTCCTGGCGCGTCGCGTCTTTGTTTACGTCGTAGTTCTGGACGCCCTGTGAAGCCTTCAATGCCTTGATGCCCTCCATAAACGCCGGGCGCGTGACGCGCAACTGCATGGTCTGCGGGTCATGGCAATCAATGCAGGCGACAGGGTGTTTGGCGAACTGTCGTGCCTCCGTGTACTTCATGTGGTTGATGGCGTCGAAGCCCTTCTTCATGTCGCCATTACCGGCCTGGTTATAGACCGTGACCATGGAAGCGTGGCAATTCAGGCAGGCGCCGGGCGGATTGAACTGCTGGCGTTCGGTGAATGTCTGGTCGAGAAGCATATACGCGTGGCCGCGGCGTTCGCGATAGTCCTTGGAAAACGCATACCCGGCCCACATGGCTTTCAATCGCGGGTCCTGTTCCAGCTTGGAGCGGGCCACGGCAGAGCGCGGGTCGGCTTCCGTGGGCGAATGAGGCAGGGCCTCACTGCCGCCGTACTTGGTACGCTGCTGGTCCACCGTGCGCATGTAGAGGTCGTACTGCATGGGAAAGTTCTTGCCCCAGACGGCGGGGTCAGAGACCGTGTCATTCAGTTCGACCACGCGATAAAAAGGGTTTCTGGCTTCCTGCTTGCGCTCAAAGATATTGATCAGCAGTGCCGTGATGGCAAAGACGGCAATGGCCGCCAGCACCACGGTGAGCAGTAGATAGCGGCGCGGACGGACAGGACTTGGACTACCGTTGGTCATGATTGCTCCCGAAAGGCTGGGGCACGCTCAAAAAAGCGGCTGATTCCGAGTGGCCCACGGAAAGGTGGCAGCGCGTGCAAGCAATCCCTCTCGCCCTGCCGTGTATGCTGCCGGCATCGATGGCCTGAGTGATGGCTTCATGGCAATGGCGGCATGCA
>DASVFK010000224.1:0-7183 GCA_036380095.1 Candidatus Angelobacter sp. | reverse complement strand
CTCGTAAATCGTCGACCGTGATGTGTGGCTTTGGCATGTTCAGATGCCTATGAGCGCGAAAAAAAACGTGAATACCGCGCTGATCACAATTACGGAAAAGATGGATTGCACTACGGCGCTCGTCGTCCTGGCGCCGACAGCAGCGGCGCCACCACGTGCCAGCAAACCCTGGCCACATGCGATCAGTCCGATTGCCAGCCCCAGGAATGGGCTCTTAACCAGGCCGGCAAAGAAGTCGTGGGCGGTGATCGCGCTCAAGGCCGCCTGGACATAGGCGTGTGCCGTCAAGTCCGTAGTGATCGTCGTGGCCGCCAAACCGCCGAAGAGGGCCAGCACGTCGCCCACCCAGGTCAAGAGCGGCAGCGTGAGGGCAAGAGCCAGACAGCGTGGCACGGCCAACCATCGCACCGGATCGAAGCCCATCGATCGCAAGGCATCAACCTCCTCTGCCACGTTCATCGTGGCGATCTCTGAAGCAATCCCGGCCCCTGACCGCCCGGCCACAACAATGGCGGTGACCAGTGGTCCAAGCTCCCGGAAATGTGTAACGACGATCAGCTGGGGAACATAGTCGGTTGCTCCGAAGCGCGCGAGCTGCGAGGCGCCAAGAAAACCGATGATGACGCCGACCAGCAGGTTAGCGGCGCTCGCTACCGGCAGGCCGTCAGCGCCGATCGCTTGAATCAGCCTGGGCAACGAACGCCAATCGACTGATTTCGGTGTAGCGGCCGTTTTCGGCATCGCTACGGCGAAGCGACCGGTGAAATCAAGTGCTTCGTCTGCCTTCTCGGGCAGATGGGCCGCCGTCTGGCCGATCCGTTCCAGCGGGCCCATCGCGGGCAGGGGCGGTGGAAGGTCCGCTCGGTGCTCGCGATAAAGTGCGATCAAGCGTGCCGCTTCGATGTTGGAGGCTTCGATCACGCTCGCGTGGCGCCCATTCTCGTCGAGCCGGTCTAGAAGTCGCGCCACCAGAACTGCACCCGCGCCGTCGATGCGGTCCAGCCCCACCAAATCGACATCGATGGAACGGCACCCGCCAAGATCGTCTTCGGCGCTCTCGACTGCTCGTGCCACCGCCATGGCGTGGGGCAAGTCGAAGGGGCCGGTCAGGAGCAGACTAGCGTGGTCCCCCTCGCGGCGCGCTTGTACTGTGACGTCCATAGCTCCAGCTCGATGCAGGACTTAGGCTCTGTCCCCCTGGAAGTTGTTCTTCATGCGGAGTTGTAACTAACCTACTGCTCTACCGCCGAGAGGCCAACCCGTCCAATTGCTGTAATTCTGGGGTGGGAAAAATTCCTCCCCAGGTCGCTGCTGAAGAGGCGTTCGTAACCTGAGCTGATAAACCGGCCCGGTGGCCCACCCTTTCGCCCGCTTTTGGCGAAGGATGGGGTAACTCGAAATAAAGACTAGATCTTCTGGTAGTCCGAATTCCTCATGGTCACCGTGAGCTGCTTGCTCTCGCCGTTCACAATCACGGTGGAAGCATGCGTGGGACCGTTGGGGATCTGGGCAAACTCCACTGAAATGGTCGCTTTGTCGTTCGGGTCCTGGAGATACGAATTCACGTTGATGCTGCGCAGTTGTTTCTGCTGTGGATCGAACACAAAAGTTACTTTATCTCCCTGTTTCAAATAATTCGAGATCACAAGTTGCTGCATTCCCGGCACCGCAGCAGGTCCGGTAAGCACGTGGCCTGCCTGCGCGGCTTCTTGGATGCGTCCGGGTTCAGGATGAGCGTACTGCTGCGCCAGCGCTCCCAGGCTCTTGGCGTAATCTTCCAGCTCTCCCAGCTTTTTCTCTTTGACGTGGCCGCGGATGCCATGCTCTTTCCCGCTCTGCGGTTGCGCGCCGGCATCCATCGGCGTTTTTTGCGGCTTGCCGTCCGGGCCCATGCGTACCTGGAAGACTTCCTGCTTCTTCACTTCGCCTTTGAGCGCCACAGTTTCCTGCTGCACCCAGGTAAATTGCGACATGGCCTGCTTGTTGGCCGCGGCTGCGTCTTTCAGCGCCGCTACTCTTTGCTGCATCTCCGGACTCTGCGCGAAAGCCCACGCCCCAATCAGCAGCGCTGCAATGGTTGCAAGGAACGAAATCCGATGTTTCATTTTGTCTCCGCCTTTCATGTTGGTGTCTCCGGACCAGTACGCTGGAACCGTTCGCCGTCACCGGTGCGGAGCCACACTTGAGACGCGCGGCGCAAGGTCTTTGCTTGATGTCTATAAAGATGAGCCAACGTAAAGGCGGGTGGTCTCACTTGCGCGGCAGAACGCCGCATCGTCGACTGGGCAGGCTGCTGAAAAGCTCGGCTTTAGCCTCAGCAGGTATCAGGGCACCGGCTTTAGCCGTGCCGCAAAGCGCTTTAAATAAGTCGGGCTTTAGCCCCTGAAAAACAGAATCGCAGATGAAAAAAGGTTTTTCAGCAGCCTCGTAGGCGACCTCTCCTTGCGTGTTTCTACTTCTTTTTTGGGCTCGCGCCCTTGGCCAATCCGGCATCCACTTTGGCCAGCAGTTCGCGCGCCGGCTGCTGATACGGTCCGGGCCTTCCTGCCAATTCGGTGAGCGCGGTCTTCGCCTCCGCCAGCTTTCCGATTTTGGCGTACGCAAAGCTCAGACGATAGAGCGCCGGAGGATAAAGGTCAGGATTGGTCTTCAACTGCTCGGTCGCCAGCTTGAGTTCCACAATGGCCGGCGCTGTCTTCTCCTGCTTCAACAGCGCATACCCCAACGCAGAGTGCGCCATGCCCACATAAAGCGCCAGGCGATTTTCATCGCTGGCTGTCTGGTTCTTGGAAAGGTCCAGGGCCTTGCGCGCGTAGGTTTCGGCGCGGGCAATGTTGGCTGGCGCGGCGCTATCGGCAAAGGCGTCCGCCAGCACAGCCAGCATGGGAATGCTGTTGGGATTGGCTGCGAGAGCCTTGTCGGCAAAGCTGCCCATGCGCGCCGCGTCATTGAGCTGGCCCAGCGTGTAGACCGCAAGCTGCATCACGTTGTCCTGCAAACGCCCACTGTGGAACTCCGCCACATAGCGCTCGATGCACGCCATGCGTTTGGCGGCGTCCTGCTCGGCCACCATGGCGTTGAGCCCGGCGGCTTCCAGATACTCATAGGAAGAACGGATTGCGTCCTGGTCCTGCTTCACGCGCAGGGCAAAGTCTTCTGGGTCCATGCCTTCCGGCTTGGGCTGTCGCGCGATTCCGTTGAAGGCCTCAGCTCCGTGCACGGCAAAATCCACGGCCTTGTCCGTGGACTTGAGCCTTACCGCCACCGAGGAAAGCAGCACCAGCAACTCCAGGTTGTGCGGCTGGATCGCCACCGCTTTTTCGCCGGCCTGCATGGCCTTGGCCGGATCTCCCAGGTCCATGTATTGCTGCGCCAGTTGCCAGTTGCCGTAAGCCACGGCCTGCGGGTTCGAGGAAAACTTCTCCACAAACTCCTGCAGCATGGCCACTTTCTTTTGCGCGTCGCTTTCCGCGTTAATGGCCTGCGTAGCTTGATCTTCCGGCGTGCCGGCGGGGATGATGATCTTATCGACCTGGGCAGCGGCCACCGTCGCCGCCAGAAATAGAAGACTTGCTATTGCGGTTCTGGCCCATTTCATCCCACACCTCCTCACATCGGGAGCATCGTACCCCCGGCAGAGGGTGGGAGCAAGGGGCAAGGCATTTGCCGGGGCAAGGATGGCAGGCGGAACTTTTCCTGCAAACTCTTTTTTGGGTAAGGAAGCGAACTATCTACGGGTATTGCGGCCGACCGCCCTTCCAGGCATTCGGATAGCGCGCGCAGACGCCGCCGATGACGTCAGTGGTTCCCGAGGGATAGCACTTCTGTTGCGCGAAGATGCCGTAAGGATCGAAGAAATAAAACTGGTTGTTCGTGGCATCGCGGTGGGTGAAGAAGATGTGCAGATGGACGTTAGGGTTGGCGTTGCTGTTGCCGTTGCCGCCGGGACCGGTGTCTCCCGCCCAGCCTAACACCGTACCTGCGGACACCTGCTGGCCCACGCTTACGGCGATGGTCTGCGCGTTGGTTCCCCAGTTTGCCGCTGTGGGATTGCGATTGGCAGCGTTCTGCGGACACCCGCTGGCATTGAGATGGGCCTTGTACGCGGTTTCCTGCGCTGCCAGATCAGAACGCGTATCGAGATATGGGATGGTTTGGCTCCATGCCTTGGCGCAATCGTTCGCCGGGCCGTTGCGCATGTGCATATAAACGGTGCGAAAACTGTCCTGCACTCCGCCCACATCGTGGCTGATGACCACGGTATTGCCGGACCAGTCGTCCCAGCCCACAAAGACCACCTTGCCCGGAGCGGCGGCGCGTATTTGAAACGTCTTGTTCAAGTCGACGGCATAGTCCACCGCGTGGTGCCAGTTCCCGTTGTTGTAGCGCCAGCCCTGAAAAAGCTTCACGCCGGTATCGGAAAACGGCAGAGTGAACGGCGCCGCCGTAATAGCCAGCGCCGAAAGACGGATGAAGTGGTCGCCCTCCTTTTTGTCCGGGTCGACCGGCCAGCGGTACGGAGTATTGTGCCCGGTGATGTAGTAGTCGTAAGGGCTGGAGGCGATCACCTGGTTGGCGCAATCGCTGCCGCAGCCGGGGTAAGTCGCCATCTTGATCAGGCGCAAGCCCTGGCCTGCAAGTTCGTTCCACTTGGAGCGGAAATTCTCCCAGTCAACGCCGGCCCACAAATAATAACCGTCTGTGCCTTCGCGCCACACGCCCAGGTAGTGCCTCTGGTTGCCATCCATATAAGTGCGAAACACCGTGAGGCGCAGGTTCTGTTTGCCTAGCTCCTGCCACTTGGCATTGAAGTTGTTCCAGTCAACGCCTGCCCACAGGTAGTGCCCGTCCGTGCCCGCCCGCCATGCGCCGATGTACTTGCGCGTGTTGCCGTCCATGTATGTGTCCACATCCACCAGGCGCAAGCCCTGCTTGCTCAGCTCCTGCCATTTGGCGTTGAAGTTGTTCCAGTCGACTCCCGCCCACAAATAATGTCCGTCGCTGCCGGCGCGCCACACGCCCAGGTATTTTCTCTGGCCGCCGTCCACATAGGTCCGCACCACGGTGAGGCGCAGGTTCTGTTTGGAGAGTTCCTGCCACTTGGCGTTGAAGTTGTTCCAGTCCACGCCGGCCCAAAGATAATGGGCATCGTTGCCGGCGCGCCATACACCGGCATACTTTCTCTGTGCGCCCTCGCCCCAGGTCTCAACGTCCACCAGGCGCAGGTTCTGCTTGCTGAGTTCCTCCCACTTGGCGTTGAAGCTGTTCCAATCCACCCCGGCCCACAAATAATGAGGATCGTTGCCTGCTCGCCAGACGCCGGCAAAGGCATCCTGCGCGCGAGCGGAAAGAGAAGACAACGAAAGAGCAAGCAGAATTGCCAGCGTTGAAACCAGGCGAATTGTGCGGCACACGAGTGTTGTGGATGAGGCGCTGGTCATGTGGGCTTCTCCTGTGGACTGAGTGAACACTACGACTGCGATCTGTAGACGTCCGAGCTGCGTGGCTTACCAATGTAACAGGAAGGCCCCGCTCTTAGGTTTCCAATCTTGTGGGATCAACCGATCCGTTGGTCCTTGAAGTCTTAAGCCCCGTCATCCCATTTCTGCTCGCCCGCCTGGGGAACGTAACTCATGGCCCGCTCGGCCAGCGCGGTGATGGTCAGGCTGGGATTCACGCCCAGGTTGGCGGCGATCACCGAGCCATCGCACACGTACATGTTCTTGTAGCCGAAGACGCGATGGCGCGAATCGACCACTCCGTCCTCCGGTGACGCGGCAATCACGCAGCCGCCCAGGCAGTGCGCGGTACCGGGAATGTTGAACAGGATTTCCGGAAGCATGCTCATGGCCGTCCCACCGGAAAGCTTGGCCAGCTTCACGGCAAACTCGTTGGCCTGCGGGATGAATGCGGGAACTTTCTCTCCCCGGCTGACCAGCGTACGCCGCCACGGGCGGAACCAGGGCCGCTTCCACTCCATATCAATGTGGCCCTCAACGGCCTGCATGCACAACAGGATCACGCTCTCCCGCGCCCAGCCCGTGGGACGCAGCAACCGCCACGTCCTTACAGGATGAAGCAGCAGGGACCCAATCAGGTTCTTGAGCCACAGTCCAACCCGCGATCTGCCAGGCCGGCCGCCGGTAAGGATCGTCGCCAGGGGAAACATGGCGTCTGATCCGGCAGCGTAGCGCGTGGCTTCAATGTGCGTGTTCTGGTCAATGTAGATCCCGGACCCGATAGCCACGCCTGCGGACATATCTTCCTTGCATCCGGGAATGCGCACCCCGATCAGCGATTCCGAATTCGTGCGCACACGCTTGCCGATGCGCGGACTGAGCCGCGGCAAGCTGTCACGCTGCATGAGATCGAAGAGCAGCTCCATGGTGCCCAGGGACGACGCCGAGAAAACCACGCCGCGGCAGGTAAAGCGCCGTGCATTCTTGTGCAGCACCGAAGTTGAGGAGATAGTACCCACTTCATATCCTTCCGCGCCGTTACTGGCCCCGTTGAGTGGACGCACGTCCACCACTTTGGTTTCGGCGAACACACGGACCCCGCGCTTCTCCGCAAGATAGAGATAATTCATGTCCAGCGAATTCTTGGCCCCGTGGCGGCAGCCGGTCATGCAGCCGCCGCAAGCGATGCAGGTGGTGCGCTCCGGTCCCTCGCCGCCGAAATAAGGATCAGGGAACGTCTCGCCGCCCGGCTCGCCTTCGTCGCCCTGGAAGACGCCGACTCGGGTGCGATAGAAAGTTGAGCCTGCGCCAGCCTGCTCGGCAGCAGCTTTGAGCAGAAGGTCCGCCGGACCCAGGATTTTGTTCTCCATCACGCCGAGCATCCGGGTAGCGGTTTCATAGTGGCGCGGCATTTCTGCCTGCCAGTCCGCCAGTCCGGCCCAGGATCCCATGTTCCAGATTTTCTGCGGCGGGACCAGCAGCACGTTGGCGTAGGTAATGGAGCCGCCGCCGACTGCGCAACCGTGCAGGATGGTGGCGTGGCGGAAGAAGCGCATGTTGAAGAAGCCGCGCAGCCCCAGCCGGGGACGCCAGAACCAGCGCGCCAGTTCCCAGTTGGTGCGGGGGAGCGTCTCGGGTGTCCAGCGGCGGCCCATCTCCATCACCGCCACCTTGTAGCCTTTTTCCGCGAGACGAAGCGCGCTCACGCTGCCGCCGAATCCGGA
>DASVFK010000223.1:0-21528 GCA_036380095.1 Candidatus Angelobacter sp. | reverse complement strand
CGGGAATGCCCTCCTGGACAAGAAATTCAACGTGAGCACGGACCAGCCCACGGAGATGCGCATGTTTGCCGGAACCCTGGCCGTGGTAGCAAGCCTGGAGCAAATCTGTTGCTCCACACAAGCGGGCTTTGCGCTGCAAGGAGGCACGTTGGAGTTGAGTGAACTTACCATCCCGCCGTTTACCGCCAACCACGTTTTCGATCATGTGAAGTCGATGCGCACGCTGGCGGACCGTCTGCTGGAGATGCCCGGAGCAGCCGCCATCAAAATCCATCGCCTGCCGCCGCGGGGCAGCAGTTGGACGATCCGCGTCGCCCTGGCGCTGGGGCTCATATGTCTGCTGGCGCTGCTTCTGACTCAGCCCTATCACCGGCCTGCAACGAACAACGCCATCGAGAGCGCAGCCAGCGAGTCCGGTGTGGCGGCAGTGGATGCCGCGCGCATCCAGCAGCTCCGCGGCTGGCATGTAGCGGCCAAAGAAGACTTTTCCGGGCCGGCGACACTCTTTCTGGGCAAGAACCGCATTCCTGTTTCCGGCCGCGTGTCCGCCGATTTCACCGGCCGGGGCAGCGCCGTGGACGCGGCTTACCTGCTGATGGACAACAAAGGCCAAAGGCGGCTCAGCATGCTTTCAGGCGGCGCCGTGGCGTATGACGCAATCTTTCCGCGCCTGGACCTGCTGGCCCGTATTCCCAAAGAGAGCACAGCAAAGATAAAATGGATAACCGCCCCGCAGTTCGGGCCAGATGGCGATGCTTTACTGGTTGTACAAAACGCTGAGAACCCTTCCGCAAGCCTGGTGCTGTTGAGACACGGCACACAGACCTACTCGGGCCGTCCCGCTGACTTCACTGAAATAGAAATAGGGCCGCCATAAAGAGCATCCTAGAATCAGGTGCAGATGAACATGATTCGCAAAAACCGTCTTTTCACTCCCGGTCCCACCCAGCTTCTGCCTTCGGCACAGCTTGCCATGGCTGCCGCCACCATGCACCACCGCACCGCCGAGTTCCGCGCCTTGTACAGCAAAGTGCTGGCGGACCTGAAAGCGTTCGTGGGCACGCGCAACGATGTGGTGATGTTCACTGCGTCAGGCACGGGCGCCATGGAAGCTTCCGTCTCGAACCTGACCTCTCCCGGCGACCGCGTGCTGGTTGTGACCGCAGGCAAGTTTGGCGAGCGCTGGGAAGGGCTGGCCAAGACCTATGGCTGCCAGTTGGATACGGTGCGTTCGCCGTACGGCGAGACCGTCACACCGCAGCAGGTGCGCCAGGGGCTCAAGCCGGAACACCGCGCGCTCTTCATGCAGGCGACGGAGAGCTCCACGGGCGTACGGCACGATGTGGAAGGAATTGCGCGCATCTTGCACGGAAGTGAAACGCTGCTGGTGGTGGACGCCATCACCGGACTGGGGACCACACACTTCGATGTGGATGGCTGGGGCGTGGACGTGATCATCGGCGGGTCGCAGAAGGCAGTGATGGTGCCGCCCGGACTGGCCTATTGTGCCGTGAGCCCGCGGGCGTGGCAGCGCATGGAGACCACGAAAAACCCTCGCTACTACTTTGACCTGCGCAAAGAGAACAAGAACGGCGCCAAAGGGGAGTCATCGTATACGCCTTCCACGGCGCTGGTGGCGGCGTTGGCTGCGGCGCTGGATTACATCCGCGAGCAAGGCGGCGGCGATCTCGCCGCAGGACGCGAGCTGCTGGTCAACAACGCCGAAACTGCGGCGGCCATGACACGCGCAGCGGCCCAGGCGCTGGGACTCAAGCTGTTTTCAGCGAGCTCGCCGGGCGCGGCGCTTACGGCCATTGCATCGCCCGCCGGAATGGACTCGAGCGATGTGGTGAAAGCCTTCCGCAACCAGTTTGGCGCGGTGGTGGCCAACGGCCAGGGAGAGATGAAAGGCAAGCTCTTCCGCATCGCCCACCTGGGCTATTACGACTACCTGGATACCATCGCTGCCATCGGCGCGCTGGAACAGGTGCTGGCGGAGCTGGGACACAAAGTGGAGTTCGGCGCCGGGCTGCGGGCAGCGCAGGAAGTTTATGCGAGCGCGGCCGCGCAGCCGGCGATGGCGGCGAGGTGAAATACCGGTGGTAAAAATGAGGAATGCAGTAATAACCGCATTGATCGGCATCCTTGTTCTCTGCATCACTTCACCGCGAACATTTGCCGGCGACGATGCGAGCGGGCCGATTCTATACAGCACCGATCTCTCTCTCCCATTCTCAACTTACGCGTTATCAGCAAAAGACAAGGCCTGGAGCCAATCCCTGGTAGACCGGCTGCAGTACAAAGGCCGGGTAGTTCACTTTGTTCGGACGTCCCTCCCCCTAAAAGTGGACAATTCAACCGTTCAGGGCGCGGTTTACCAAGCCGTCGAGCGACCCGAAATGTTTTATGTGATGAATAGCGATGCGATATTGGAATTGGGCGCGAAGTGGGCATACAACCCGGGTGTAGCCGGGTTTTCCATGCATGCGCCCCAGTCGCGGAACTTCATCGCATGCCTGAATCTTGAAGGCGGCGTCCCCTTCTTATCGAGCTCACCCGTACAAAGAAGCAAGGTAACCTGGAAAGGACACGACTACAACAGATTCAAGCGATCATAGCTGGTCGGCCTTCGGGTTTGCGGCCAATGCAGCAGGAATAGAGGTTCTGGCAGGTAACAAATGAAAATTGTCGTTGCAGAAAAAGTCGCGGCCAACGCCGTCCAGCTCTTGAAAGACGAGCCGGGGTGGACCGTGGTGACGGCGGACCAGCTTGACGGGAACCTGGCCGGAGCGTTGCTGGATGCCGACGCCCTGATCGTGCGCTCGGCGGTGATGGTGAACAGCGATGTGCTGCGCCACGCCGGCAAACTGCGCGTGATCGGGCGGGCGGGCGTGGGCGTGGACAACATCGACCTGGAGGCCGCCACCAAGGCCGGCATCGCGGTGATGAATACGCCCGGCGCCAACGCCGTGGCCGTGGCCGAACACACGCTGGCGCTGATGCTGTCGCTGGCGCGTTTCATTCCCCGCGCGGATGCAACCACCCGCGCCGGCAAGTGGGAGAAGAAATCGCTGCAGGGAACGGAGCTGCGAGGCAAGACGCTGGGCATCATCGGGCTGGGCAGGATCGGCATTGAGGTGGCCAAACGGGCCAAGGCGTTTGAGATGAAGATCATGGCGCATGACCCGTTCGTTGCAGCAGGCGTGGCGCGCGAACTGGAGATCCAGCTTGCCGATCTGGACCAGGTCTATGCCGCCTCTGACTACCTTAGCTTGCACGTGGGGCTGACGCCGCAGACAACAGGCATGATCAACGAGCAAACGATCAAGAAGATGAAAAAGGGTGTTCGCCTGGTGAACTGCGCGCGCGGCGAGCTGGTAGATGAGACTGCGCTGGCGGCGGCGCTCCAGAGCAAACAGGTAGGGGGCGCCGCGCTCGATGTGTTTACGCAAGAGCCGCCGAAAAGTTCACCGCTGTTCGGGCTGGAAAACGTGATCATGACGCCGCACATCGCCGGCTCCACCAATGAGGCACAGGACGCGGTGGGAGTGCAGATCGCCAGCCAGGTGCGCGAATACCTGAAGCGCGGGGTGATCCAGAATGCGGTCAACATGCCTTCGATTGACGATCAGCAGTACACGCTGATGCGGCCATACATCCTGCTGGCGGAGAAACTGGGCGCGTTCCTGGCCAACCTGGCGTCGAGCCAGGGCTCCATCCAGGACATTTCCCTCAAGTACACCGGGCGTCTCACGGAGTGGCAGACCGAACTGATCCGCAACGCGGCCATCCAGGGCATCTTGAACCAGCGCGTGGCCGAGCATGCCAACGTGGTGAACGCCGCGGCCATCGCCCAGGAGCGCGGAATCCAGGTGCATGAAAAGAAAGATAAGACTTCCTCTTCCGGCGACATTGTGGCGGTAACGCTCAAGACCACCACCGAAGAACGCCAGGTGCGGGGCGCCGTAATGCGGGGCAATTCACTCCGGCTGACGGGCGTAGACGACTTTGACGTGGAGCTGCCGCTCGAAGGCAATCTGATCTACCTCTTCAACCGCGACGTCCCCGGCGTGGTGGGAAAGATCGGTACGCTGCTGGGGCGGCACAAGGTGAACATCGCCAACTTTGCTCTGGGCCGCAGCGGGCAGGAAGCCATTGCCGTGGTGCAGGTGGATACCCCGGCAAGCGAGGCCGCCATCGAAGAGCTGCGCCGCGTGGAAGAGATCAGGGACGTAAGGTGTGTGAGGCTGTGATTTGAGCAGTTGGCAATTGGCAGTTAGCAATTAGCCGAACCAAGGAATGAGCCGCGAATTTCGCGAATGAACACGAATCAGTGATGATGGAAGAGAAATTGATTCGCGTTTTTTCGCGGAATTCGCGGCCCAGTTTTTTCGGGTTTGGCTAACGGCTAAGTGCTAATGGCTAACTGCTATTCCGCTAATTGCTATGTATATGCGGGCTGGTTTTTGTTGGCCGGGCCTTGGGGCCGCTCTTCTTGCCGCCGCCGCTGCCCACCGCCACGTTGAAGGTGACCGGCAGTTTCTTCGGTGGATAACAGGCGTTGTTGTCGCAGGCTTGATACTTGAGTTCGCCGTGGATGGTGTAAGTGCCGGTGGCGGCGCTTTCCGGCGCCACAACCCGCGCCTTGATCAGTACCTCGCCGGAATAAACGCTCAGCTTCTCCGTGGGATTAAAGGGAAAGCTGGTGAGCTGTCCGGGAGGATACACCATCCGTCCGATAACAACGTCGCCAGGCAGCGAGAAGTGCATGACGGTGGGGATGAGTTCCGGCTCGGTCGGCTTGTTGGAATTAATGTGGTAGCCGGGCTTCACGTGAAAGCGAAAAACGGCCGGCGCGAACTTGCCAGGCGCCACGTGGATCGTACTCACGGGTTCGAAGCTGACGAAGGTTCGCGAAGCATCCGGCTGCACCGCAGCAGCCTGACGGACGGCGTCCGCCTGCTGCGAGGCGGAAGGCTGTTGCGCGGCCGCCAGAATCAACCCGGCGAACAGGACAAGCAAGATACAAGCGAGATTTGGTTTTTTCATTTTGCTGAAGCTGTAGTCGTTTTGGAATTGCCACCAGCAGTTCCCAGGGCTTTTTCAATGTGCTCCACCAGCACGGATTCGCTGACCAGACCCTTCTCAGAGCCTACGACCTTGCCGGAACGGTCCAGGATGAAATTCGTGGGAAGCCCATCCACGCCGCCATACAGGTCGGCGACTTTCTCCGTGCCGAGCAGTACGGGATAGTTCATCTGCATCTTGTGGGCAAATTCGGCGATGGCCTTTTCGCCGGCATCGTCCACGGCCACGCCGAGGATCTGGAGGCCTTTGTCGCCGTATTTCTTCTGCAGTTCCACTAGCCACGGGGTCTCAATTTTGCACGGCTCGCACCAGGTGGCCCAGAAGTTGATCATCACGGCCTTGCCGTGGAGCGAGGAGAGTTTCATCTCCTTGCCGTCCAGGGTCTTCAGCGTGAAGTCCGGGGCAAGGTCGCCTTTCTTCGGGCCCTCAGGCGCGGCCTGGAAGATGGCGGAGACGGTCGAGTTGCTGCTGCCCTTCGACATGAACTTGCCTGCCATGAGCAGAGCGGTGACGACCAGAACAATCAGTACCAGGAAGATGACGTTACGTTTCACGAAAGAGCCTCACCAGGTAAAGCGATTTAGAAATCCAAGATAGCCGGACAATACAGTGAAATGCCGGGTCATGATGAGCACGCCGAAGGCGATGAGCAAAACACCGCTCAGGACTTCCACAGCGTGCAAATGGCGGCGGAACTTGCCATAAAAACCAAGAAAGCCGTTGATGCCGATGGAGGTCAGCAGGAACGGAATCGCCAGCCCCATGGAATAAATAAACAACAGAAGGATGCCGCGGTTGACGGTTTCAGCGTTGCTGGCCGCGGTCAGGATGCCGGCCAGAATCGGGCCGATGCAGGGGGTCCAGCCAAAAGCGAAGGCAAAGCCCACGACAAAGGCGCCAAGCGGCGATTTGCCGCCGCCGACCGAATGCAGCCGCTTGTCCGCGTACAGGGCCTTGATCTTGAAGATGCCGGTGAGATGCAGCCCGAGCACGATGATTACCGCGCCGGCCACCCAGGTCAGCTGCTTCCGGTAAATCTTAAACAGATGCCCAAGGCTGGTGGCCGCCGCGCCCAGAATCACGAACACCACGGTAAAGCCCACGATGAACATGATCGAGTGCAGAAGCACTGTCCGCAACAGCTTGCGGTCCTGAGACTGGAGCTCTTCCACGCTGGCCCCGGAGATCATGGAGATATAGCCCGGCACCAGAGGCAGGACGCAGGGCGACAAAAAAGAAACCACGCCGGCAAAAAACGCGGCGATGGGCAGTGGTAAAGATGACATTCAGGCCTTCTTGCTAAGGTTTGATCCCTTCTATTGTAATCTGGTTACATTCTTTCTGCTTAGAGGATTATTGCCGGGAAACCCTGCATTTTCAATTACGTAAGACCCGGCCGGGTTGGATTGAATGAGGCCTTTCAGAGGGGAGAGAGCGTGAGACGGTGGAGTGCGTTGGCGGGATCAGCCGTGTTCCTGGTGATTGCGCCGGGCACGGTGGCGGTCTATGTGCCGTGGGCGATTTCGCGTTGGCAGATGCAACCGCCGCTCATGGGATTCGTTCCCTTCCGCTGGCTGGGTGTGGCGCTGATGGCAGCAGGCCTGCCGGTCCTGCTGGATTCGTTTGTGCGCTTCGCCGTGCAAGGTCTGGGAACGCCGGCGCCAGTGGCCCCGCCGCAGCACCTGGTGGTAAGCGGACTCTATCGCTACGTGCGCAATCCCATGTACGTGGCCGTGGTGGCGATGATTCTCGGCCAGGGTCTTCTGTTCGGCAACGTGAGAGTGCTCGAGTACGGCCTGGCGGTATGGCTGGCGATGCACTTGTTTGTCGTGTTCTACGAGGAACCCGCGCTAAGCGCGAAGTTCGGACAGGAGTACCAGGAGTATCGCCGGAACGTGCGCCGGTGGCTGCCGCGGATGAGGGCGCATGGTTAGAAGCAGTTAGCTCAGCCATTCTTTCTGCAGAGCGATGGTCGGTCCCATCCACGCGTGCAGTCTCATTTTGAACGTCAAAAACAGCGCCTGTACGATCGAAATCCTGCAAGGGAAGCGCTCAATGCCCGTTCTTTCCGTTAACTAGAAGGCTTGTCCGGGCAGCCGGCCCATTTCATCGACCATCCGGGTTGAGCGGGATTAGTGTGCGTTCAAAAAGGAGGACAAATGAAAATGAAGCGGTTTACGATCGTGTTTTTTTTCGTGGTTCTCATACTATCGAGCATGTCGCAGGCGCAGAAGGCCGACCTTGCGTTTAGCGTGGGCGCCTCGTCGGTTGCCGATACTAAATTGGGATTTGCCTGCCCGGCCTGCGCGGCTTTTGGGCAGGAGACGGTGAATACCGGCCATCAGGCTTTTCTGGAGGCCGCTCCAGGACTTCGCCTGGTAAATGCCCGGGTGGCATCGATTCACCTGGAAGTGCCGATTGTGGGAGTCCCCCATCAGAACTTGTTCTTTGGCGGCTTGGCGACCACCTTCACAGCAAGTCTTTCCTCGCTTTACATCACGCCCTCCATCAAAGCGAAGTTTCTGCCTGCCGCCCACATTTCACCCTGGGTGAGCGCGGGCGGCGGATGGGCGCATTTCTCTCTTCCCAACGACTTCACCAACAAAGGCGCCCTGCAATTCGGCGGTGGAGCAGATTTTAAGACGCCGGTTCCGCATTTTGGCCTTCGCGTTGAGGTCCGCGACTTCCTGAGCGGCCAGCCCAGCTTTGGCACCCCGGGCGTAGGACTTCTGGGTAATCCGCAGAGCGGATTCAACCGCCACAATGTGCTGGCGGGAGGAGGAATCCTGGTGCACTTCTAGAAAAAGGCTGGTGCGCGGAAGAGGGCTATTAGGCGCTATTGAGTATTTTAAAGTTATAGTTTAAATTACTCACATGCGCTACGTTCCGAGAGCGCTGGCCGGGACGCTTTTGCAGGCGTCGAAGCATTTTCCCGCTTTGGTGCTCACGGGGCCGCGCCGGGCAGGAAAGACAACGCTCTTACGCAAGCTGTTCCCCAAGGCGCGCTACGTGCTGCTTGAAGATCCCGATCTCCGGGCGCGGATCCGCAATGACCCGCGGGCTTTTCTGGAGGACCTGCGCCCTCCGGTTGTTCTGGACGAGATCCAGAATGCGCCCGAGCTGCTCGCCTACGTGCGAACCCTCATTGACACCGGTCCTCGCCGCATGGGCCAGTGGCTGTTTACGGGATCGCAAGAGGCGGCCCTGATGCGCGGAGTGACTGAGTCAATGGCAGGACGAGCCGCCATCCTGCATTTGCTTCCGTTGGGTCTGGCGGAAAGCAACAAGGTGAATCTATTGAACGGAGGCTTTCCGGAAGTGCTTGCCCGGCCACAGGCGCGAAGCCTTTGGTTCGCTTCCTATCTGCAAACCTACCTGGAGCGGGATGTGCGTGCGATTACGAATGTCCGCGACCTGGTCACGTTTCGCCGGTTTCTTGCCTTGCTGGCCAGCCGCCATGGCCAGATGCTCAACAAATCCGATCTGGCAGCGCCGCTTGGTGTGTCTGTCCCCACAATCAGCGAGTGGCTCAATATTCTTGAAGCCACAGGGCAAATCATTCTTGTGCCGCCCTATTTTGAAAACCTGGGCAAGCGGCTGATTAAAACGCCAAAAGTGTACATCGCCGATTCCGGCATGGCCTGTTATTTGCTTGGAGTGACTTCAGCGGCGGAGTTGGAGCGTTCACCTTTCCTGGGGCCGCTGTTTGAGGGGTTTGTCGCGGCGGAAATACTTAAAAGCCAGGCCAATCGCGGGCAGCGCAAGGAGATTTACTTTTTCCGGGACCAGCAAGGTCTGGAAGTGGACTTTGTGGTGCCCCGGCCCAATACAGGCATGTGGCTGGTGGAGGCCAAGGCCAGCAAGACCGTACGCCCTGCCATGGCGGCGCCCCTGCTCTCGTTGCAGCGATCGCTGGCCAAGGACCGCAGGCGCAACACACGATTGCTGGTTGTCCATCGCAAGTCGCGAACGCCATACGAGACTTCAACGCTTGCCTCAGGAGTAGAGGCAAGTGACGTTGAGCGGTTTGTGAAGGAACTCAACAGACAGGCAAAGTAGCTCATTGCTGCAAATCAAAGCTGCCGGCCGCCACAAAGCCAGCGTCGCGCCCAACAAAGTAGAGCGGACTGTTGGGGCCCGCGGCGTACAAGATCACATTTTGTGTTCCCGACGCGGTATGGAGCGCGGCAGTCCCGCGCGCATTCGTGTCTAGAGTAAAGCTGCCGTCAAGCACCAGGTTGGGCGTGAGAACTCCGGCCTGGTTGATGTCCAGGGCACCGGTAAGCGTTCCCGGCGTAGTTGAGGTTGGGTGACCGGTAAACGATGCTGAAACCTGGCCCACTACATCCGTGCTGCCGTTCAGCACCGTTCCGCTGACGCTGAAGGCATAGGCGCCTTGAAAGGAGAGATCCTGGAAAGGCAGGCCGGCGCCGGCCTGGATCGTCGCAACTCCTGTGACGGTGCTACCGGGATCTACACAGAGAAAGAGAATGCCATCCGCCGACGGATAGATTACATAATTGGACAGCACTCCGGTGACGCCATTTCTTAAGCTCAGTGTGCCGTGAAAATTTCCAGCGAAGCCATAGCTTCCGCCGGAAATGCCCACGGACGCAGCGCCTGCCCCGGTGTTGATGTCCTGGAACCCGTTCGGCGTGATGCCGCCGGCGTCATCGGTCCCAAAGATCCCTGCCGCCGCAAATGGCTTGCCGCCAACTATGCCGCTCAAACGGAATACGCACGGACCGCAACCCGGTACACTCACGCTGGCATTGGATCCCACCGTGGCTTCGCCGGCGAGCGCTGGAGAGCGCTCGGTCTCCACCAGCTTGAACCGGCGATTGGAAACCGGATAGAAAGCAAAGTGGAGTGTGCCCAGCGACGTGGTCAGCGTCATGGTTCCCCGGCCGCTCGCTGCCAACGAGTATGTGCCGGTTACTGGCTGGTCACCGCTTGGGACTCCGTTGTCGCTCGCGTCACTCACTCCGGAGGCGATGGTTCCTGCACCGTCAGCGACAAGGCCTCCAAGCGTAGCCAGGGGATTCGCGCCGACATCCACCCCGGCAAGATTGAAGGCGTATTGCCCGGCGAGAGCGGAGTTGTCCAAGACAGTCAGGCTCTGAAGGTCGGCTGTGCCGTGTCCGGTAGTGTTGGCGTCAAAGCTGGCGAGCATGGCGCGGCTGGCAGAAACCAGCACAAAATGGATATTGAAGGTGCGCACCGGGGACACAAGTTGGGCGCTTCCTTGCCCGTTGGGGTGCACGCTGTAGCTGCCGGTGAAACTTACGCTGGTGGAGACACCGGCGGCAGCGTTGATGTCCATAGTCCCGCGGGTTATGTGGCCGCCGCCATCGGCCTGCAGGCTGCCCGCTACGGCAAAGAAGCCCGATGCGTCCTTTCCGGAAAGAACAAAAGCATATGATCCGCTGAAGCTGCCGTTGCCAAAGTGTCCCTGGGCTTGCGGACTTGAGGACCCTCCACAACCCGCGGCTATCAGTACAAACGTGCAGGCAATAGCTACAAATGATCTTCCCGGGCGTTGCATAGTATCTCCACGTGTCCAGGAGCGAACCAAGCGAAACTATTCTAACCTGCCAGGGCAACCCAAACTGGTACTTTAGACTATGGACGTGTGACGGTCTGCAAGCTATTCGTCCGCCACCTTGATCAGCAGTTTGCCCAGGTTCTCACCGCGGAAGAGCTTGAGCAACGTCTCCGGGAAAGTCTGGAAGCCCTCAACGATGTCTACCTTTGCTTTGAGCTTGCCGGCAACCAGCCAGCCGGCCATTTCGCGGGCGGCTTCGGCATAGCGCGCCGCGTAATTGAACACCACAAAGCCTTCCATGCGCGCGCCCTGCACCAGCAAGGCAAGGTAGTTGCGCGGGCCCTGGATCTCTTTGCTGTTGTACTGCGAGATGGCGCCGCAGATCACCACGCGCGCGCCGCGGGCCAGGTTGGCGAGCGCGGCGTCGAGTATCTCGCCGCCCACGTTGTCAAAGTAAACGTTGATGCCGTTAGGGCAGTGCTTACGCAGGGCCTGGATCACGTTTTCTGATTTGTAGTCGATGCAGGCGTCAAAGCCGAGATCGGTGACGAAGCGGCACTTCTCCGGCCCGCCGGCGATGCCGACGGCGCGGCATCCTTTGAGCTTGGCGATCTGGCCAACCACCATGCCGGTAGCGCCGGCCGCGCCGGAAACTACAACGGTATCTCCGGCTTTGGGCTGGCCGACTTCGAGCAGACCGAAGTAGGCAGTCAGTCCGGTAAGGCCCAGCACGCTCAGGTAGACAGGCAGCGGCACGAGTTTGGTATCGACCTTGTTCAGGCCCTTGGCGGCAGCGGAATCAAGCAACGCGTACTCCTGCGCGCCAAGGACGCCGGTGACGTGGTCGCCCACGGCGAAGGCGGGGTTCTGCGAGGCGACGACACGGCCGCCGGCATACGCGCGCATGACCGCGCCGATCTCCACGGGATCGATGTAGGTGCGGCCTTCGTTCATCCAGCCGCGCATGGCTGGATCAAGCGAGATGTAGAGCGCCTGGACCAGGACTTCGCCGGGGCCGGGATCGCGTACGGGCTCTTCAGTCAATTTCCAGTCAGAACGTTTAGGCAGGCCGCTGGGCCGGGCGGCAAGACGGAATTGATGATTGGTGGGCATGAGGAGCTCCTTGCTCAGATCAAAGACAACAAGTATATGACGGCGGAAAGCGGGAATCCGGCCTGTTGCCATAGCTTCGCAAATTGCGAAGTTATGTGGTACCATAAGCCAAGATTCATATCGCAAGCGTGGCGAAGGAACGACAACTTGAGGGTGATAAGCCGGAAGAAGCTTAGGGAGGCAGCGAACATCCATGCCGACTCAGCAATCAGCCTCGATGCATGGTACAGAGTGGCGAAAGGTGCGAAGTGGAAGAGCTTCGCTGAACTGCGATTGACGTGGTCCAGTGCGGACATTTACGGCGACTGCACGATTTTCAACATCAAGGGAAACAGATACAGGCTTATTGCTTGGGTAAATTACCAAACGCAAAAGATGTTTGTCAGGCAAGTGCTCACGCACGCCGAATACACCAAGGGAGGATGGAAACGTGACTGCTCTGGCGAGTAAGACTCCCGGCTATGCGGAGCTGCTGGCGGAAACCTTGCCCAGCGTGATCCATTCCGAAGCAGAAAATGAGCGCTGCATTCGGATCCTCGAGGACCTGGACCGCCGCAGCAAGAAATGGAGCGCTGCGGAAGCAAAACTCGCAGAGTTGCTGACTGTACTGATCGAGAGATTTGAAGAGGAAAATTATCGGATCAAGAGTGCCTCACCGATCGAGGTGCTGCGGGAGTTAATGCAAGCAAATGAGCTCAAGCAAAAAGACCTGGTGAATGTCTTTGGGGCCGAAAGCACTGTGTCCGCCATTCTGCGCGGCAAACGTGAAATGACGCGAGAGCATGTCAAGCGCCTGAGCAAGCGCTTCCACGTTTCCCCTGAACTCTTCTTCTGAAATCCGACCTTGGGCGCAAAATCTAACTTATTGCATAATCCGCTGCCAGGGCGTAATCATTATTCGCCGATCCACCACAGGAGGAACCCACGTGTTACGCCTGAGCACCGCCCTAGCCTTGATCTGCCTGTTTGCGTCCGTCGCGACGGCGCAGAAGCCGCAGCCGCCAACGGCAAGCAAAGCCGCTGGTAATGTCGTCGCCATTCGCGCCGCCAACCTGATTGATGGTGTTGCTGCCCAGCCGCGGCACAACGTGTTGATCGTGATTCGCGGCAACCGCATTGAGAGCGTGAGTGAAGGCGGCGCACCGCCCGCGGGAGCTAGCGTCATCAATCTTGGCCAAGGCGTCACGGTGGTGCCGGGGCTTATCGATACGCACACGCACATCTTCCTGCAGGGCGAAGACCCGGCCGAAGGCGGTTATGACGTTCAGCTGCTCAAGCATCCTTCGTCGTTCCGGGCGGCGCGGGCCACGGTTTCCGCGCGGCGGGCGCTGGAGCAGGGCTTTACCACGCTGCGCGACGTGGAAACCGAGGGCGCAGGCTACGGCGACGTGGGCATCAAGGAGGCGATCAACGCCGGCTACATTCCCGGGCCGCGCCTGTTTGTGGTGACGCGGGCGATCTCGGTGACCGGCGGCTATCCGCTCGAAGGCTACAACCCTGACGTGCCTCTGCCCAAAGGCGCGCAACTGGGCGACGGGCCGGTGGAAATGCGCAAGATCACGCGCGAGCAACTGGAGAACGGCGCCGACTGGATCAAGGTGTACATGACGCATCGCTCATGGGTGGATAAGGAAGGCAAGCTGGTTTCACAACCCACGCTCACGCTGGACGAAATCCTGGCGGTGACGAACGAAGCCCACGGCCAGCAGAAGAAAGTCGCGTGCCACGCGTACAGCGGGATCGGCCTGCACCGGGCGCTCGATGGCGGTTGCGACTCGATTGAGCACGGCCTGACGCTGGATGACGCCGCGATCCAGCAGATGGTGCAACATGGCATCTGGCTGGTGCCGACGCTGGGGGTCTATTACACGGACTGGTCGCCGGAGAATACGCCTGAAGGCAAACGCGATCGCGCACGAGCCAGCGAGCATGAAGTCTCATTCAAGAAGGCGATGAAAGCGGGAGTGAAGATCGCTTTCGGCACGGACATGGGCGGAATTCCCTGGACCAAGCCCATCGCCGACGAGTTTGGGCTGATGGTGAAGTTCGGCATGGGCCCCATGGACGCGATCAAGGCTGCGACCTCGCGCGCCGCCGATCTGCTCGACATGCAGGGTGAGTTGGGCGTGATTGCCCCCGGCGCGCTGGCGGACGTGGTGGGCGTGGAGGGCGATCCGCTCAAGAACATTGAGGCGCTCAAGGATGTGCGCTTTGTGATGAAAGACGGCAGCGTCTTTAAACAACAGTAAGCGGAGCTGAAAGGCGAGTTGACTTATGCAGACCTTAGGCCTCTCATCAAGGCGCGAAATACCAAGGAGAAAAATGCCAGCTAAAGACAGCGGCCAATCTTCCACAAGCATGGCCGTGGCGCGAATCGTAGTGGGGATCATGTTTCTCTTCTTCGCCCAGTACAAGCTCATGGGACGCGACTTTGCCCACGGCGGCTACGAGAAGTACGTGAGCGGTTATGAGCAGGTCACCGCTGTCAGCGCCTACAAGCTATTCCTGCGGGCCACGTTGCAGCATCCTGTCGCCTCCGGGTACGCCGTGGGCGTGGCCGAACTGTTGATCGGCCTTTCCATGGTCCTGGGGTTCTGGGTGCGGCCGTTCGCCGTGGTGGGCGCGCTGTTTATGCTGAACCTGCTGCTTTGCACCTGGGTCCTGCCTGCAGGATCTCCGCCCTGGAAGTACTTTGGCAACGAGTTGGACAACATTGGGCTGCTGCTCTTGTTCGTCTTGTTCTTTGCCCACAATGCAGGAAGGACGCTGGGAATCGACGGCAGCCGCTCGTAGCGGGTCCTTGTCATTCGGTGTGGCTCTAGCCACGAGGAATCTGCTTTCTTTGGCCTTCAATAACAGCAGATTCCTCACCGCTAAAGCGTTCGGGATGACAAAGGGATGGCGCACTCTCTTTCGCCGGCGCCCTCAGAGGGTGGCAGCGGCTCCCCTGTAAAATAGTAAGAACGAGATGTTGCCGTTTACTGAACATTACGATGTTGTGGTTGTAGGCGCCGGGCACGCCGGATGCGAAGCCGCCATGGCTGCCGCGCGCATGGGCCTGAAGACCGCCTTGTTTACCCTGAACGCCGACCTGATTGCCCAGATGTCGTGCAATCCGGCGGTGGGCGGTATCGCCAAGGGCCACCTGGTGCGCGAAGTGGACGCGCTGGGCGGCATCATGGGCGAAGTCACCGATGCCGTCGGGATCCAGTTCCGGCTGCTGAACACGTCGCGCGGGCCGGCCGTGTGGTCGCCGCGCGCGCAGTGTGACAAGCAGCAATATCGTCTGAAGATGCGCGAGGTGCTCGAAAGCCAGCCGAATCTCAAGATCAAGCAGGCGGAAGTGGCGGAACTGATCGTGGAAGACACCGAAAATCTACCACGGAGACACGGAGACACGGAGATGACCGGATCATCGGGCCATCGGATCATCGGGCCATCGGAACAGACTTTTCCGATCACCCGATCACCCGATGACCCGATCACCCGATCCTCCGTGTCTCCGTGCCTCGGTGGTGCAACATCTGTCGCTCGCGGAATAAAGCTTCGTGATGGTAGAACCGTAGGCGCGCAGGCCGTCATCGTCACCACGGGAACTTTTCTTAACGGGTTGATCCACTGCGGCGAGCAGACATACCCAGCCGGGCGCAGCGGCGAGCCGCCGTCGGTGCTGCTGGGGGAATCGCTCAAGCTGATGGGCCTGCGCGGTTGCCGCTTGAAGACGGGCACGCCGCCGCGACTGGATGGCCGCACCATTGACTGGTCACGCTTTGAGATGCAGCCGGGCGATGCGGACCCTACGCCCTTCAGCTTCCGCACCAAGCGCATCACGCAGAAGCAGGTGCCATGCCACATTGCCTTCACCACGGAGGAGACGCACCGCGTCATCCGCGAGAACGTGCACCGCTCGCCCATGTACTCCGGGCAGATCAAAAGCATTGGGCCGCGCTATTGCCCGAGCATCGAAGACAAGATCGTCAAGTTCCCGGACAAGCTCACGCACCAGCTCTTTCTCGAGCCGGAAGGGCTGAACACGCATGAAATCTACGTGAACGGCATGAGCACCTCCATGCCGGTGGACGTGCAGCTGGCGGTGATCAAGTCCGTGCCGGGGCTGGAGACGGCGGAGATGCTGCGTCCGGGATACGCGATTGAGTATGACTCGATTGACCCGACCGAACTGGAGCGCACGCTGGAAGTGAAAAAGATCAGCCGGCTGTTCCTGGCCGGACAGATCAACGGGACTTCCGGCTATGAAGAAGCCGCATGCCAGGGCATCATGGCCGGGATCAACGCCGCGCTCAAGGTGAAGGGCGAGCCGCCACTGACGCTCGACCGCACAGAAGCCTACACGGCGATCCTGATCGACGATCTGATCAGTAAGGGCACGAACGAGCCGTACCGCATGTTCACCTCGCGGGCTGAGTTCCGCCTGCATCTGCGCATCGACAATGCCGACCGGCGTTTGACTCCTTACGGCCGCCGCGTGGGCCTGATCAGCGATACGGCATGGACGGACTTTCAAGCCAAGCAGGGGCGGGCGCAGAAGCTGGCGGCCCTGCTGGAGAAGACGCGCGTGAACGGCGAGATGCTGGAGAAGATCGAGCGGGCGCAGAAGGAGAGGATGGCGCGGATGGTTTCGTCGAATGGCTCCGGCGATGATGCAGTGGGCGCTGGTGATGAGGCGGTGTCAACGTCTGAAGGAACTTTGAGCAGCGCGGTCGGTGCGCCGCTGGCCCAGTTGCTCAGGCGTCCGGAGATTGTGGTTGAGGACCTAGCGGTGGTGGTGCGTGAGGGATACCCGGAGTTTTTTGTGGAGATTGCGGGACTGGCTTCTGACGCTTTCAAGGTGCTGAATGGAAGCCGCGACACCGCTCCCCTTCACGAGAAACCATTCCGAGCGGAGCGAGGAATTGGCTCTGCAGCTCTAGATACGACGAGTTCGTCAAACCTGGGCCGCAGCGGAGCAGGTCCCTCACCTTCGCCGGAACAGCATAATTCAGGAGCAGAATCGGTTGCCTCGGCTTCGGTTCGGGATGACACCTTGTGTAAGGAAACATCATCGTTGAAACCAGGACCCTTCAAGCTCTCCGCTGCCGCTCGTAACGAGATGAAGACCGTGGAAACAGAAATCAAGTACGCCGGCTATCTCGACCAGCAGCGCAAGTCCATCGAGCGCCTCAAGAAGGCCGAGCAGCGCGCGATCCCCGAGTGGTTCGATTACGGGAAGGTCAGCGGCCTCTCGCGCGAGATGAATGAAAAGCTCCAGCGCGTACGTCCCAGAACGATTGGGCAGGCTTCGCGGATACCGGGAGTGACGCCGGCGGCGGTTTCGCTCATTAATGTCTATATTGAAATTCAAGGAAAGCGAAATAACCTCGCCGCTGATCTACACCGATAGCGGTTTCATTGCTTACTTTTTCTGACGATTTGGAAAGCGCTCGTATGCGAGAAGAATCCTCTGGAATCCTTCTTCGCCAACCATGTAAGAGAACGTCTGCTTCATCAAGAGGACGTCAGACAGCGAAAACCAGCGCGGCATGTCTTCGAGCGCTGCCGGCAACTCAGGAATGTGCTCATAGAAGCACGCGCAAACACACGTGCCTAGATCGTCTTCTGCTGTCTTACCTTCAGGTTGCGAGCAGCACCAGTGTGCATAGTCATAAATACGCGTGATCAAGTCCTCATTTCGCGGATCCTTGTAGGCTTCCTCAAACGCACACTTCAACTCAAACCAGAGTGCGTAGGGAGAATCGACGAAATCGAAGCGGTCTATCAGTTCCGGGAATCTCTTGAAAGCCTCTATGCCCCACTCGTAATCGAGCATGATTTGCACATCCTGGCCTTAGGCCCTTGGTAACTATAGCGATCCCTCGCTGCGCTCGGGATTTCAGAAAAAGCGCCTGATCAGCGTACATCTGCGTGAATCTGCGGCCAACTTACAGCGGTATGTTCCCATGTTTCTTGGGCGGATTCTTGTCGCGCTTGGTCTGGAGCATCTCCAAGGCATCAATGAGCCGCTTGCGGGTCTCGCGCGGCTGGATCACCGCGTCAATGTACCCGCGTTCGGCGGCGGCGTAAACGGCTATTTCCCCACAAAATGTCCCAACAAGCTCAGAGCGCCTAGTGCAGTGAACAGGATTCCCGGAACCAGAGTCAACAGAATGGAAAAACCCAAGCCGAGAGAAAACGAGATTCTCCCAAACTCATTTCCCTTACCCGGCCATATTTTTTGTACCAGAAGTTCGGCCATCCACCCTCCGGTGTAGCAAAGATTCGCCATCACTCCATAGGCTGCCACGCCCAGTAGCGCGAAGATTGGAGGATCGGGAATTCCGATCGGTTGTCCCAAGAAATGCTCGCATAGTATTCCTGTAATCAGACACATTGCCCCTGAAACAAGGCCGGTGGCTCCTACCAGGAGGTTGTAGGGTATGCGCCGGGCTTCCCACCATGCGATGGTTTCCCATGGACCCGCATCCGCTGTTTTTCGAGCAAAGAGCTTCAACTCGCCCAGGCGCCTGATGCGAGGAATTAGACCTTTTTCCGTGCGAGGGTCAGTAGCCGGCGCCTCCGTCACAGCGGTATGTTCCCGTGCTTCTTCGGCGGATTCTTGTCGCGCTTGGTCTGGAGCATCTCCAAGGCATCAATGAGCCGCTTGCGGGTCTCGCGTGGCTGGATCACCGCGTCAATATAGCCGCGCTCGGCCGCCACGTAAGGGTTAGCAAAGCGCTCGCGGAATTCTTCAATCTTCTCCGCGCGCGCCTTTGCCATGATGCCCGCTTTCTCTTGCTCTGATTTGCCCGCAGAGGCCGCCTTCTCCAGCTCGCGTTTGTAAACGATGTTCACCGCGCCCTCGGGCCCCATCACGGCGATTTCCGCGGTGGGCCAGGCGTAATTCACGTCGGTACGGATGTGCTTGGAAGACATGACGCAATACGCGCCGCCATAGGCCTTGCGCGTGATCACCGTGATCTTGGGCACGGTGGCCTCGGCAAAGGCGAAGAGCAACTTCGCGCCGTGGCGAATGATGCCGCCATACTCCTGCTGCGTGCCCGGCAGAAAGCCGGGAACATCTTCAAAGGTAATCAGCGGGATGTTGAATGCGTCACAGAAGCGGACAAAGCGCGCGCCCTTGGTGGAGGCGTTGATATCGAGTACGCCGGCCAGAAACGCCGGTTGATTAGCCACGATCCCCACCGGCCGCCCATTGAGCCTGGCGTAGCCGATGACAAGATTCTTGGCGTAGTGCTCGTGGACCTCAAAGAAGTAGCGGTCGTCTACAACGCGGGTGATTACGTCCTTGATGTCATAGGGCTGGTTCGATTCCGCGGGCACCGTCGAATCCAGCTCTGCGTCGGCGCGGTCAATGGGGTCGGTGCAGTCGCGTCGCGGCGGGTCATCAAGATTGTTGGACGGCATAAAGCTGAACAGCTCGCGAATCATCGAGAGGCACTCGGCGTCGTCATGGGCCATGAAGTGGGCCACGCCGGAAGTCTCGTTGTGCGTCATGGCGCCGCCGAGCTGGTCCTTGGTGACTTCCTCGTGCGTCACCGTCTTGATCACGTCCGGGCCGGTCACGAACATGTAGGAAGTCTGGTCCACCATCAGGATGAAGTCGGTAATTGCGGGCGAGTACACGGCTCCGCCGGCACAGGGGCCCATGATCGCGGAAATCTGTGGGATCACGCCGCTGGCCAGCGTGTTACGCAGGAAGATATCGGCGTAGCCGGCCAGCGACATCACGCCTTCCTGGATGCGCGCGCCGCCGGAATCGTTCAGCCCGATCACCGGCGCGCCAGTCTTCATAGCCATGTCCATGATCTTGACGATCTTGGCCGCGTTGGCCTCAGAGAGCGAACCGCCGAAGACGGTGAAGTCCTGGGCAAAGACGAAGACCAGCCGGCCTTCAATGCGGCCATAGCCGGTGACAAAGCCATCACCGTAGACTTTGTTTTTGGCGTCACCCATGCCGAAATCCGTGCACTTGTGCGTCACCATCTTGTCGAATTCCTCGAAGGCGCCTTCGTCCAGCAGGAATTCGATGCGCTCACGGGCGGACATCTTGCCTTCTTTATGCTGGCGCTCCTGGCGCTCCTTGCCACCGCCGGCTTCAGCCAGCGAATCGCGACGCTTGAGTTCAGCGAGCTTCTGTTCCAGGTCCATGGGTGAGAATTATAGTCGCCCGGCGAGGAGGCTATCAGGTGATGGGGGTCACACGCCAGCGCGTTGGATTTCTTCGCAAATGAGATACTGAAACGTGACGACAAACTTCACCATCCCGCGCCGCTTCTGCGGTCCGCCGGATTCCGGCAACGGAGGCTACACCTGCGGCCTGCTCGCGCGCGAGCTGGGCGGCGTGGTGGAGTGCACCCTGCGCGCGCCGGTGCCGCTGGAGGTGGCGCTGCAATTCGAACGCACCGAGGCAGGCGGAAATTTGCGGCACGAGGGAAAGCTCATCGTGGAGGGGGCCCCGACCACCATCGCCGTCACGCCGCCAGCGCCCGTGAGCGTGCAGGCGGCAACTGACTCGATGGCGGCTTCGCCGGCGCTTGATCCAAAACATCCGTTTCCAACGTGCTTTGTGTGTGGTCCCAAGCGCGGAGTGCACGACGGCCTGAGAATCTTTCCCGCGGCTTTCTTCTCTAAAACCGCTGGAGCTTCTTCACAGGCAGAGGGCGGTTCAGCGCCCGCCGAAACTTCACCTCTGTTTGTGGCCGCGTGGATTCCGGATACCGAGTTTGGCGATGGCGATCAACTTCTTCGCTCGGAATTTCTCTGGGCCGCCATGGACTGCCCCACGGGTTTTGCCGCCGGCTTCCCTACGGTGGGCACGCTGGTCACGGGACGGCTTGCGGTGCAGCAGCTCACACCCATTCGAACGGGAGCAAGCTGCGTGCTCATGTCATGGCCGCTGGGAATCGAGGGACGAAAACACTTCAGCGCCGCGTGTCTTTATCAGAACAAAGAGTTGTGCGCAGTGGCAAAGGCGACGTGGGTCAGAATAGAAGGCTGAGCGTTAGGTCCTGTTTAATTCTTGCTTCAAGACCTTAAGCGCCCACGATATAATCCCGCGCGTCACAACTTCTTGTCTTCTGTGAGGCCTCTTATGCGCCGAGCTCGTCTACGTCTTGCCTTGTGTCTTTGTCTCTTGGTTGCCACCGGTCTTGCTCAGTCCGCTCCTTGCACCCTCTCTGACCACACGGAATACACCAAGAAGATCAAGGAATACACCACCGAGCCTTTCTTCTCCACCGAGCTGGTCGATCACCTTCCGCTGAGCTCCTGCGTGCCTGCGCCGGATGCCTTCCTGCACCACATCGTGGGCGCGCCCGATGTGCTCGACTACACCAAGGACATCAACGATTACATGCGCCTGCTGGCCTCCAAGAGCCCGCGCGTGAAGGTGTGGAGCATCGGCAAATCTGAGGAAGGCCGCGAGATGCTGGTGGTGGCAGTGAGCGAAGCAGCCAATCTCGCCAAACTGGACCGCTACAAGGAAATCAGCGCAAGACTTGCGGATCCGCGCGGTTTGAGCGAAACCGAAGCGCAGAAGCTCATCGCCGAAGGCAAGCCGTTCTATTGGGCCGATGGCAGCATCCACTCGCCCGAGACCGGCGCTCCGGAGATGTTGATGGAGTTGGCCTACCGGCTGGCGGTGGAAGACACGCCGTTCATCCAGAAGATCCGCCAGGATTCGATTGTGCTGATCACGCCCATCGTGGAGGTCGACGGCCACGACCGCATGGTGGACATTTACATGCAACACAAAAAGCATCCTG
>DASVFK010000222.1:0-11061 GCA_036380095.1 Candidatus Angelobacter sp. | reverse complement strand
CAGGAGGGTGATTGAGCACTGAGGATGATTTCAGTTGCGCAAAACTATTGCTTCGGCTGGGCCGGCTGATCTGCCTGCGGGGTGGCCGGAGCCGCATCGCCGCTGGCGGTCATGTCGCCCAGGCTGTTCTTCAACAGGCTGATTTCAACCCGGCCGCCGCGAGCCCGCTTCATTTTGCCGTCTTCCGACTGCAGAGGCGAATTGCCCATGCCCACGGTGTAAATGCGATAGACCGGCACGTTGTGGTTCAGCACCAGGTAGCGGACCACCATCTGCGCCATCTGGCGCGAGTTTTCCACTGCGGTCACGCCGGCGCCGGGCGAGAAGCCCTGAACTTCCACGATGTAGCCGCGCTGGTTCTTCAGCGAAGTCGCCATCTGGTCCAGCGCTTCCTTGGCGTTCTGGCTGAGCACGGTCTGTCCGGGACGGAAACGAATTTCCGCCTGCGTGATGGGCTGGTACTGGTCCAGCTTGTTGACCGTGGTTTCCACGTTGGTGATGCGGCTGTGCGCCTGCTGCGCCGATTGCTGCGCCTGGTTGGCGCGATTGCCGGCATCGAGCGCGTGCGTGTCGGCGTCGTTCGCCTTGCTCATGGCGTTGCGAATGCCTTCCGTGGCCCGGGCGTCCACATCAGCGATCATCTTGGCGTTCTTCGCGGTGAGCTCGTCCAGCTCATTCACGCGGCCACGCACGGGGTCCAGCTGCTTGTTGACGTATTTCTTGCGGGCGAAGGGGTTCATTTTTCCCCAGAAACCTTCGTGCCGTTCATACTTCAACGGCTCTTTGCCGGTCGCGCTCTGGTCTGCACTGGTTTGTGCCGGCTGCTGGGCCTGTTGGTCCTGCGAATTCGACTGGCTCTGCTGCGCAAGCGCGGGCAATGCCAGGGCCGCGGCCAGCGTAAACGACAAAACATACAACTTCTTCATTTTGAAAATTCCTCCGAACCGGGGGTTATCGTGCATCGGGGCAGCTGAGACAGGGTGCAAGCCCACCCCCGAGCGCGCTTATAGCTACGCTAGGTCTAATATCATTCTAATTGCCAAACTCCTGCCCGAGATTTCCTCTGTAAGCTATTTATTTTCAGCAACTTAGATTTGGCGTTCCGAAGGACTCAATGGCCTATCGAGTAAAAATTGCCCGGCTGATCAGGGTAAAACGACGCTCTTGCTGGTCCCGGTGAGGCGGGCCCCCTGGCAGAACCGCCGGTGCTGTTCCTGGACGTAATTGTCCGTCATCCCGGCGATGTAGTCGCACACCACGCGATGCAGAGGTTCCTGTTGTGTCTTGGCCTGATAGCTGGCGGGCAGATCGTCAGGAGCGCCCATGAAGAATGCGAACAGGTCTGCGATGATCTGTTCTCCTTGTTCCTGGTCCGCGCGCAAGACCGGACTGTCATAAAGGTTGGCATAGAGGAACGTCTTGATCTGCCGGCGTTCGCGGTCCGTCTCCGCACTGAAAGCGACAAGCCGCTGCGGGAGCCGGCGCACTTCGTCAGCCGAATTCACTCCGGACTGCTTGATCGCCTGGCGGCTGTTGGAGATGAGATCGCTGACCAGCCGGTCCAGCACGCGCTTGAGCGTCTCATTGAACTTGAGCTTCTCCGGCGCGCCGGGATAGAGCTTCTCCACTTCTCCATAGAGGGCAGCGAACAAAGGCACGCCTTCCCGGACTTGTTCGCGGGAGAGCACCAGCGATTCCACGCCGTCATCGAGATCGGCGGTGGAATATGCAATCTCGTCCGTCAGGTCGATCAACTGAGCTTCCAGCGGCGGACGCAGATCGAGCAGGTACTCGGCAAGCTGCGGGTACTTATTGGCAGAGTAGTCGCGCGAATGCTTCACGATCCCCTCGCGGACTTCAAAGGTCAGGTTCAGGCCGGGGAAATCCGCATAGCGCTGCTCGAACTGTTCCACCATGCGCAGGGCGTGCAGGTTGTGGTCAAAGGAATCGCCGTGGCGCTGCATGATCTCGTTGAGCATGCGCTCGCCCGCATGGCCAAACGGCGGATGGCCGACGTCATGCGCCAGGGCCAGCGCTTCCACCAGGTCTTCATTCAGTCCCAATTCGGCGGCGATGGTGCGCGAGATCTGCGCCACTTCAATCGTGTGCGTCAACCGGTTGCGAAAATGGTCAGAGTATCGCTTGGTGAAAACCTGGGTCTTGTTCTCCAGCCGGCGAAAGGCGCGCGAGTGGACCACGCGGTCGCGGTCCCGCTGGAAGTCATTGCGGTAGGGATGCGCTGGCTCGGGATACCGCCGGCCACGGCTTTCTTCTACGCGATAAGCGTAGGGAGCTTGCATGGTATGAGTCTAACTGACTGGAGAAGATGAGGGTGTCCAAATTTGGGCCGGCTGGGACGAGTGCAGGATCCGTGATCGGTACATCGGGTGATCGGGTGATCTGAACTGCGCATTGCACTGGCCGTCGGATGGCCCGATGGTCCGGTCTCCCGATGACCCGATTTACTTTGTCTGCGTTTGTTGCTGCGCGATCTTCACCTTGGTGGATTCCAGCTTCTTTTGCACGCGGCTTACGTCCTGCTGGTCCACGTCGGCGGGCACGGAGCGGTTCCACTCGCTGAGCGCGCGTTCCCAGTGCATGGCCGCCATCTTCAGCTTGCCGGTCCGCGCGTAAAGTTCGCCCAGATGGTCCTGGATGGTGGCGTCGTTGGGCTGTTTTTCCGCGGCACGGCGCAGGTTCTCTTCCGCCTGATCAAAGTTCCCCAGCCGGAAATACACCCAGCCCAGTGAATCCAGATAAGCGCCGTTCTGCGGCTCCAATTCCACCGCGCGCTTGATCATACTCAGGGCCTCTTCCAGGTGCATGTTGCGGTCAGCCAGCATATAGCCCAGGTAATTCAGCGTCATGCTGTTGCTCGAGTCCATCTGCAGCACTTTGCGGAAGGCCTGCTCCGCCTGGTCATATTTCTTCTGCCGCTCGTACATGGAGCCGTACACAAACAGCACATACTCTTTTTCTTCCGGCTTCACCGCCAGTTTTTCCGCCTGGGCCAGTGCGTCTTCCGCCTCTTTCCAGCGCTTGAGGCGTGCATAGATCTGGGAAAGCGCTACCCACGTTGCCCGGTCGGCAATGCGGTTCTCCGCGCCGCCCTTGATCTGGCCCTTGGCCAGCTGGATGCCCTCTTCCGCCTTTCCCGAGTCCGCCATCTGCTGCGCCAGGATCAGCTTCAGGTCTTTGTCTTCCGGGAACTTCTTCGCGGCTTCCTCCGCGGCGCGGTTGGCTTCCGGCCACTGCTTCTGGTCGCGATAGAGATCAATGATCTCCTGGTAGCCGCGCGACGCTTCTTCGCCGCCCAGATCGATCATCTTGCGGAAGGTATCCAGCGCCTGCTGCGTCTTGCCGCCCTGGCGATAAACCGAACCCAGTTTCTCCAGGAAGAGCGCGCGATTGTTGCGTTCGCCGGCGTTGTAATTGCCGTCCGGCGAAGTGGTGCGCGTCACCAGCTTTTGCAGGACCGCGGCCGACTCATCGAACTTGCCTTGGGCCTCGAGGATCAGCGCTTCGTTGTAAGAGGCTTCCAGCGCGTCCGGCACCATGGACTGGGCCTTCTTCAGGTTCTCCATGGCCAGGTCAAACTTGCCCATGCGGCGATAAATCTCGGAAACGCGCAGCGAGGCCTGAGGATCCTGCGGATCAGCTTCCTGCACCATGCGCCACTGGTTCAGCGCCGCTTCCATCTGGTTGTCATTGGTCAGGTTCTGGGCCAGGCCGCGCATCGCGTCCAGATTTTCTTTGTCCAGCACCAGGGCTTTCTTGTAGGCCTCAATGGCGTTCTTGTAGTCCTTCTGCTGCTCATACGTGAAACCCAGCGCCGAATACATCTTGGCCGTGCGCCGCGGTTCAGGGACCGAAGACAGCACTTCCGCCGCACGTTTGTTGTCACCCTCTTCGTTGTAGAGGTACGCCAGGTTGCTCACCGCTTCTTCAGATCCAGGGTCGAGCGCGACGGCCGCTTTGAATTCGCCTTCCGCTTTGGAATAGTCCTTGTTCAGGACGTAAAGCCGGCCCAGCAGCAGATGGTTGTCAAGGTTCTTGGATTCGATGCGGACCATGGCCTCATACTGCTCGATGGCCAGCTTGAGCACTTCACGCGATTGCGTGCCGCCCTGCATATCGCCCAGCGACCGCAGATAAATCCGGCCCAGCAGCTTGTGCGCCTGCAGGTTGTTGGGGTCGCGCTTGAGGATCTCCTGGGCTTCCAGTACGGCATCGCGGATGCGGCCGGTGCGAGCGTATAACTCCGCCAGTCCGGCGTTCAGGAACTCTGAAGAAGGGTCGTTCTGGATGGCAAGCTTATATTCTTCGATGGCCTTGTTCGCGTACTCTGACCGGCCGTACATCGCCATCATCTCTTCGTACATGTGGGCGAGGGCGAAATGGTAGTAGGCGTCAGCGCGATTGGGCTCCTTGGCCTGCGCCTGCGACTGCGGCTGCTTCCCCTGGGGCGGAACGGCAGGCTTCTTTTCCTGCGCTGTGAGCATGAACGGTGCAGCCAGTGCCAGGCTGAGCAGTAGAGTGCGAACGTGACAGAAATTCATAAGGTGAAAACCGATTGACCCTTTTACTTGGATGCTGAAGAGCAGCCTGCGGGAGCCGACCCTTATTCACTAATTCTATCCCCGAAGGGCCGGAATTTTGCGGGAATAACACTTCTTTATCTAGTGACGGAAGTGACGCACACTCGTGAGCACCATGGCCAAATTAAGCCGGTCAGCGGCGGCGATCACTTCCTGGTCGCGCACGGACCCTCCAGGCTGGATGATGGCCGATGAGCCGGCGCGTGCAATCTCCTCCACCCCGTCCGGAAACGGGAAAAATGCGTCTGACGCAGCAACTGTACCCTTCAAGGGTAAGATCGCTTTCATGGCGCCAATCTTGCATGAATCCACGCGCGACATCTGCCCCGCGCCCACACCCACCGTCTGGCCCTCGCGAGCGTAAAGAATTGCATTGGACTTTACGTGTTTGCACACCTTCCACGCGAACTTGAGCGCCCGCATCTCTTCTTCGCTTGGCTGTCGCTGTGTGACGATCTTCAGGTCAGCCGGAGTCAGCGGCCGGATGTCAGGATCTTGGGCCAGCATTCCTCCGGAAACATCCTTCAGCACGAATTTGGGAGCTGCGGGTTTAACTTCCAGCAGACGCAGGTTCTTCTTGGCGGCAAACTTTTCCCGCGCCGCCGGCTCAAATCCGGGAGCAGCCACGGCCTCCACGAACAGCTTGGCGATCTCCTCCGCCGCGTCTCCATCCACCACGCGGTTCAGACCAATCACGCCGCCGAATGCAGAGACTGGATCGGCCTCCAGCGCGCGCAGATAAGCTTCTCGCAGCGTCTTGCCTGTAGCGGCACCGCAGGGGTTGGTGTGTTTGATGATGCCGCAGAACGTCTCGTCAAACTCCTGCGCCAGGTCCCACGCCGCTTGCAGATCGACGATGTTGTTGTAAGAAAGCTCCTTGCCCTGGAGTTGCCGCGCGTTGGCCACGCCTGCTCCGGAACCGTCCGAATACATGGCTGCGCGCTGGTGCGGATTCTCGCCGTAGCGCAGGTCTATCACTTTGCTGAAGTTGAGGCGCAGCACCGCCGGGAAGCCGCTCGGCTCCTTCAGCATCCTAAACTCGCTGTCCTCCATCCCGATGCGGGCCAGCGTGGTTGCGATCGCACTGTCATAAGCCGCCGTGGTGGCAAAGGCCTTTTGCGCCAGGCGCCAGCGAGTTGGCAGGCTGACTTCACCGCCGGAAGCAATCATCTCCTGCGCGATCGCCGCGTAGTCGTCGGGCGAAGTGACGATGGTCACGTCGCGAAAATTCTTGGCAGCCGAGCGCACCATGGAGGGCCCGCCAATGTCGATGTTCTCAACCAGGTCGTTGAAGTGTATGCCGGGAGTGGCGGCGGTTTTCTCGAAGGCGTACAAATTGACCACGACCATGTCGATGGGCTGGATGCCGTGCTCACGCGCCGCCGCCACGTGACTGCGATTGCCGCGGACCTGAAGGATGCCGCCGTGAACCTTGGGATGCAGCGTCTTCACGCGGCCATCCATCATCTCCGGAAAGCCGGTGAGTTCGGAGATGTCTTTCACGGCGATGCCGGACTCGCGCAACAGCTTGGCGGTCCCGCCGGTTGAAACCAGCTCGACTTTCAGCTCGGCCAGCTTGCGGGCAAACTCCACCAGTCCGGTCTTGTCAGTGACGCTGAGTACAGCACGTTGGATTTTGGGCACGGTCGTTCCTCGCGGCAGGAAGGATTAAGGAATAAGGTACCAGCCGCACGGAGCAGACTGCAAACCGGGAGTAAGCCGCCACCCAAGAATGCCCAAAGCCACAAAGGCGTCCTTAATGACCTCAAGCCGTCTGGAGTTCTATGAACTCGGCGCTTGATGATCGGACGGAAAATTGAGGGATTGTTTCCTTTTTTGTTGCCACAAGTATCGCCAAAAGGAGAGTAGCCCGGAGAAACGATACGCCGAATCCACGTAGTGCTCGATCACATAGAAAGCAAAATAATAGGCTCGACAAAAGCTCCAAACCGTTATCGCGAGTAGCACGCCAACTCTCAGCGAGAGACGGTCTGCAAGTACCAGCCAGCCAGACAACAGCCCGAGGGCGAGAAAGAGAAGTGCCTTCACCTTGATCCAAGTCGGGTTGGTCAGTTCCTTCACGATGCGAGGACCACTGCTAGCATTCCACCTGTCCAAGGTGTTGCGCCCTTGGCTGTCACGATTGTCCGATCACGGCGATGTCGGCGATTCCGGCGATCTCGGGGCCCCCGACGAGCCCGGTTTTGGCTCGTTGGGGTGGGATCTCGGCGATTGGTTCACTTCGGCCTGGCCTTCAGTTTCACCTGGCCGCCCTGCAGTTCCACGGCGTACTCCACCGTGCTGCATTCATATTCTTTGCGCAGCTGTTTGGTTTTCTGCGCCACGAACTTCCTGAACGAATCCAGACTCGCCGTGCTTTTCTCGCCGGTTGCCTTGCGCGCCTCGGCCAGCGCGCGGAAGAGTTCTTCCACCTTGGCGCCCTCGCTCTGCGGATCAGACCACGAGACGCTGAATGGCTTGCCTCCTGTGGTATCGCCGTGGAGCTTCATGGCGCTTTCCGCCTGGTGTTCTTCGCCCGAACGCAGCCCTTGGATTCCAAGAACGGCATCCTGGGGGCGGCGATACCCCTCTTCCTTGATCTGGAGTTTCTGCTGCCACAGCGTGTTGTAGAGGGCGTATCGCTGCTGGACGGTGGAGAAGCGAAAACGCTGCGTGTAGTTCATCCGGCTGCCGTCGGAAAACTTCTTCAGCAGGTTCCTGACCTTCCACTCGATTTCTGCCGGAGGTTTTTTTGATCCGCCTCCGAAGAAGATGTCATATTCCACTTTCAGCCGGCGCACATGGTCTTCCAGCAGGGAAAGCTCTTCGTCAATCGTCAAACCGGAAACTCCGTTTTCTCGAGCGTTACGGGGGCGTCAAGGGTGGAATATACCACGAAACCGGGGGCCTTCCAGGTTTCCTAAGGTGCAGGCAGTTGATTGTGCTTTGGATTGCATCTAAAAAAGCCTATGGGGCCGAATATGGGAGACTCGTCCAAGCGCCGCATCAAAGTCGTGATCGCCGATGACCATGCCGTGCTGCGCGAATCGCTGGCGCAGTTGCTCGCCAGCGAACCCGATCTCGAAGTGGCAGGCCGCGCTGCCAACGGCCAGGAAGCGCTCGTCATGGTCCGCGACCTCCATCCTGACGTGCTGGTGCTGGACCTGTTCATGCCCCAGGCTGATGGTTTTGAAGTCCTGCGCACGCTCGACCGAGCCGGCAGCCGCGTGGCCTCCGTGGTACTCACCGGGTCAGACAGCGAACTCGATTACGCCCAGGCGGTCAAGCTCGGCGCCCGCGGCCTGGTCTTGAAGAGCGACGGTCCGGAGAAGCTCTTCGCCGCCATCCGCACCGTGGCCAATGGCGACCTCGCCTTTTCTGACGAGCTTGCCCAGCAGGTGCTGGCCACCATGACGGCCGAAACGCGCGGCCCAGCAACCAGCCTGGCCCGGCTTTCCGAGCGGGAAAAGCAGATCGCCTTCCACGTGGCCCGCGGCCTCAAGAACAAGGACATCGGCGCCGCCCTCAACATCAGTGAAAACACGGTCAAGCGCCATCTGCAAAGCATCTTCACCAAAACCGGCTCCCGCGACCGCCTGGAACTCGCTGTACTGGCCCTGAACGAGACCAGCAAGGCGGCTTAAGCCTGCTAAGTCTTGTGTCACGCCGTACACAGCGTCTTTCCCCACCCACATTCGCCTGACATCCAATGCCTCTAAGTCATTGATATAAAACAAGGAACCGCTTGGCCGCCGCCATGCTTTTTGTACCGGTGCAAGTTCAGAGAGGAGCAAGACGATGCGGCGGCTCGTTGGAATCCCGGTAAGAACAGTGGCGGCGGCGGTTGTGGTCCTGGCAGGCGGTCTGTATGTGGCGGCCGAAGCGCGGCACGCGGTCACTCAGCGCCGGCAGCTTGAAATGGCGCGTATGGAAAACTCCATCGCTCCAACTCAAACATCAGTCGCGCAACCAGCAAGACCTCAACCTTCAGCTTCTCAAACTCCAGCGTCTCCGGCTTCAACTTCGCAGCCACAAGTCCTGAAGGATGCGGCGACGATCGCGGGTCGGTCGAACTCTACTGCCGCAACTGCACAACAAATCGTTGCGCCCGCCTCCACGAACGACGAAGTCGCTGCGGAACAGCAGGCCGCGCAGCTTCCGGCGCAGAAGCCCGCCAAGAACAAGAACGGCCACACCCGCCAGATCGTCATCAGCATCGCCGACCGCCGTCTCGCCCTGATGGAAGATGGTCAAGTCGTCAAGACCTACCCCATCGCCGTGGGCGCGCGCGGCACACCCAGCCCCGAAGGCGACTTCAGCGTGATCAATCACGCCAAAGATCCCACGTACCGGCATGAAGGCACAGAGATCGCCCCGGGCAAAGACAATCCCCTGGGCACCCGCTGGATGGGGCTGAGCCTGAAGGGATACGGCATCCACGGCACCAACGTGCCCAGCTCCATCGGCAAAGCGGCCTCGCACGGCTGCTTCCGCATGGGCAAGGCGGATGTGGAAGACCTTTACAGCCGCGTGCAGGTGGGCGATGCGGTCACCATCCGCCGCCAGCGCGATGAGCTGATCGCCAGGGTCTTTGCGCCTGCCGCCAACACCACGCTCGCAGCCAAGGTGACGAACGGCGGCGAACTCCAGGTGGCCGCAGCGGCCGGAGCAGCCCAGACGGTTGAGGCCGAACAGTAACACCGGCGGGGAAAAGGACAGCAACGGAGAGAAATAGACCATGACACACACAGAGAACAACACGCAGATGGAGATGGACCCGGTCAGCGCTCAAGAAGTGTGCACGAGCGCGGCGCCGAATGGCGCAGCAGTCATCATCAGCGGACCCTCCTGCCCGGTGGCTTTCGCGCGCTGGTGGGCCGAATATCAGGAAAAAGTCATGAAGACATTACCGGCCCGCAAGAACGTCATCACGCTGGAAGGCCGGCAATGAAAAGCTACCACCAGGTTGTCCAGCATCACCGCCGGTTGCGCCCTATAGCTCCCGGGCCACGGCCTGCGAAAAACCGCGCAGGCGGCCCCAACGCAACCTTGCTGGACGGCGCCACACAGGCGGTCTCCGCGGCCTGGCTGCTGCTCGTTTCCTTCCACGAACGTCGCGGTGACGTCCCCCGGGAAACGGCAGCACAGAGTGAGTCAGGCCGTGGAGACCTGCCTGGGCATCTTGGATATTCCGCCGGAAATCCAACGGGCGCGCTGTCTCCGCCGGGACAGCCGCCCGCTCCGGCGGAGTGGTTCATCTGTGATACAAAAGATCACGGTGCCCTTTGCGCAAACTCTTTGGAACTGACGGCATTCGCGGCGTGGCCGGCGAATATCCGCTCGACAAGAAGACGGTCTTCGCTATCGGCCGCGCGCTAGGCGACCATCTGCCGGCAGGCCCCCGGCGCGTCGTCATCGGCCAGGACACGCGGGAATCGAGTGCCTGGATGGCTGAGACGCTCGCCGCCGGCCTGCGCATGGCCAACGTGGTGGGAGAGAGCGCCGGAGTCATCACCACGCCCGGCATTGCGTACCTCACTCACACCCAGCGCTTCTCGGCCGGGGTGGTGATTTCCGCCTCGCACAATCCCTGGCGCGATAACGGCATCAAGGTCTTTGGCCCCGATGGCTACAAGCTGGCTGACCAGACGGAACTGGAGACTGAAAGCGAGATTTTCGCTCTGCTGAACACCGTGAGTGATCCCCGCCTTGCGCCGGCTGGTGAACATTCTCTTCCGGGAGACGCGCATCTGCGCGCGGCTTACGTGGACTGGCTGGCCCAGCCGGTTGCGGGCGCGGAAAACTTGAAGGCCGTGGTGGATTGCGCTAACGGGGCAGCCAGCGCGGTTGCGCCTGAGGTCTTCACGCGCTGCGGCCTGCGCGCGGACTTTACCCACAACAAGCCCGACGGCCGCAACATCAACGAGAATTGCGGGGCGTTGCATCCGAAAGTCGTGGGCCGCGAGGTGGTTGAGCGCAAGGCCAACCTCGGCATCTGCTTTGATGGCGACGCTGACCGCGCCCTGTTCACCGATGCCACCGGCAAAGTCGTCAATGGCGACGCCGTCATGCTGCTGCTGGCACGCGAGTTAAAAGAGCGCGGCGAACTTGCGCAGGACACCGTGGTGGCCACCACCATGTCCAATATGGGTCTGGAGATTGCGCTGCGCCAGTCAGGCATCAAGATGCTCCGCGCTCCCGTCGGCGATAAATACGTTCTCGAGGAGATGCGGAAGACCGGCGCCGTGCTGGGCGGCGAACAGTCCGGCCACATCATTCTCTCCCGCGAAGCCACCACCGGCGACGGCCTGCTCACCGCGCTGCATGTGCTTGGCGTGGTCAGCCGCAGCGGCAAGTCGCTGGCCGAACTGGTTGCTGATCTCAAAGTATTTCCCCAGACCATCAAGAACGTCCGCGTGCGCGAGAAGCGTCCTCTGGAACAGATTCCGGAAGTGATGTCCGC
>DASVFK010000221.1:0-14261 GCA_036380095.1 Candidatus Angelobacter sp. | reverse complement strand
AGGGAGTAGCCAAGTTCTTCCATCGCAGCGTGGCGGAAGGCGTGGTCCACGGCGCCACCTGCTCCGTACTGGTCATCAAGGAGCCGGAGAAAAAGGCGGCGTGAAAAAGAGCAATTGGCAATTAGCAGTTGGCAATTAGCCTTGTTGCGGGAATGATCACGTTCAACCGCTGTCATCCTGAGCAAGCCCGCAGGACCCTGAGCTGGCGAAGGGGACTAAAGGCGCGTCGAAGGACCCCGAGCGACTGTCCTTCGCCATGCGGGGTCCCCGGCCCGCGCGGTTTTCGCGGGCTGGGGCGGGGATTCAGGGAATTTCAACCAGCGCCCCCTTGTCTAATGCGCTGTCAAACTCACAAAACATCTTCTTGCACCACAAACCACATAATCCATGCGTCTCACAATCACTCGTAGCGCAGGCTCTCGATGGGATCGAGCCTCGCTGCGCGACGCGCAGGATAGTATCCAAAAAACGTGCCCACGCCCACGGCAAATAGGCCGGCGACTGCCATGATCCGGCCCGAGAGCAGCACGTCCCAATGCAGGGTGCTCTGTAGCAGGAATGATCCAAAGACGGCCGCTAGCACTCCCAGAGTCCCGCCCACCAGGCTCATGACCACGGCTTCACTCAAGAACTGCAGCTGAATATCGCCCTCCGTGGCGCCAACGGCCAGGCGGATGCCAATTTCCCGCGTCCGCTCCGTGACCGAAATCAGCATGATGTTCATGATGCCGATGCCGGCCACCAGCAATGACAGCGCGGCCGCGCTCGCCAGCAGCAGCGTAAAGATGTTGGCCGCGGCGAGCTGCGCGCGAATCAGCTCCTCCGGGGTGCGGATATTGAAATCATCGTCGTCACCCGCGTGCAGGTGATGCCGCTCCCGCAACAGCCCGGTGATCTCCTTGGTTGTTTCCGGAATTTCCACCCGGGACTTGGCGGAGAAATAAATATCATCCAGCCACTCGGTTCCCGTGATGCGCTTTTGTGCGGTGGTCAGCGGCATGACAATGAAATCGTCCTGGTCCTGTCCGGTGGCGGAAAATCCACGCGCCTTCAACACGCCGATCACTTTAAAGGGCACGGCCTTGATGTTGATGGTCTTGCCCAAGGGGTCTTCATCGCCGAAGAGGTTGGTGGCGGGAGTCTGGCCGAGCACGCAGACCGCCGCGTTCACGTCCATATCGTCTTGAGTGAAGGCGCCACCGCGGGCGACCTCCCACTTGCGGATCTCAAAATACTCCGGGCTCACACCGCGATACTGCGTGCCCCAGTTCAGGTTGCCGTAAATGGCCTGGATGCGCCCATCCACGTTGGGCGAAGCGCTCTTGACTCCGGGAACTTGTTCCAGCACGGCGCGGCCATCGCCCACGGTCAGGGTCTTGATGCCGCGGCTGCCGATGCGCACACCGCTACGCGCCCGGCTGCCGGCTTCCACCCAGATCAGGTTGTCGCCCACGTTGGCCAGTTGCGTTTCCACCCGGCTGGAGCCCGCGCTGCCCAGGGCCACCACGCAGATAAACGATCCCACGCCCATGATGATGCCCAGCACGGACAAGATCGTGCGCATGCGGTTGCGGCTCAGCGCCTGCATTGCTTCACGGAGAATTGTGGAAAAATTCATCGCCAGGTACTCATTCGTAGCGCAGCGCTTCGATCGGGTCCAGCCGCGCCGCTTTCTGCGCCGGGTAGTATCCGAAAAATATCCCGATGGCCCCGGCCACCGCCACAGCGGCCCCAATCGCTGCGCCGGAAATCAGAATGGGCCAACCGAAGGTGGAGGAGATCATGAAAGAGAGACCCACACCAAACACGATGCCAATGGCGCCGCCGATCAGGCTCATCACAACCGCCTCAATCAGGAACTGGCGCTGCACGTCGGCTTCCGTGGCGCCGATGGCCATGCGAATGCCGATCTCGCGCGTGCGCTCTGTTACCGAGACCAGCATCACGTTCATGATGATGATTCCGCCCACCAGCAGCGTAATTCCGGCCACTGAGCCAAACACCAGCGTGGTGACCCTGCTGGCTTCAGAAGCCAGGTCGGCCATGTCAGCAAGGTTGCGCACCGCAAAGTCGTTGTCTTCACCTTCGCGGATGCGATGCCGGTCGCGCAGCAGCGCCTCAATCTGCTGTTGCGCGGCGTAGCTGGCCGAGCGCGATCGGGCGGAGACCATCACAAAGCGCAGCCAGGTCTGGCCGGTAATCTTTTTTTGCAGTGTGGTCAAGGGAACGATGATGATATCGTCCTGGTCCTCATTCATGGCGGGCGATTGCCCTTTGGGAACGAGAACGCCAACCACCATGAAGGGCAGGTTGCCGACGCGAATGGTCTTGCCCACCGGATCAGTTGAGGCAAACAGGTTCTTGCGGACCGTGTCTCCCAGGACAGCCACGTTGGATGCGTTGGTCACGTCGTCCGGAGTAAAGCTCGTGCCGCCTTGGAACGCCCAGGTGCGAATATCAAAATACTCCGGCGTGGTGCCGGTGATGCGGGTGCCCCAGTTGTCATTGCCGTAAACCACCTGTGCCGTGGCGCCCGCGCCGGGCGCTGCGGCTGCCACCGCCGGACATTCTTTGACCATGGCGGCAACATCATCGCGTACCAGGGTTTTGGTGGCGCCCCAGCCCAGATGAAGGCCGCCCAAGTTCCTCGACCCGGCGCTGACAAACAGCATGTTGGATCCCAGGTTGGCGATCTGTTGCTGCATGGTCTGGTCCGCGCCCTGGCCGATTCCCACCATGGCGATCACCGCGCCCACGCCGATGATGATGCCCAGCATGGTCAGGGCGGAGCGCAGCTTGTTGCGCGCCAGCGCGCGAAACGCCACCCGCAATGTGGAAATCAGGTCCATAAGCTACTCTTCAATCACCGGCATGGTCTTCAGCACTTCCGCGGCATCGGCCGGCCGGGCGACGGGCTCGTCGCGCCTGATCTTGCCGTCGCGGAAAACAATGCTGCGTTTGGTGAACTGGGAGATGTCATGCTCGTGCGTGACCAGGATGATCGTCAACCCCTGGCGATTGAGCGCTTGCAATACTTCCATCACTTCAACCGAGGTACGGCTGTCGAGATTGCCCGTGGGCTCATCCGCCAGCAGGATCGAGGGCCGGTTGACCAGGGCGCGGGCAATGGCAACGCGCTGCTGCTGTCCACCGGAAAGCTGCGAAGGAAAGTGGTCCACCCGGTCGCCCAGGCCCACCAGGTTCAGCGCTTCCATGGCGCGACGGCGGCGTTCGGCTTTATCAATGCGGGCATAGAGCGTGGGCAGCTCTGTGTTTTCAAGCGCGGTGGTGCGCGCCAGCAGATTGAAACCCTGAAAAACAAAACCGATCTTGCGATTGCGAATCCCCGCCAGCGCTTTCTTGTCCATCTGCGAGACGTCGATGCCTTCCAGCAGGTAAGTGCCGGAAGTGGGCTTATCCAGGCAGCCGAGTATGTTCATAAACGTTGATTTGCCGCTGCCGCTTGCCCCCATAATGGCCACAAACTCCCCTTGTTTCACCTCCACAGACACGCCGCGCAAGGCGTGCACTTGGGTCTCGCCCAATTGATAGATCTTGTGGATGTCGCGGGCCTGGATGATGACTTGCTCTTGACCAGTCCGGTCCTTCTGCGTTTCAGGAGCGGCTAGCGAGTTGGCAACGCGGGCATCCATGAGTCTGCTAACGGCCGCGTGGAGCTCCAGGACCGCCGATGCGCGGCGCGGAGGAAGTCTTGCCTTGGGCGATTCCCGTGATCAGCTCATCACCGGATTGCAGGTTGCCGTTCAACTCCTGGGCCATTTCGGTGTAGGTGTGATCGGTGATGCCGGTCTTGATGCGCACTGGCTCGAGCGACTTATCGGCCATGAGCTTCCACACCACTTGCGTATCGAACTTGGGCGTCTGGCCTTCAGCCGCCGCTGCTCCGTTCGCCCCGCCGGCCTTCCGAGTTGCTGCCCCTTGCGGTGAAGGTGCGGGCGTTTCGCCATTCTTTTTTGCCGTCTGCGCCCGCGGGCCGGCAGCTTCAGGAATTCCGTATTTCTGGTAGAGCGCGCGTACTTCTTCCGCCGCCAGTTCAGGCTTGTAACGCAGTGCGCCATTGGGGACCTTGACCACATTTGTCGCCGTAGCCACCGGGATGCTCACGTAGGCCGTCATGCCGGGGAAAAGCTTCAGCTCGGTATTGTTGAAGTCAACGATGGTGTCATAGGTCACCACGTTCTGCACCACGGTGGAATTCATGCGCACCTGTGAGACCGTGCCGGTGAAGGTGTCGCGGGGATAAGCGTCCACTTTGAACGACACCTGCTGCCCGGCGCGAATCTGGCCCACGTCCGATTCGTCAGTCTTGGCGTAGACCTGCATCTTGGTCAGGTCCTGGGCGATGGTGAAAAGGGTGGGCGCCTGCAATGACGCAGCCACGGTCTGGCCCACATCAACGTTGCGTGCAACCACCGTGCCATCGATCGGCGCATGGATCGTGGTGTAGTCAAGGTTGGTCTGCGACACCTGGACCGCGGCTTCCTTTTGCATGACCTGGGCGCGCGCCTGCTCTTCCGCCGCCAGCGCGGCGGAAACCTGCGCCACTGCGCTATCGGCATTGGCTTTGGCCAGATCGAGCGCCTGCTGGCTGATCACACCCTGCTTGCTCAGACCCAGATTGCGCTCGTAGTCGGCCCGCATCTGGACATCGTTGGCCTTGGCCTTGGCCGTATTGGCCACCGCTACTGCCAGGTTTGCGCGCGCATTGGCCAAGTCGGCTTTTGTCTGCGACAGCGCACCCTGAAACAGGGCCGGGTCAATCTGCGCGATCAACTGGCCCTTCTTCACGTGGGAATTGAAATCCACGTAGAGGCGAGCGATGGTCCCGGAAACCTGCGAGCCCACCTGCACAGTGGTGACAGCGTTGATGGTGCCCGTGGCTTCCACCACCTGCTTGATCTCGCCCATTTCGACTCTGGCGGTGTAGTACTGCACAGGCCCCTTGCCTCTTAGCTGGAAGGCGGCAAAGATCCCCACGCCGGCGAGCAGGAGAATGATGATAAGGATGTTTCGCTTCGTGAGTTTCACTGCTTTATTTATGATACCCAATTGGGTGCGAGTGTGACCGCGAAGCATAACACATGGGTGTGCATATCGGTGTGAAGTGACCGCCTGTTTTGTTCTGTGGGAGTGAGCGTCTGCTTTATTCGGTGGGGAGTGCGCGCCTGTTTTATCTGCGGTAGCAGTCAAGCTCGTCGCTTTTCCAGCTGCCGCCTCACCCAGTTGCCAGACCAGTTCTCTTGCCCAGGCTCTCAAGCGGTTTCGTCTTGCATTCGCCAGACAGAGTGGCTACAATTCTCCGCGAAGTGACACATTGGATCCAATAACGAGGCTCCAGCCCGCCTGGCTTTAGCCTCTGTAGGTATCAGGGCATGGCTTTAGCCGTGCCGCTAAACGTAAGAGAAAGGGCCGGCTTTAGCCGCTGCAAGCATGGCAATTCCAGCAAGAACCTCCAAAGAAAATTCCGTACGCGGCATCTCGCGCACGTTTTTTACTACATCTAAAGCGATTCAAGGGCGTCACATATTGCAATCGGAGCGTCTCGCGACATTGTTGATCGACGTGCTTCGGACAAACATGAATGCAGGCCGGTTGACTGTCCATGACTTCGTCATCATGCCTGACCACATCCACCTGTTGCTTACGCTCGATAGCATGATGTCCGTTGAAAAAGCCATGCAGTTTGTGAAAGGCAGCTTTTCATACAGAGCCAAAAAGGAGCTGGGCTACCAAGGTGAGATATGGCAAAAGGGTTTTTCAGAAGTGCGGATCACCAACCGGCAAAGCTTTCTTCAGCATCGAGAGTACATCCATCAGAACCTTGTTAAGGGAGGCCTCGTAGATTCGCCGGAAAAGTTCCCTTACAGTTCAGCATATTTGAAAAAACAAAAAGCAGCAGCGGCTGAAGCCGGATAATTTTTCGGCCCTCAGACGGCACGGCTAAAGCCATGCCCTGATACCTGCAGAGGCTAAAGCCAGGTGGAACCTTCATGTTAAAGCCGGGTGGAAAGTCTCTTGCCTGTTAGGCTGACCCACAACGCCACAGCTGAAAACTCCCTGTGCGCTATCAACGCAGGGGCTGTGAATCAATCGCGATCAACGGCGTGAATCTGCGATAACTTCTTAATGAGTCCATCGGAGGCAATAATGACCAACCGCTTCTCCAACAAGATCGCCCTGATCACCGGCGGCACCGGCGGCCTGGGCAAGGCTGTGACCCTGGCTTTTCTGCATGAAGGCGCATCCGTGATTGCCACCTACATAAAGAAAGACGAAGCGGACGCCCTGCACGATGCCGTGGGCGACCACGCCCACCTGGAACTCCTGCCGCTCGATGCCACCGACGAAGCCGCCTGCCGCAACCTGGTGGACGCCATCACGGCGCGCTACGGGCGTCTGGACGTTCTGGTGAACACCATCGGAGGTTTTGCCGGTGGAAAGCCGCTGTGGGAGACCGATCAGAAGACCTTGCAGCTCATGGTCAACCTGAACGTGAACTCGGGATACGCGCTGGCGCGGGCCGTTGTTCCGGCGATGCTCAAGCAAGGCAGCGGCGCCATCGTAAACATCGCCGCGCGCGCCGCGCTTGATCACCCTGCAGGTCTGGCCGCTTATGCAGCATCCAAGTCAGCGGCGCTGGCGCTGTTTGACTGCCTGGCCCAGGATCTGAAAAACGCCTTGAAGGGCCAGGGCGTGCGCGTGAACTCCGTGCTTCCCAGCATCATCGATACGGAAGCCAACCGCCGCGCCATGCCCGACGCTGACTTTTCCCAGTGGCCCAAGCCGGAGGAGATTGCCAACGTGATTCTTTTCCTGTGCAGTGACGAGGCCAAACTGATTCACGGCGCTGCGATACCCGTATAACGTCCAGAGCTGAGCTGTTCGTTGTAAATGCGCCGCATCGCGCCACATGAAGAGTAGTAAAGAACTGCTTTGCACAAAAAAACAAATCTCACCACGGATGAACATAGATGACACGGATTTACAAGTTAAAAACGGTCGTGATTGAATTTTCTTGATCCGTGTAAATCAGTGTTATCCGTGGTAAGGCTTGGGTTCTTGTGCAAAGTGGTAAAGAACTGTTAAACACCTGCTAAACTGCTCAGAGAAAAACGATTCCACTGCTAAAATAGCGGTGCTCCTGAATTGTTCTTGAGTCTGGCCGAACAAGCTTCCCTGCCGTACCGCGCTTGTCCCGTCCGGCATCGCTCGAATCGACAGTAGTGAGGCCCCTGGCAGATGTGGATTGTTGCTCTGGCGCTGCGGCGCCCTTACACATTCATCGTGATGGCGCTGCTCATCCTGATTCTCAGCCCCATCGCGGTCATGCGCGCTCCGGTGGACATCTTCCCGGACATCAATATCCCTGTCATCAGCATCATCTGGCAGTTCAACGGCATGTCCGCGCAGGAGATGACGGACCGCATCGTGAGCAACACGGAGCGCGGCCTTACCACCCTGGTCAACGATATTGAGCACATTGAGACGCAGGCCATGGATGGCCGCGCCATTGAAAAAGTCTATTTTCAGCCGACCGCCAATCTGCAAACGGCGATCGCGCAAGTGGTGGCCATCTCGCAGACCTCGGTCCGCAACCTTCCCGCCGGAACCAACCCGCCCCTGATTATCGTTTATTCCGCTTCCAGCGTGCCCATCATGCAGGTGGGCATCAGCAGCAAGACCCTGCCGGAGCAGACGCTGGGCGACATCTCGGTGAACTTCGTGCGCCCGCAGATGACCATTGTTCCCGGCGCGTCGATTCCCTTCCCTTACGGCGGCAAACAGCGCGTGGTGGCCGTGGACCTGGAGACAGCGGCCCTCCAGGCCAAGGGACTGACCGCTGTGGATGTGGTCAACGCAGTCAATGCACAGAACCTGATCCTGCCCGCCGGAACGGCCAAAATCGGCGAGTTGCAGTATTCCGTCCAGATGAACGGCAGCCCGGACCGGCTTGCCGATATCAACAATCTGCCTATCCGGACGGAGAACGGCATCACCACCTACCTTCGCGACGTGGCCCACGTGCGCGACGGCTTTTCTCCACAAACCAACATCGTGCGCCAGGACGGCGTTCGCGGCACCCTGCTCACCGTGATGAAGAACGGCGGCGCCTCAACCCTGGACATCGTCAAGAACATCAAAGCCACGCTCGAGCGAGTAGCCCCCACGCTGCCGGACGACGTGGTAATGAAGCCGCTCTTCGACCAGTCCCTGTTCGTGCGCGCCTCCATCAACGGCGTGATGCGGGAAGCCCTGATCGCGGCCTGCCTGACCGCCGCGATGATCCTTCTGTTCCTGGGGAACTGGCGCAGCACGCTGATCATCGCCATCTCCATTCCGCTTTCGATTCTCTGCTCCGTGATCCTTCTGAGCGCGCTGGGGCAGTCGCTGAATATCATGACCCTGGGCGGGCTGGCGCTCGCCGTCGGCATCCTGGTGGACGATGCCACCGTCACCATTGAAAACATCGACCGTTATCTTGCCTCGGGCCGGGAACTGACCGATTCCATTCTGGCAGGCGCGGCGCAAATCGCGGTGCCGGCGTTCGTCTCCACGCTCTGCATCTGCATTGTCTTCGTGCCCATGTTCTTCCTTACCGGAGTGGCCAGATATCTGTTCGTGCCGCTGGCGGAAGCAGTGGTCTTCGCCATGCTGGCCTCTTACCTGCTCTCGCGAACGCTGGTCCCCACCTTGCTCGCCTACTTGCTCCGCGGCCACGAGCATGAAGAGCACGGCGCGCCGCGCGGCCTTCTCGCGCCCCTCCAGCGTTTCCAGCGGCAATTTGAGCGCGGCTTTGCCGGCGTGCGCGAGCGTTACCACAACACGCTGGCGGCTTGCCTCGAGCATCGCCGCGCCTTCATCCCGGGCTTCCTGGCGTTCTGCGTGCTCTCCATGGGACTGGTGTTCTTCCTGGGGCAGGACTTCTTCCCCTCGGTGGATGCCGGCATCTTCCGCTTGCACATGCGCGGTCGCGCCGGGCTGCGCATCGAAGAGACCGCGCGCCTCTGCGACGAAGTGGAGAATTTCTTGCGCCAGGAAATCCCGAAGAATGAACTGGTAACCATCCTGGACAACATCGGTCTGCCCTACAGCTCCATCAACAACACTTACAGCACCAGCGGCACCATCGGCACTTCAGACGCCGAAATCCTGGTCTCCCTCAATCAGGAAAACCATCGGCCCACCGATGAGTACGTAAAGCATCTCCGTGAGGAATTGCCGCGGCGCTTTCCCGGGGTGGAGTTTTTCTTCCAGCCGGCGGACATCATCAGCCAGATCCTGAACTTTGGCCTGCCTTCACCCATTGACATTCAGATCATCGGCAAGACGCAGGCGCAGAATTATGATCTGGCACAGCAGATGGCCAACCGCCTGCGCCATGTGCCCGGCGCCGTGGACGTGCACGTGCAGCAGATGATGAACGCTCCCGCCATTCGCCTGAACGTGGACCGCAGCCGCGCCCAACAGGTCGGCCTGGAGCAGCGGGACGTGGCGCAAAACCTGCTGGTCTCATTGAGCGGCAGTTTTCAGACTTCGCCCACCTTCTGGCTGAATCCTCAGAACGGCGTGACGTACAGCGTTGCCGTGCAGACGCCGGAATACCGCGTGGATTCGCTGCAGGCGCTGATGAATACGCCGATCGATGCGCCGCGCGCGCCCGCGCCCCAGGTGCTGGCCAACCTCGCTACCGTGACCCCGGCCACGACGCCCGCCCTGGTTTCGCACTACAACATCCAGCCCGTGGTGGATGTGTATGCCAGCGTTCAGGGCCGCGACCTGGGCGGAGTGGCCCGCGACACGCGCCAGATCGTAGACGAATTCCAGAAGAAGCTCCCCCGGGGAGCGCAACTCGTGCTGCGCGGCCAGGTGGAGACCATGCGCACTTCGTTCACCGGCCTGATGTTTGGACTGGTCATGTCCATCGTGCTGGTTTACCTGCTGATCGTGGTGAACTTCCAGTCATGGCTGGACCCTTTCATTATTATTACGGCATTGCCCGGGGCGCTCGCCGGCATCGTCTGGATCCTGCTGCTCACGCACACCACGCTGAATGTGCCCTCGCTCACCGGAGCAGTGATGTGCATGGGTGTGGCCACAGCCAACAGCATCCTGGTGATTTCTCTTGCGCGCGAGCGCATGGCCGAGGGCCTGAACGCGACGCAAGCTGCCCTGGAAGCCAGCTACATCCGCATGCGTCCGGTGATCATGACCGCGCTGGCGATGATTATCGGCATGGTGCCCATGGCGCTGGGATTTGGAGAAGGCGGCGAACAGAACGCTCCGCTGGGACGCGCCGTGATCGGTGGGCTGATCGTAGCCACCGTGGCCACGCTGTTCTTTGTTCCTGCGGTTTTTAGCGTGCTGCACGGGCGCAAAAGCGGAAAGGAATCACCGGTGGCGGAAGCGCCGCAGGAAGTATATTCAAGGGCTTAAGGCTTATGACACAAGGCACGGAACAAGAAAAGCGGCCGGCGCCAGCGGGCGCAACTCAGGCGCCGGGAACGACTCACAGTGTGCGCCTGGCGTTGCTGGTCCTGGTGGTGCTGTTGGTGGCAGGAGGATTCTCCGTGGCGCGGCGGCTGACGGAACGTCGCGCGCTTGCCAAAGAGACGGAGAAGCTGGCGGTGCCGACCGTCGCCGTCACGCGGCCAGGCGCGGAACCCGCGTCCGACGAACTGGTGCTGCCGGCGCAACTCCAGCCTTACGCGCAGTCTTCCATCTACTCGCGCACCAATGGCTACCTGCAGAGCTGGCGCAAAGACATCGGCAGCCACGTGAACAAAGGCGAACTGCTGGCCGAGATCGATACGCCGGAGATCGACCAGGAACTCATGCAGGCACGGGCCACGCGCCAGCAGATTGAAGCGCAGTTGCAACTGGCAAAAACCTCTGCCGAGCGCTGGGACAATTTGCGCAAGACGGATTCGGTTTCCCAGCAGGAAGCGGACCAGCAGACCAGCGCTTACACCCAGGCACAGGCCAACCTGGCCGCTGCGGACGCCAACGTCCGCCGGCTGCAACAGCTCGAATCTTTCAAACACATCTACGCGCCGTTTTCCGGCGTGATCACGCGGCGCAATACTGACGTGGGCGCGCTCATCTCGGCCGGCAGCGCCGGACAGGCAAAAGAGCTGTTCGATATCGCCCAGGTTGACCCGTTGCGGGTTTTCGTGAGCGTTCCCCAGATGAACGCGCCTTCCATCCGCAGAGGCATGAACGCCGCAATCGAGCTGCGCGAATATCCCGGACAAAAGTTCAGCGGAAGAGTGGTGCGCACGGCGGACTCTATCGATCCGGCCACGCGTACGCTGCTGATGGAGATTGAGCTGCCCAACAAAAACGGACGCCTTCTGCCCGGCGCTTATGCGCAGGTGCGCTTTGCCGTGCCGGTGGCCATCACGCGTATCTCTGTTCCGGTGAACGCGCTGCTGTTCCGCGCGGAAGGGCCCCGCGTGGCGGTAGTCGGCCCCGACGGCAAAGTCCACCTCAAGGCTGTGACCATCGGGCGCGACTTCGGCACCAAGGTGGAAATCCTGGGCGGGCTTGAGGCCGACGACCAGATCGTCGTCAATCCCGCGGACTCACTGGACGAAGGACAACAGGTGAACGTGAAAGCTGGAGGCGCATCCCACTCGTGAAGCCGGCCAACTTCTCCCCGGCCGTACCTCGAGTGCCGGCAACCCTTCTTGTTGCTCTCCTATTCATGAGCGGCTGCACGCCTGGTCCTAACTATCACCGGCCTGATGTTGCTGCCGCGCCCGCATGGAAGGAGCAGGCGCCGTGGCGCGTAGCCAGCCCCCAGGATTCCATTCCTAAAGGAAGCTGGTGGGGCCTTTTCGGCGACAGCGAGCTCGAGCAATACGAAGCGCAGGCCCTGCAGGCGAACCAGACTCTTGAAGCCGCGCGCAACCAACTGGAACAGGCGCGGGCTTCCGCGCGCATCACCCAGTCAGGACTGTTCCCGCAGATGAGCGCAGCCATCTCCGGGCAGCGCGCACGGGCGTCGCAAAACCAGCCAACTTCTTCCGGTGCGCCGGCCAAGACCGCGGTCACGCAAAACGTGTTTACCATCCCTTTCAACCTGAGCTGGGAGCCGGATGTGTTTGGCGGCGTGCGCCGGAGCGTGGAATCCGCCAACGCAGCGTATCAGGCCTCGGCGGCTGCGCTGGAGAACGCCCGCTTGGTGATCACGGCGGAGCTGGCGGTTGACTACTTCAGCCTGCGGGAGCTGGATTCGGAAATCGCGGTGGTGGATTCCGCGCTGCAGTTCCAGGAAAAGGCGCTGCAACTGGTACAGAATCGCCACGCCGGAGGGATTGCTTCCGGGCTGGACGTGGCGCAGCAGGAAACACAGCTCAACGCCACCAAAACGCAAGCCACATTGCTGCGAAGACAGCGCGCGCAGTTTGAGCACGCTATCGCGGCGCTGGTTGGGGTGCCGGCTTCAAGCTTCGCCATTGCCGCAAAGCCTCTCACGCTATCGCCTCCGGCGATCCCCCAGGGTGTGCCTTCTGACGTGCTGGAGCGGCGTCCCGACATCGCACAGGCTGAGCGCCAGATGGCCGCGCAGAATGCGCAGATCGGCGTGGCCAAGAGCGCATATTTCCCCAGCCTGGCCGTCAACGCGGCAGGCGGATTCCTGAGCGGTGACTTGGGCGTGATCTTGAACGCGCCAAGCGGGTTCTGGGCCCTGGGTGCGAACGTGACGGAAGCCATCTTTACCGGCGGACGAAGAAAAGCGCAGGTGGATTTTGCCCAGTCGGCCTACGGAACGTCCGTGGCCAACTACCGCCAGACGGTGCTCAACGCGTTCCAAGATGTGGAAGACAATCTCTCCGGGCTGAGCGTGCTGGCGCAGGCCGCGGCCACGCAGCAGCAGGCGGTGGAAGCCGCCCAGCGCGCGCTCAAGATCGCCACCGATCGCTATACCGGCGGCTTGGTGACTTACCTTGACGTAATCACCGCGGAGCAGTCGCTTCTGGATAACCAGCGCCTCGCCGTGCAACTGCTGGGCCAGCAGCTTGTGACTTCAGTGGGATTGATCAAGTCTCTGGGCGGAGGCTGGGACGCCGCGAGCCTCCAGGCCATTCACGTGAAGGCGACCGCCGGGCAGATTGTGGAGCCGTAACCCGAGCTTACTTCTGTTGAATTGACCTGATGTAGTCCACCAGGTTCTTCAGGCGAATGTTGCCGTAATCCCGGTCATACTCCACTTGATGAAAGATGGGTCCCCAGATGGGCATCTCGCGCGACCCATGGGCAGCCATCTGGTGATCGCCGGCGATGATGTCCTGAACGCGCGCCGCGGGAAAGTTTCCGCTGTTGCGCTGCGCGATGGTGGTCAGGTCAGGGACAGGATTCTTCAGAGCTGGAACCACCGGACCATCGCCACGTCCGGTTGCGCCATGGCACGGAGCGCAATAGGAGCGGAACAGGTCCGCGCCCTGCAGGGAGGGGATCAGGCGCTCATAGTTCTTGTCTTTCTGGTTCTGGGATTGCGCGTTGCCCTCCTGCAGAACGGCGTCTCTGGGCGGATGCGTTGCGCCCATGAAGACAATCATGGTGATCACCGCAGCGCAGGCGATCAACAAAAGGCCGTTTGGCGGAATGGGTTTCATAATGGGCCACTCGACAGGCCAACGGAATATATTCCGCTGGCGCGCCACACGCCGGATGTGACGGCCATCACATAGGCTCACTTAGATTCGGATGACACCCGCGCCGCGGATGCCGTCATGTTTGAGCGCGTTGAGAGCGCGGTTGACTTCCTGCAGGCTGAACACCTGCACTTGCGTCTGCACTGGGACCTCGGCGGCGACACGCAGGAAATCGCGTCCGTCGTCGCGGGTGTTGTTGGCCACGCTTTTGATCGAACGCTCCTTGTAGATAAGGGCATACGGGAACGACGGAATGTCGCTCATATGGATGCCCCCCAGCACCAGCGTGCCGCCCTTGCGCAAGGCCGCAAGCGCCGGCGGGATCAACTCGCCGGCGGGAGCGAAGATGATGGAAGCATCCAACTTTTCCGGCGGCTCCTGCGTTGCGGCGCCGGCCCAGACTGCACCCAGTTCCAGCGCCAGGCGGCGATGCTTCTCTTCTCGCGTGCAGACGAAAACTTTCGTTCCCCAATGGCGCGCCACCTGGATACAGACATGCCCGGCGGCGCCGAAGCCGTAGATGCCAAGATTGCCTCCTGCCGTGATGCCGGAAACGCGAAGGCAGCGGAAGCCGATAATGCC
>DASVFK010000220.1:0-2298 GCA_036380095.1 Candidatus Angelobacter sp. | reverse complement strand
AGCCCTATGCCCGCCAGCTTTACCAACGGCATTTCGCGGTCTGAGGCAAAGCGTTCGCCCGCGGCCACGATCCCGGCCAGGATCGCGATGGCCACCAGGTACGTGGCGAAGCGGGCGTTGAAGACCAGGGTCTGCACGTGAAAGTTGTCGTAGAACAGCAGCCGCGCGATGCCGAGCGAAAGCGTGGCGCCGGCAAAGTAGCGCAGGAAATCCTGCTGCGTGCGCACGGCAACATAGAGCAGCGCCGCAGATTCGATCAGCCAGCCCAGCGTGATCCAGTGCGCGTCCAGCTTGAGCGGAATGGCGATGGTGATAAAGGCGATGGCAATGGCGATGTGCAACAGGTTGACGGTTTTTACGACTTCCGGTTCGCCTCCCACGCGGCGTTTGAACTGGCTGCTTAACCCGAGATATACCGCCGCCAGCCCCAGAGCGTACCAGGTGAGCGTGACCTTCTCGCTGGAATACATGTCAAACAGAGCAAGGAACAGCGCCGCGGCATTCACCAGCGGAAGCAGCGTAAGCGTGATGGAAAAACCGCCATGCCAGCGCGATTTGGTCAGTGGAGTAACCAGCGGGATTACGGCAAAGATCGCCGCGAACGCTATGGCAAAGAACACCGTGAGTCCGCGCTGGTCCTGGGTGTAATACCGGTCATGCCAGCCAATGTAGAGGACTACAGTGCCGATAAAACTGCCCACCAGCAGCCGTCGCCAGGGCTTGAACGCTGTCATGGCCAGCATGGCCACGTCGAGCAGGATGACATACGAAAACAGGACGACCTCGTGGTTCTCTCCGGTAGAGAGCAGCACCGGCGTGCTGAAGCCGCCGAGCATGGCAAAGGCAGCCAGGATTTCCGCATCCTGCGTGAGCGCCAGGGTGATGGTGGAGGCCGTGACCAGGGCCATGGCGACGAACGCCACGCTGGACGGCACCAGATGATAGACCTGGAATGCGCCCCACAGCGAAAGATAGAGCGTGCCGATGCCAACTGCCTTCAGCGAATAAGAAAAAGCCGCATGACCTTTCTTGCGGAACAACTCGCTCCACAGGACCACAGCGATGCCGGCAATCAAACCCAGAGCCACGCGTCCAGCGGGGCCGATCCAGTTGTTATCAAACGCATATTTCAGGAAATAGGAAACACCAATCAAGATGGCGACGATGCCGATGCGGTTCAGCCACAGCTTGCCGATCGTGCCTTCCAGGTCGCGGGTCTCGTGCCGGACCGGGGGATAAGAGCTTAAAGGCGGTGTTGACGATGCGCGCGGAGGTGGAGGGGCAGATGCTTGCGGTGGAGAAGGAGTTCGTGGCAGAGAAACCTGAGCGGCCGGCGGTGCGGGCGTGACGCCCTGAAACACTTGCGGCTCAATTCCGGCTTTCTGTTCCAGTTTGTAGATGCGGACTGTGAGCGCCGCTACCTGCGCGCGCAGCGCCTCTAGTTCATCTTGTGGGGTGGCCATGCGGGTAAACTATCGCATTCCCGGTCCGGGGCAAAGCACTATTTCCAAGCACAAGGCATTCACCTTTAGTGTGTGACGGCCTTTGTCAATTCCACTTCAACCCGCGGAGCTGTTCCAGGTTCACATTGCCGCCGCTCAGCACGGCAACCACCTTGGAGCCGGCCGGAGCCTTGATCAGGCCGTGCAAGAGCGCCGCCACGGGCGCAGCCGCTGCGCCTTCCACCACCAGCTTGCAGTGCGACATGATCCAGATCATGGCGTCAAAAATATCTTTGTCGGGCAGGGTGACAATGTCATCCACAAAACGCTGCACCACGGAGAAGGTGTGCTCGCCCACGCGCTTCACGCGCAGGCCGTCAATGATGCAGTCGATCTTGTCCAGCGTGACCACGTGCCCGGCTTCCACGCTCTTCTTCATGCCCGGACCGTCAGAGGATTCCACGCCGATGATCTTGATTTTGGGGTTCGAGGCCTTCAGCGCCATCGAGACACCGGAAATCAAACCTCCGCCGCCGATGGGAACCACGGCGACATCGATCTGGGGAAAGTCTTCATACACTTCCAGCCCGAGCGTGCCCTGGCCGGTGATGAGCTGCATGTCATCAAACGGATGGATGTAAGTGAGGCCGCGTTCCTGGCAAAGTTGCTTGGACTTTTCATTGGCCTCGTCCCAGATCAGGCCGTGCTGCACGACTTCGGCCCCGTAAGCGCGCGTTGCGTCGACCTTGGACTGGGTGGCGTTGCTGGCCATCACTACCACGGCCTTCATCTTGTAGACACCCGCGGCCAGCGCCACACCCTGCGCATGGTTGCCGGCCGATGAGCAGATCACGCC
>DASVFK010000219.1:0-9941 GCA_036380095.1 Candidatus Angelobacter sp. | reverse complement strand
GGCGCCCATGTCAAAGTAAATCTCGCTGCACGGCCCGCAGGGGCCGGTATCGCCCATGGACCAGAAGTTGTCCTTCATGCCCATGGCAAACACGCGGTCCTTGGGGACGCCGGCTTCCAACCAGTATTTTTCCGCTTCGTCGTCGCGCGGCACGCCTTGTTCGCCCTTAAAGATGGTGCAGTAGAGGCGCTCCTTGGGGATCCCGAACCAGTCGTAAGAAGTCACCAGCTCCCAGGCGTAGGCGATGGCTTCGCGCTTGAAGTAGTCGCCAAAGCTGAAGTTGCCCAGCATCTCGAAGAACGTGTGATGACGCTTGGTGAAGCCCACGTTCTCCAGGTCATTGTGCTTGCCCCCGGCGCGCACGCACTTTTGCGACGTGGCGGCGCGGGTGTAATCACGGCGCTCTGAGCCCAGAAACACGTCCTTGAACTGGTTCATGCCGGCGTTAGTGAACAGCAGCGTGGGATCGCTAGCCGGCACCAGAGACGACGAGTGCACGCGCTTGTGGCCTTTGCTTTCAAAAAAGCGCAGGAAGGTTTCGCGGATTTCAGAGCCTTTGGGCATTTCCTCAATTTTAGCAGGCAGAAATCTCACCACGGAGTCACGGAGACACGGAGACACGGAGGAACCTAGTTCGGAAGAGCCGAAGGGATATGGCCTGATCGTACAGTGCTTTTGGCGTTGTCATCGTGAGCCAGCCCGAGGAAGCTTTGCGGCTGAGGTCGAGTCGACGATTTATCCATTTATTTCCAGTGCGGTTTTCATCTGGAGATGAAGGGAAATCTTTTTAGTGTCGCTCCGCCTACCTGCCCCAGCGCGCGAAAACCGGGCGCGCCGGGGACCCCAGTCGGCTCCGCTCCAGCCTACGGCAGTTAGGGCAGGGTGCTTTGACCTATTCAGAAACGCAGAACAAATTCGTGTTCATTCGCGTGAATTCGCGGCCCATCTCTTCTCTCCGTGCCTCCGTGCCTCCGTGTCTCCGTGGTGGACTCTTCTGCTGCGGGCAAAAAATCGGGCGGCCTTTCGACCGCCCGCACCTCTGGAGGAAGAGAAAAGGAGACTTACTGCTCAGTCGTTGGGGGTACCTGTTTTGGTTGATGTTTCTGCATCCACTCCTGGCGGCGTTGGCCCCTTTGCTGTAAGAGCGTCTGGGCCTTCTGCTGCTGCTCCGGAGTAAGGACGGCATAGATCTGCGACTTGGCGCGCTGTTTTTCCACGATCAGGCTGCTCATGAGCTGGGCCTGTCCGGCGGCGAAGCTCTGCGTTTTGGCTTCGTCGAACGTCCCGGTCACGGCTGCGTTCTGCGCCTGCTCGTTCTGGTGAAGTTGCTGCATGAGCGGCTGGATTTTTGCCCTCTCCGCCTGCATGATGGACTTGATCTGGGCCTGCTGTGCATCTGTAAGGTTCAGCGCCTTGGTCATGCGCGGAAGCATGTCCATCCCGCCGCCATGGCGGCCGTGACCCATCCTTGGGCCCTGGGCCAAGACCGTTGCCGCAAGCCCGGCTGCCATGGCCAGTATTACTGCGGTCATCAATAAAAACCTCTTGTTCACTTTGAAACTCCTTTTACAATCTGTGCGGCAGCCTTGACCACGAGCAATACGGTTTTGGTCCTGCCATCAGTATTAACCCCGGAAGGGGCCGCACGACGTTAGGAGTTGTAAAATTCGCTGTTGACAGTTCTTAACCTGCCCGGACCGCACACGGGGTTATGGTGGAACATATGGTTTCAGTGCTGCTGATTGACGACGATGCCGAGCTAAGCAAGTTGCTGGAAGAGTATCTGCAGAGCGAGCAGCTCCGCCTGGACTCGGCCCATGACGGCCCCAGCGGCCTGGACAAGGCGCTCTCTAATCAATACGCCGCTGTGATCCTGGACGTGATGTTGCCGGGCATGAGCGGGCTGGACGTGCTGAAGCAGTTGCGCCAGAAAAGCGGCGTGCCCGTGGTGATGCTGACGGCGCGCGGCAGCGAGCTCGACCGCATTCTGGGTCTGGAACTCGGGGCGGATGATTACCTGCCCAAGCCGTTCAATCCGCGCGAACTGGTGGCGCGCCTGCGCGCGGTGCTTCGCCGCACCGCGGCGGCCTCGGCTGAGGGTCCGGCGCATCCAATTCATGTAGCGGACGTGGAATTGCATCCGGAATCGCGCAGCGTCACCCGCCTGGGCCGGCCGGTAAGCCTGACCGGCGCGGAGTTTGACCTGCTGCACGCCTTCCTGCGCAGTCCGGGAAAGATCATCAGCCGTGAAGACCTCACGCAGGCGGCGCTGGGCCGCCCCATGTCACCCATGGACCGCAGCATTGACGTGCATGTGAGCAACCTGCGGCGCAAGATGGGTCCTTATGACGGCGAGCAGGAGCGCATCAAGGCCATCCGCGGCAGCGGCTACGTCTATCTGCTTCCAGGAGAGCAGTCGTGAAGTTTCCCAGACTCTTCGGATTTCGCAGCCTGTTTTTCAAGATTTTTGCCTGGTTCTGGCTGACCATGGCCCTGATCATAGGCGCCTTCACGCTGATGTTTCGCATCGCCAACCTGGAATCGCTTCCGGAGCGGGCCACGCGCGGCGCTGTAGGTGAGTCTCTGACCCTGTTCTCCGAGACCGCCGTGCGCGTTTATCAAAAGGAAGGGCCGCAGGCGCTGGCAGAGCTTGCGCGCCGAGCTTTTAAAGAGTCCGGTACCGAGGTTTTTCTGTTCGATGGGGGCGGGACCCCTCTCACGCCGCAGAATGCTGACAGCGTGATGAACGTGGTGCGCGAGGTCCAGGCCCGTCCGGAGCTCTCGCCGCCGCCCCGTCCTTACTTCTCCCCTGGTGTAGCGCGCTCCACGTGGGCGCGCCAGGTGGTGGCCCCGGATGGAAGAGCCTACATCTTTGTCGCGCGCTTCCGCCAGCCGGGAAGTCCGCCAAGGTTCTTCTCTTACCCGCGCATCGCTGTGGCCATTCTGATTGTGGGCGTGGTTTGCTACCTGCTGGGCCTGTACTTGACCTCGCCGCTCAAGAAGCTGCAACAGACGGTGAAGACCTTTGCCGCGGGCAACCTGGAAGCGCGAGTCTCCCCCGAACTGGGGAGCCGCCATGATGAGTTGGCCGATCTGGGCCGCGAGTTTGACCACATGGCCGAGCAGATCGCAGCGCTTATCGCTTCGCAGAAGCGCCTGCTGGCCGATATTTCGCACGAACTGCGCTCCCCGCTGGCGCGCTTGAGCGTGGCCCTGGAGCTGGCGCGCAAGAGCAGCAACAGCAAGGCCACCGGACCGCTGGACCGCATTGAGCAGGAATCCGAGCGCGTGAACCAACTGGTGGGCCAGTTGCTTACGCTCACCCGCCTGGAAAGTGGCGCCGAGCGAGTACCTCCGGAAGTGATCGCCCTTGAGGACCTGGTCCAGCAGATTGTTGACGACGCCAACTTTGAAGCCAAACCCATGCGCCGTGAAGTAAAGCTGGTACACCTCGATCATTGCCGGGTGAAGGGCTCTTCCGAGCTGCTGCGCAGCGCGATCGAGAACGTGGTGCGCAACGCCGTGCGCTACACCGCGGAAGGCACAGCCGTGGAGGTATCGCTGACCTGGCACCTGGAGACAGCGGTACTCACCGTGCGCGATCACGGTCCGGGCATCCCCGAAGCGGACTTACAACACATCTTTGAGCCGTTTTATCGCGTCAGCGAAGCCCGCGACCGCGCCAGTGGCGGCGTGGGCCTGGGGCTTTCCATCGCGGATGGAACGGTCAAGCTGCACGGCGGTTCGATTCGAGCGGAAAACACCGCGGCTGGACTGCTGGTGACCATCGAACTGCCGCTGGCGCCGGTTGGCATGCCCACACAGCCGGCAACGGAAAAGTTGCCGGTGTGAAGGAAAGCAGTTGGCAATTAGCAAATGGCAATTGGCTCAGCTAAAGCAGGGTCTTACAGTTTGGTCCGATTCGACCGTGCACGGGCCTTAGCTGGCTAATTGCCAATTGCTAGTTGCCAATTGCCAATTGCTCTTTCTCACGCCACCTTCTTCTCGTCCCGCCTGGCTTCCCCTACGGCGCGTTTCGCTGCGGCTTTCGCAATTTCCGCGTCAATCTCGCCGCCGATGAGGATCGCCATGGCGCTCAGCAGCAACCACAGCAGCAGCACGATCCCCGCGCCCAGCGAGCCATACGTCCTGCTGTATTGGTTGAAATAATGCAGGTATGTACGAAAGGCCAATGAGGCCGCGAGCCATAGAGAGACTCCAATCAACGATCCGGGCGTGAGCCAGCGCCATGGGCGGCGGACATCTGGGCCCCAGTGATAGATCAGCGCAAAAGCAAAGGCCACCATCAAAAGCGCCATGGGCCACTGCGCAATCTGCCAGGCGGTAACCGTGGCATCTTCGAGGCCAGTGCGCTCGCCGACAAAATCCGCGATATACGTTCCGTAAAGCACGATCACCAGGGACAGGATGGTCAGCCCCACCAGGGCCACCGTCAACGCGATCGAGATGAGATGGCGTTTCCAGTAGGGGCGCGACTCCTCGACGTTGTAACAGTGGTTCAGCGCATCCATCACCGAACTTAGTCCGGTAGAGGCTGACCACAACGCCAGCCCGAGTCCAAGGAGCATTTTGAATCCGGTGGCGTGCGCGGCGATCTCCCGCATGACGTTGCGCAGCAGGTTGAAAGCCGCCGGCGGCATGATCAGGGAGACCTGATAGGAGAAGGTGTTGACCAGCGCCTGGTTGCGCGCGAAAAACCCCAGCACCGCAACGATGAATAGCAGCATGGGAAACAACGCATAGGCGAAATAGAAGGAGAGCGCGGCGGAGCGGGTAAGCACCTCGTCTTTCACGCATTGCTCATATACGTTTTTCGCCAATTGCAGAGGCGTGAGCCCGCCCAGCTTCCAAGGAGAAGCTGCGTTTTCCCGCTCGCGTGGCGCGTTTCGGAATCTGAGGAGAGGCATGCAGCTTGCCTCGTTGTCCGGCGGGGAGAATTATCCGCTCTAAATTAGGATGCTGGAAGCTGAGTTCCTGAAGGAGTGTTTATCACCCTGGGGGAGCTTCTGGATCCGGGGCTGGAGAATTCAAGATCGTACTGATGTCACCGTTCAACATCTTCCGGAATCCGCCGTCCTCGGTTCCATTCGCTCCCATCAGGGTGAGAGAGAAAAGAATGAATGTCTATGAGACGCAACACGGGGGTGATTGGTATCAATCTGCCGGGTAAAAATTTGTTAACCAATTAATCAATCCTGAGAAAATTCTTCGCCGTGAAACGGGAACTAAATTTTTTTTCGGACGTATTGTTAACTGACAGCGCTTGAACCAGTCAAAGCTTATAGCGAAAGAAAGAATCGTTTCAGGCTTGAGAACAGTCCAAGCTGATAACAGAGAAGAATCGTTCGGAGGAAGAGTCATGGACGGGAAGTGGAACAACGTAGTCGATAACATCGCGGTGCGGATCGGGGCCCTGGTGGTTGGTTTCGCGGTCTGGTTGGCAGTGAGTTACGGGTTTCTGTCGGCGTAATGACCCCGAGCGGGTCCCCCGGCAGGGTGATCATGCGCCGGCGGTGACCTGCTCCGCAGGTTTTCCTGAACCGTAGCGCGTATCCACGTATTCGTTCAGGATCTGAATGAACTCGGCGACAATGCGGTCGCCTTTCAGCGTGGTCATCAACCTTCCATCAACAAAAACAGGCGCCTTGGGTTCTTCAAAGGTGCCGGGCAGCGAGATGCCGATGTTGGCGTGTTTGGATTCGCCGGGGCCGTTGACCACGCACCCCATCACCGCCAGCTTCAGCTCTTCCACGCCGGGATATTTTTCCTTCCACAGCGGCATGTTATCGCGAAGGTAACTCTGGATTTGCTCCGCCATCTCCTGGAAGAAGGTGCTGGTGGTGCGCCCGCAGCCAGGACACGCAGTAACCTGCGGGGTAAAGCTGCGAATGCCCAGCGATTGTAGAATCTGCTGCGCCACGATGACTTCTTCCGCGCGATTGCCATTGGGCGCGGGCGTGAGCGAGACGCGGATCGTGTCGCCAATGCCTTCTTGCAGAAGCACTGCCAACCCCGCCGTGCTGCCTACGATGCCTTTGGCGCCCATGCCGGCTTCCGTCAGGCCCAGGTGCAGCGGATAGTCGCAACGCGCGGCCAGGTTGCGATAGACATCAATCAGGTCCTGCACGCCGCTGACTTTTGCGCTGAGGATGATGTGGTCGTGCGGCATGCCGGCCTCTTCCGCGATTTGCGCCGAGCGGAGCGCGCTTACCACCATGGCTTCCATGGTCACGTCGCGGGCGTCTTTGGGGGCGGCGGAGCGCGAGTTTTCGTCCATCATGCGGGTGAGAAGCTGCTGGTCCAGCGATCCCCAGTTCACGCCGATGCGCACCGGCCGGTCATTCTTGATGGCCACTTCAATCATGGCCAGGAAATTATTGTCGTCCTTGCGGCCCACGCTCACGTTGCCGGGATTGATGCGGTACTTGGCCAGCGCCTGCGCGCACTCGGGATACCTGGTCAGCAGCAGGTGGCCGTTGTAATGAAAGTCGCCGATGATGGGAACGTGGATGTTCTGCCTGGCCAGGCCTTCCACGATCGCCGGCACCGCTTTGGCAGCAGCGTCATTGTTCACAGTCACACGGACCAGCTCCGACCCGGCGCGGGCCAGTTGCGCGGTCTGCTCAATCGTCGCGCGAACGTCCGCCGTGTCCGTGTTGGTCATGGACTGGACGACCACGGGCACGCCGCCGCCCACGCGAACGTTGCCGATTTTGGCGGTGGCTGACTTTCTGCGCTGTATCAGAGCCATTGGTTCTTAGTTTAACAAATCGTTCCCCGCCTCAAGCGGTTACGCCGGGCTTTGGTCCCGGACTCCCGGGGGCCGGGATGATCTCCACATGCGCCAGCCCCAGAAGACAGCTGTGATTGCCAGGGTGGGCAGCCAAACCCAAACGATTTCGCTTTGCAAAACATGCCAGCCGCGCGCAGTAAAGAATCCTCCCGCGCCGATGGGCGAGACGTGCAGCGGTCTCCAGGGAAAGAAATATCTACTCGTATCGAAGGGCGAGAAAAAGGCGACGCCCAAGCCGCCATCGGTCATGGCGTCGAGAAATCCGTGCGACACCGTGATCAAGAAGAACAGCAGCGCTGCCTTCCACCCTGAACCGGCACGTACGCCCAAGGTACCCGCCGCCAAAATTGCGACCACTGCGGCAAAGATAAGAGAGTGAGTCATCCCGCGATGGCCCCACAGGTCGCCATAACGCACGCCGAAGTCAAAGCCGATGACATCGAAGTCAGGGAGCGCTGAGCAGAAGATCGCCAATAACCAGAAGCGGGCGCGATTGCGCCAATCAGCCTGGGCAGTGCCGCCCAGAGAAGCGGCCACGAGCGCATGTGTAAAAAGGCTGGCCATTTTCTTTTTGTCGCTCCGCCTGCCTGCCCCAGCGCGCGAAAACCGCACGCACTGGGGACCCCTGCGGCTCCGCTCCAGCCTCCACCCCATCGCGCCAACACCGGGCGCGCCGGGGACCCCAGCCTGCGGCAGCTAGGAATTGGGCTTTACTCCAGCTTACCCGGCACTTAGCCCTCAGCGCCGTTCGGCGCCTCGAGCACGTGCCTCGTTCGCCTGCGGCGAAGTCAGGCCTGAAGGCCTGACCTGATCAGTCGCGCCTCTCGGCGCTGGGTTTCCGCGGCTGAGACCGCATCGTAGCTTCCGGTCGCATTTTCGCGAAGGACGCAAGGTCGCGTCTAGACGATTCTTGTTCGGCTGAGCACAACTAGTTGAGTTTCTCCAGCGCGGCTTGATATTGCCCGCTCTTTTGTTTTGCTCCGGCGGCCTTTGCGCTCTCCATGGCGCCTTGCAGCGAAGCGCGTCTTCCCGGAGCGTTCTGGAGCGATGTCTCATATTCCGCCAAGGCCTCTCTTGGACGCCCCATCATCGCCAGCAACTCGGCGAGTTGTTCCCGTGCCGGCACCACGGGGCCGGGCGTGACCGGAAGCTTCTCCACGGCGTCTTCGTCATCGGCGGCTTTCTTGAGCAGCGCCAACGCCTCTCCTTGTTTCTGCTCCGCTTGGGCGATCCACCCGCCGGCCTCTTCCGCCTGGATGTCCACCTGCCCTGCCCAGTAGAGATTTCCGGCGGTGCGCAGTTGATCGGCGAACTTGCGCAGCGCTTGCAGTTCAGACTTGGCGGCGGCCACGTCGCCTGTGCGCGCGTCTCCCAGGGCGCGTGCCCATGCAGCCAACGCAGCAACATGCGGTGGGGCGCCCGCGGGCGAGACGCAGCGAGTAGCGTCCTTCCACTGTTTGCGTTCCAGCGCATAGCGCACCGGCATGGCTGTGGCCGCATAGGACACTTTGAAATCGCTGCCCAGAGTCCCCATGTTTTTCAGGTCATTGAGCACGGCAACCGTTTCCGAGTAGCTGGCTTTCTGCAGCGACGCATAAACCAGATAATCCATGGAGTGCAACTCTTCGCCGATGTCGCCTTGCTTCCGTGCCGCCTCACGGGCCGCCTGGTTGGAGCGCATGGAATCGCTCCACATGCCGAGCCGGGTAAAGATGTGTGACGGCATGTGCAAGGCATGCGGGGCCGAGGGCGCAATTTCTGAGTACTCGCGCGCCGGCTTCAGTCCGCTTGCTGCCATTTCGGAATTGTCGGAAGCATGAATGAGATAGTGGGCCAGCCCCGGGTGCTGGGGATACTTGCCATAGAGCGGTCCGAGAATCTGCGCGGCTTCCTTCTGGTTCTTGTGCGTTTTGTCCTGGGGACTGGCCGTGGCCAGCAGGGCGAGCGCGTAAAATATCTGCGCTTCGACGTCGGTGGGATTCTGTTTCGCCAGAGCGCTCATGGCGTCGCGATACCTGGCCGCGCGCTCGGGATAGGCGCCGTCTTGGAAGATGAAGGCCGCGGCGCTCAGGAACTGTTTTTCTTTGGCGTCCGCTTTGGCTTTTTGGGCGGTCTCCAGCTCCGCACGGCCTTTCTGCACGGCGTCACCCGGCAGAGGCGGCTGCCAGAGCTGGTGATAGCCGCTCATGGCGACGCCCCAGTGCGCCATGGCGCAATCGGGGTCCAGCCGCACTACTTCGGCAAAGGCCTCCGCCGCTGGATCGTATGTGAAGGAGTGCAGCAGGGCCACCGCGCGATTGAACTTGGCCTGCACCGGTGGACTACATGAGTTCGGAAAAGAAACCGTACCCAGTTTTTCCGGCGCGGCGTGCTGGTGCTGTGCGTACGCGCCCTGCCATAGGCACAGGACAACAAGGATGCATGCAGACTGCTTCATGACGGCCCCCTGAGCGCCAAGACTAGCATCCGGGACAGGGAGGGTCAACGGACACGCCGGGCGTTGCCACGTTCCTGTACTGGTCACGATCAAAGAGCCGGCCAATAATTTGCGCCCGGCCAGGGAGTCCTGGCAGCCCCGATTGGTGTCTAATAGAGAGGTGCTTTGTCGTTTTTCTTCCAAGATGCTGCAACGTCTTTTCATTCTGTTTCTGGCATTCTCGCCGGCTTGCCTGGCCAAAGACGCCGGCGTACTGCCACCAGTGTTTAACGGCTGGCAGTTGGAGAAGCCGGCTTTGAAGACCGGAACCGATGCCGCAGTAGTTGATCCCGTGGATTCCAGCGTGCTCAAGGAGTACGGCTTTGCCGGGTTCGAATCCGCCACCTATGCGCGCAATGGGCGCAAGATGCAGGTGAAAGCGGCACGCTTCAACGACGCCAGCGGGGCCTACGGCGCCTTCAGCTATTACGTCCAGCCGCAGATGCAGACGGAGAAGATCGGCGACCAGGGCGCTTCCAACAACAAGCGCGTGCTGTTTTATCGCGGGAATATTCTGGTTGACGTCAACCTGGAGCAGGTGACAGCGATGTCCGCGGCCGACCTGCGCGCGCTGGCGGAGGCACTGCCCAGGCCGAAAGGAAGCGGCTCGGCCTTGCCCACTCTGCCGGCGAACATCCCCAAGCAATCGTA
>DASVFK010000218.1:0-4292 GCA_036380095.1 Candidatus Angelobacter sp. | reverse complement strand
CATGCCTATCGATCCGGTCTGCAAAATGCGCTTCAATCTGGCCGATGCTGCCGGCAGCTTCGACTACCGTGGCGAAACCGTCTATTTCTGCTCTGTTCAGTGCGAGAAGAAGTTCGAAAAAGATCCCGAAGGCTACATGCGCGGCATGAGCGACGAGGAAGTCATCGCGAGCTGAGCACTTAGCAATTAGCACCTGGCCATTAGCCAAACCGAGGAAGATCGCCGGCTTTAGCTGTGCTAATTGCCATTTGCCAATTGCTAACTGCTTCCCGGGTGAGTACTGACGGCTTCTTCGCTAAAATAGCTCTGTGCAACTCCGCGTTTTCAATGTCCTTTACCTGGGCCGCGTGGATTATTCCACCGGGCTGGAGCTGCAGCAGACGCTGGTCCACCTGGTGAAAGAGGGCCAGGCCGGGCATACGCTGTTGTTGCTGGAGCATCCGCCGGTGATCACCCTGGGACGCAGCGCCAGGACCGGCAACATTGTGGCCTCGCGCGAATTCCTGGCGGGCAAGGGCATTGAGGTGGTGGAGACCAACCGCGGCGGCGACGTCACTTTCCACGGCCCGGGCCAACTCGTCGGCTATCCCATCTTTGATTTGCGTGCTTTCACCCCGCGATTGGGCGCCGTGGACTTTGTCCGCAAAGTGGAAGAAGCGCTCATCCGCACCTGCGGCGACCTGGGCGTGCCCACCGGGCGCATCGCGGGACTGACCGGGGTGTGGACCCAGGACTCTCCAGCCGCGAAGATCGCCGCCATCGGCGTGCACATCTCGCGCGGCGTCACCTCGCACGGCTTTGCCCTCAACGTGAACACCGACCTCGAGTACTTCAAGCTGATTGTCCCCTGTGGAATCGCGGACAAGCCGGTGACCTCGCTGGCGCTCGAACTTCAGCGTCTCACACCGCCGCGTGAAACCCCGTCCGTGGAGGAAGCAGCGCACATGTTTTCGCGCAACTTCGGCCGCGTGTTTGAAGCGCAGACGTTGTGGCTGGAATCGCTCGATTCTCTGCTGGCTTCAGGGGCTGAAGCTCCGCCGGCAGACCAAGCCCCGGCCAACCAGGACATGCCCGCCGAAGCGCCAGAAAAGCTCCGCCGGATCGCAGGCGAAGAAGATATCTTTCTAGCCTAGTGCCTGGCGAAGCAGACCCATCAGTTTTTATCACGGGCAGGGATAGCTGCTGCCCGGCGTGCCTGGCGTGCCCGGAATCACCGTGGGCGGCGAAGCCGGGGTCCCGGGGATGACTGTGGGAGGCCCGCCGTTGATTCCCGGGATCACAGTGGGTGGAGTTCCCGGAGAACCTGGAATCACGGTGTCCGGAGTGCCCGGTGATCCCGGAGAGTAGCAAGTCTTCGGCGCTCGTGTCTTTGGCGGGCTGGCAACAGCCATTACGCCGCTGGGTTGATGGACAGCTTCAGCTACCTGGCGTTCGTCCAGTAAAAGCGGATGATCAAGAATGATCTCCACCGGCGACCCGGCTTCAATCTGGACGCTGCTTCCATGGTTGAGCAGGATCACGGCCAGCACAAAGCCGACCGGGCCGCCAATGGCGCCGCCAATGACCGCGCCCTCCGTCCCGGCGGCAATTCCGCCGATGGCCAGTCCGCCGGCGGAAGCGCCCGTGGCACTGGCGGCAGCAGCCGTGGGGTGCCCCGGCTGCCTGCGAATGTCCGCATCCTGGCCCGGAGCGAGATCGGGCGCCGGCGCCAGACTCACCTTGTAACCATTGTTGAAAATCAACGCCGCGGACTGCATCTGCAACTCCACGCGGTCCTTGTGCCGCTTGAAGCTTGCAAACGTTCCCTCCAGAAACGTGCCCGCGGGAATCAGCAACTTATCGCCGGCCGTAACCGGGAATGTCGTCTGCAGGTAAATGGGGTCTCCGGGTTTGGTGGACTTGGTGGAAACTGGCCGCACCAGCGCCAGCAGGATTCGCGTCCCGGCGGGGACAGTCAGCATCGTTGGCCCCTGGGCTTGTGCCGGTGGCTGCGGAATTTGCGCGGCAGGCGGTTGCGCAGGTTGCTGTGGCCAACACAGCGATGCGCAGAGCACCAGGGCGAATGCGGCCATGAACCGGCCTGCTCCTATTTTGACCTGAGTGGAAACCAGACGAATCGGCATGGGCGGCCTCCTTGCGGAATTGCGCCGGCTTTTGAGAACTTTCAAACTTAATTTAGTTCGATGCAGACCGCCTTGCGGATGTTGATTTGTTAAATTTTGTGTCGCGGAGTTAGGCAGCTAAGTAAACTTTAAGCGATGTCACAGTTTCAGCGTAGGAAGCGCGGCCCCTAACGCGGTAAGTTCACGCCACCCCAAAAGAAACATCATGCGGTATAAACTATTGCTTGTCGCATGGCCACCAAATCAAAAACAGCCAAGATCACGGGCCGGAAAGCGAGTAAGCCTGGCATCTCCCCCAACGGCCGTCCGCGCGCCAAGTCGCAGCCGGTCCAGGTGAATGAATACGGCATCCCGGACTGGCGGCTGGAGCGGCCGGAATTTCAAGTCGTCGAAGTCGCAAACGGCGCGGAAGTGCATTATCAAATCCGCGGCAAGCTCAACACGCCGGTCCCGCCGCTTCGCGAATCCAAATACCTCAACAAAGATCAGCACGTTGAACTTTATCGCTGGATGCTCATGAACCGGCGCATGGAGATCGCGCTGGAGAACCTCTATAAGCAAAGCAAGGTGGTGGGCGGCGTTTATTTCGGCCTGGGACAGGAAGCCTGCTCCTGCGCTTCCGCCTACGCGCTCGGCCCCGATGACTGGTTTGCGCCCATGATCCGCAACCAGGGCGCGCAGCTGGTCCGCGGCTTCCACGCGCGCGACATCATGATGCAGTACATGGCCAAGTCCGGCTCGCCTACACACGGCAAAGACGGGACCTCGCACTACGGCGACATCGAAAAGCGGCACATGGTCTCACCCATCTCCATGCTGGGCGACCTGCTGCCGGTGATGGCTGGGGTCTCGCTGGGTGCGCGCATGCAAGGCAAAGAGCTGGCCTGCCTAACCTGGATCGGCGATGGCGGACAGTCTACCGGCGTGAGCTATGAAGGCATCAACTTTGCTGCCGTGCGCAAGTTGGGCCTGGTGCTCATCATCGAAAGCAATCTCTGGGCGTACTCCACGCCCACGGAATATCAGGTCGCGGTCAAAGACCTGGCCAACCGCGCCATCGGCTACGGCATGCCCGCCGTGATCATTGACGGCACGGACGCCTGCCAGGTCTACGACGCAACCTATGAAGCCGTGGAGCGCGCGCATCGCGGCGAAGGGCCAACCATGATTGAAGCCAAGCTGATGCGCATGAAGGGCCACGCCATTCACGACGCCGCGGCTTACGTCCCCAAAGAGATGCATGAGTTCTGGCGCAAGCGCGACTGTATTGACCGCTTCCAGAAGTATCTGCTGGAGAAAAAATGGCTCACGCAGGCGCAGGACGAGCAGTTGATCGCCGAGGTGGAGAAGGAACTGGATGCTGACCGCGCTTTTGCCGAGGCATCACCCATGCCCGAACCGCATACCGCTGCGGAAGGCGTGTACTGCGAAGCAGGCTGCCACACGATCAAGCCAAAGTACGGCATGCCGAAGAGGGCGAAACGCGGCGAGGGGAAGCTGAAGGAGACGGAGGCGGCAATACATTTCAAGTAAGCAATTAGCAGCTGGCAACTGGCAACTAGCCAAACCAAAAGCTCACCACCGATGAACACTGATGTGACTGATCTAGACAATTCGGAAAATCAGTGAGATCAGTGATAAGCAGTTGATCCGCGTTCATCCGCGCAATCCGCGGTAAGGTTTTTGAACACATGGCCCAAGCGACATACCTCGAAGCAATTCGGCAGGGACTCTGGGAAGAGATGGAATCCGACCCCACGGTCTTCTGTATCGGTGAAGATATCGGCATCTACGGCGGCGCCTTCAAAGTGACCGACGGCTTCGTCCACCACTTTGGTCCCAAACGCGTGATTGACACACCGATTGCCGAGTCGGCCATCGTGGGCGCTGCCTTTGGCGCGGCGCTCACCGGCATGCGGCCCGTGGCCGAGTTCCAGTTCATGGACTTTATCGGCTGCGCCTTCAACCAGATCGTAAACATGGTGGCCAAGTCGCATTATCGCTGGGGCGCGCCGGCGCCGCTGGTGCTGCGCGGGCCGTGCGGCGGCGGCGTCCACGGCGGCCCGTTCCACTCGCAGAACCCGGAAATGTATTTCGTCCACACGCCCGGGATGAAAGTCGTTGCCCCGGCCACGCCCGCGGACGCCAAGGGCCTGATCAAGTCGGCTA
>DASVFK010000217.1:0-28013 GCA_036380095.1 Candidatus Angelobacter sp. | reverse complement strand
GCTGACCCTTTCCGCAAACGTACCCGCGGCCATCGCCCGCGCGTCTTCAATCAGTTCCTTGAAACTGTTCAACGCCGAGCACGCACGCTGCGGCAGAAGCTTGCGCCCAATCACCTCGTCCACCGCGCCCCACAGTGACATACCTGTCTCCAGGCCCAGCCGTTCCAGCGTCTCCACCGTGGTCTTGCCGATGCCCCTGGCCGGCGTATTGATCACCCGCAACAGCGCAATCGAATCCTGCGGGTTGTTGATCAGCTTCAGGTAGCTGATCATGTCCTTGATCTCCGCGCGTTCGTAGAAAGAGAACCCACCCACCACCTGGTAGGGAAGCTGGTAGCGCCGCATGGCCTCTTCCATCAGCCGCGACTGCGAGTTGATGCGGTACAACACCGCCACGCGGACGTTGTCCTCGCCTTTTTGCGTGGTCTGCTTCATGTAGCTGGAGATGTAATCCGCGGCAAACAGCGCCTCGTTCTCTCCGTCCGGCGCCTCGTAGTAACCGATCTTCGTCCCACCCTGGCGCTCCGTCCACAGGGTTTTGCCTTTGCGCTTTACGTTGTGCGCCACCACCGCCGACGCTGCCTGCAAGATCGACTGCGTTGAGCGGTAGTTCTGTTCCAGCCGGACCAGCTTCGCTTCCGGGAAGTCCTGCTCAAACTCCAGGATGTTGCGGATGTCCGCCCCGCGCCAGGAATAGATCGACTGGTCCTCATCGCCCACCACGCACACGTTATGGCGACTTCCTGACAGCAGCTTGATCAGCTCATACTGCGGACGGTTCGTGTCCTGGTATTCGTCGATCAGCAGGTACTCGAATCGCCGCTGATAGCGCTCCCGCACCTCGCCCGATGATTTCAGCAGCCGCACTGTCTCCAGCAGCAGATCGTCAAAGTCCAGCGCGTTGGCCTTGCGCAGCTCTTTGCGGTAGGCCTCAAAGATGTGCGCCACCTTCTCGGTGAACGGATCGGCGGATTGCAGATACATCTCCTGTGCGTCCAGCATGTGGTTCTTGGCCCAGGAAATCTTGCTCAGCGCGGCCGAGGGCTTCATCTGCTTGTCGTCGATGCCCAGCCGCCGCATTACCGCCTTCACCACGCTCTGCTGGTCGGCTTCGTCATAGATGGCGAAGTCTTTCTTGTAGCCGGAGTCGCCGATCTTCATGGCTTCAATATCGCGCCGCAGCACGCGCACACAGAACGAGTGGAACGTGGAAATCCATGGCTTGCGCAGCATCCGTCCGCCCAGGAGCTGGTCCACCCGCTCCACCATTTCAGCGGCAGCCTTGTTGGTGAACGTGACCGCCAGGATCGCATCCGGCTCCACGCCCAGGTCCTCGATCAGGTGCGCAATTCTGTAGGTGATTACCCGCGTCTTGCCGCTCCCCGCGCCCGCGAGAATCAACACTGGTCCTTCAACGGCTTCAGCCGCCTCTCGTTGGCGCGGATTGAGTTGGTCAAGAAGACTCATGTAAATCGCCGAGATCGCACGAAATCGCCGTCATCGCCCGTGATCAGGTGATCAATGAACGCTGTTGCCGCGGCCTTCGCCTAATCAACGACGGCTTTGTTCGGTCGCTTCACCCCTATCTATTTCTTGTCAGCTGCACTCCGTGGTTTTCTCCGCGCCTCCGCGTCTCCGCGTTGAATTTCCTGGGTTTCCGATCACGTGCGATTCCGAGCGATCACGGCGATTCCGGCGATGCTTTACATTCCTCGCACTGGCACAACTCCCGCAGATAATCCCACGAATAGATTCCGCTGGCATGCCCATCATTCCAACTGAAGTTCAGGGCGTACTTGCCTACCGGCTTGACCTCTTTGGGCTTGGCCGGCTCTTTGTACATGGGCAGCAATGCGGCCGCCGGCTTAGCCGGCTCGCCCGGTTTGCGATTGTGGGTGTTGCGTTCCTCGGTGCAGGTGGCGCAAGGGCACGCGTCGCGCAGCCACTGGAAGCCGTAATGGGTCTTGTGCCCGTCGTTCCATTCAATGTCCACTCCGGCACCCGTACTCATGTTGACATTCACCGACTTGGGATTAATCACGGCCATCAATTCCAGTATATAAGGCCGCCTCCAGCAGCCTGGCCGCTTAGCGAGGAAGCCGTGGGGATCCGTGAACCAGTCGAGGCCCAAGCTCCGTAGGCGATGGCGCACCTTTACCTGATCTTCTTTGCACCCGCCTCGCTAATGGCCAGATTGAAATTGTCGGGTCTCTGCATGACAGCGCCTTCAATGAACAGTTCCCGCCATCGCCAGGCGGGCATTTGGGTGCCATCGCTGGTGAGCAGACTTACATCCACGGCAGTGAGCAAGCCATGTACACCCCGCCTGAAGGCCTCCTCGTCCGGATAGACCTGCCGGATGACGGCGAGCGAAAGTTCACCGCCAAGGAGCTGATCGAGGGTTTCCAGCTCAAATGACATTCGAGATCCTCTGTCGTTCTTTCGCTTTTCAAATGTTCACTGCCACATTCTATCTTCCGGTGACGTGACCATCTTGCTTGTGCTTCCCCGCCGGCCCGAGCGTTTCCCAAGCTGCCTCCGCGCCTCTGCGTTGGCAGTTCACTGCCTGCGCCCGGCTTTAGCCCATCCCCTGCGAAAATTTATTCTAGCGGCCCCCAGAATGCCTGGTTGACAGACTCTGTCCCTTCCGCACAGACTGGCATTCAGAGGCAGTGTTCGAGACCATGACTTTTTCCGCCGAACCCTTCTTGATTCGCCTGGCCCGCCGCTCGTCTACGCTGGCCTTTGTTTGCTTGCTTTCCATTGTTGCCATGAGCGCGCAGGCTGCTCCCGCGGCTCAGCCGGCGCAGCTCAACGCCACGCGCTACCTGGACGACATCAAGGCCCTGACCACGCCGGACATGGAAGGCCGCGGCGACGGTACAAAAGGCCTGACGCGGGCGGAGCAGATGATCGAAAAACGCTATAAGGCGCTGGGACTGGAGCCCGCCGGAAGCCACGGCTATGAACAGCCGTTTACGGTGATCACCGGCGCGCGCCTCAAGGGTGACAACCATTTGCGGGTGCAAACGGCGGAGCACAAATTCGATCTCAAGCTCAACGAAGAATACGTGCCATTCAGCTTTTCCTCCTCTGGCGCGGCCGAGGGCGGGATGGTCTTTGCCGGGTATGGAGCCACAGCGCCGGAGTTCGGCTATGACGATTACGCCGGCCTGGACGTGAAAGACAAAATCGTGGTGGTGCTGCGCTATGAGCCTGCGGCCTTCGCGGAAAAAAGCGGCAACGCCGGCCCCACGCAGCATGCGCAGCTCATTACCAAGGCCATCAACGCGCGCAACCATGGCGCCAAAGCCGTGGTGCTGGTCAATGGGCAACTGCAGCCCAAGGAAGAGGACCTGCTCACGCGCTTCGGCAGCATGAGCGGGCCCACGGATGCTGGGATATTGCTTGTCCAGGCCAAGAACGCTGACGCGGAAAGGTGGTTTGCCGTCGCAGGCAAGTCCATGGCCGAGCTGCAAGGCCAGATCAACCACATGGGCAAGCCGGTGTCGTTCGCGTTTCCGGAAAGCGTGCGCGCTTCGGTGAACGTAGGCATTGAGAACACGCGGGCCACGGTGAACAACGTGCTCGCCTACCTGCCCGGCATGACCGATGAATACGTGATCGTGGGCGCGCACTACGACCATCTCGGGCGCGGCAACTTTGACTCCCTCGCGCCCGACCAGATCGGGCAGATCCATCCCGGCGCGGACGACAATGCTTCCGGCACGGCCGGCGTGCTGGAGCTGGCGCGCTATTTCGCGCCTATGAAAGGGAAGCTGCGCCGTGGCATCCTCTTCGCCAACTTCGCCGGCGAGGAATTGGGCCTGCTGGGTTCGGCCGCGTGGATCAAGGAGCCGACCAAGCCGCCGGAGAAAGCCGTGGCCATGCTGAACATGGACATGATCGGCCGCATCAAGGACGACAAGATTTTCGTGGGCGGCGTGGGCACCGGCAGCACATTCTCTGAGCTGCTCAAGGGCACGCAGAACAAGGCGCACCTCCACATCGAATACTCGCTCAGCGGCTACGCTTCGAGCGACCACACTTCTTTCGTCGGCAAACAGATCCCCGTGCTGTTCTTTTTCTCCGGGCTGCACGCGGACTATCACAAGCCCTCAGACACCTGGGAGAAGATCAACCCTGATGCGGCGGTGCGGCTGCTGGGACTGGTGGCGGACGTGACCGAGCAGCTCGCTTTTGCGCCGCAACGCGCCGCTTTTCAAGTGGTGAAGGAAGAGTCGCCGGTGGGAGGCGTGGCGGCCGCAAGCGGCGGAGGCTATGGCCCTTACTTCGGGTCCATTCCGGATTTTGGCCAGGTGGAAAACGGCGTGAAGTTCTCTGACGTGCGTCCCGGCTCGCCCGCGGCCAAAGCCGGGTTCAAGGCGGGCGATGTGCTGGTCCAGTTCGGCGACAAGCCCATCAAGAACCTCTATGACTTTACCGACGCGCTGCGCCGCAGCAAGATCGGCGACGTGGTGGAAGTGACCGTCCAGCGCGATGGCCAGCCGGTGACCGCCAAAGTGACGCTGGAGCAGCGCAAATAGCAGGGGGGATTCGTTTTCCTTGAACTGCCTCCAGAAGTCGATGGTGCAGCCATTGCCTCCTCCGTTCCAACCCTAGAACCGGTAAAACACTCCGGTGCTGGGCTGAAAGTTGTTTTTGGTCTGGCCGGGAACGTGGGCACCGCTGCCCGCGACTTTCATGCCCTGATACCAAACCACCGTGTCGCCCAAGTCGATGCGCGACCACCATTCGTGGCCGAGATAGACATCGGTCGTTATGCCGAAATCGATGGCCAGGTTGGTGGAACGGCCACGGCGCGCCGCAACCAGTCCCTGCGGTCCGCCGGCCAGACCGGTGACCGCATCGGACCAACTGATGAATCCAGGACGAACTTTCAACAGAACGTTGTACCTGGGATCATACGATCCTTCGCTGGGCCCCGCGAACTTCACACCAAAGAGTCCCTGGGTGGCGCGTCCGCCGCGGAGGATGGTTGACGGGCTGTGGGCCAGGAACTCGCTGAACTCGGCGTCGAACGCGATGGCGCGCTCGGTCTTGACCAGGTAATACGATGCGCGCGCGCCGAAGCCGGTGTTCCCGCTGGCGCCCGCGGCAGTACCGGCTAATCCGTTCAGCGAAATACCAAGGTCAAAGCGCGAATCATGGCGCGGCGCCTTTTCGCCATGCGTAGCGTTTTTCTCAGGCGGTTGACTGCTCGGGTCAGTCTGCTGTGCGCGCTGCTCGGGCGCTTGGCCGCTTTGCCCTGGTTGCTCGCCGGCCGGCGCAGCTTGGGCTGCAAGAGCAATGGACGTGAACAGAAGAGTGAATGTTCCGGCGCGCCAAAGTGAAGTTCGCGATTGAGAAGACAACGTCGCCAGCGGCAGAAGAACGAACAGAGCTAGAGAGAGGATGGCCATGATTGCGCTCCTAAAACCGGTAAGTAAGCCCGGCCGAGTATTGGCTGTTGCCGATGCTGCTGCGTGAAGATTTTCCCAGGATGTCTGTTCCCGGATAAAAGACGTAGGGAAATCCGGCGTCCAGGCGCATGGCCCAATGCAGGTTAAAGTAGCGCTCATAAACCAGGCCGGTTTCAACCAGCGGAAGCGTGAGCCTGCGGCTTGCGCTGCCAGTGGGCGAGAGTGCATCGTGAAAACTCAAGAAGCCCGGCCGCAATTTGAGGGTTACGCCGTTCTTTTTTCCGCGCAGGCCCATCCTGAACCCGAACATGGCCTGGATCGCCTGGCCGCCCACAGTAGTCGTGGGGACCTTGCCTCCGCTGATCCAGTTGAGCTCGGCTTCCGCAGCCGTAACCAGGAAGTGCTGCTCGTTCGCAGAGGTGCTGCCGCTATAGCCGAAGCGCACGCCCAGGGAAGCGCGGTCTGGCCCATAGCTCTGGCCGGACGTTCCTCCCACCACAGCTCCCAGTTCGAACGCGCCGTGTGTCTGGCTCTGGGCGAGCGCGGTGAGCGGGAGCAGAAAGCAAAGTACCAGCAAACGGTGCAACATGGTGCGTCTCCTTCACGCACCCAAAGTTAGGCTGGATAGCAGTGCCTCTCAAGCGGCAAGGCAGGGCGGCGAGAGAATGCCGCTGAATGCCGCGGGCTTGCCACAGAGGACACAGAGGAGCACGGAGTCTCGGTTTCGCGGGCTTTTTTCTTCCCTTTGTGTCTCTGCGATCGGCGGTGCCCTCTGTGGTAAACCCGGCTGTGCTATTTTCTTAGAGAGCTGGTTCCCATTGTCATGTTGAATACACTTTCTTCTCGAATGCTTGTTCTTATGGCGCTGCTCACCGTCACCGGCCACGCGCAGCAGCCTGCGAGCACGCCCACACCGGCCACGCCCGCTTCGCTCACGTATCCCGGTGAGAAGCATCTGCGCAACGTTCGCCAGCTGACTTTCGGCGGGCAGAACGCCGAAGCATACTTTTCAGCGGACGACAAATACCTGATCTTCCAGCACCAGGGGGGCGATGTTCCTTGCGACCAGATCTACATCATCCCGGTGAACACTCCTGACGGGAAGCCTGCCACACCCAAGCTGGTCTCCACCGGCAAGGGACGGACTACATGCAGCTACTTCTTCCCCAAGGGTGATCGCATTTTGTTTTCTTCGACGCATGGGGCAAGCGCTGAGTGCCCGCCCAAACCAGATTATTCCAAGGGTTACGTCTGGCCGATTTATGACAGCTATGACATCTACACCGCCAAACGCGACGGTAGCGACTTGAAACGCTTGACGAACTCGCGCGGCTATGACGCTGAGGCGACCATCACACGCGACGGCAAGAAGGTCGCCTTCACCTCCACGCGCAATGGCGATATCGACATCTACACCATGAATGCCGATGGTTCCAACGTGAAACAGCTCACGCACGAGTTGGGCTATGACGGCGGTCCCTTCTGGTCGTATGACGGAAAAAAGATCGTCTATCGCGCCGAGCACCCGAAGACTCCGGCGGAGATCACCGACTACAAACAGCTTCTCTCGGAAGGCAAGATCCGTCCCGGCAACCTGGAAATCTGGGTGATGGACGCCGACGGGAGCAACAAGCACCAGGTTACGCACAACGGCGCGGCCAACTTTGCGCCTTATTTCACGCCCGACGGCAAACGCATTGTCTTCGCTTCCAACCTGGCGGATCCGAAGAACGCCCGCGACTTCGACTTGTACATCATCAATGTTGACGGCACCGGGCAGGAGCGAGTGACTTTTTATCCGGATTTCGATTCTTTTCCCATGTTCAGCTCCGATGGCAAGAAGCTGGTGTGGGCCTCCAATCGCAACGGCAAAGAGCCGCACGAAACCAACATTTTCATCGCCGACTGGGTGGAATAGGTAAGACCGTGAACCAGGCCGCCAACATCGTCCTCAGCGCCGTGGAATGCCGCGTGCTCGGCGCGCTGATCGAGAAAGACATCACCACGCCGGATTACTATCCGCTCTCACTCAACGCCCTGGTGAACGCGTGCAACCAGAAAAACAACCGTGACCCGCTAATGTCGCTGGACGAAAACGCCGTGCGCGACGCGCTTTACACCTTGCAGGAAAAGCGCCTGGCCGGGCCGGCGGGCGGCGCGGACAGCCGCGTGACCAAGTATGAACACCGCATCCAGGAGGTGTTCAACTTCACCCGCGCTGAGACCGCCGTGATGGACGTTCTCCTGCTGCGCGGACCGCAGACGCCGGGCGAGCTGCGCGGACGCACCGAGCGCATGTATCGCTTTGAAGAGCTGTCTGACGTCCAGGCCACTCTGCAAAAGCTGATGCAGCGGGAGCCTTCGCTGGTGAAGATTCTGCCTCGCCAGCCCGGGACCAAGGAGTCGCGTTACGCGCACTTGCTCGCAGGCGATGTGGAAGGCCATGAGGCGCCGGCCGAGGCTGCTGCAGTGTCAACTCGCGGCGGTGATGACGAAAGGGTTGCGCAGCTCGAAAGCGAAGTGGCGGAACTGCGGCGGGAAGTGGCGGATCTGAAGCAGCAGATGGAGAGCTTTAGGAAGCAGTTCGAATAGGTTCAGCCGCAGATGAACGCGAGACAAACGCAGAAGAGATTTAGCCACGAATAAACGCGAATATTGCAAGTGTCATTCGCGTGATGTGCGGCCCCAACTGCCGGCATATCCGCGTTGTTTGCGTTTATCTGCGACACAAGAAACAAAGGCGGCGCATTCGCGCCGCCTCTAGAGCTAAAAGCTGACCGCCGGCTTACTCCGCCTTCGCGTCCTGCTGCGGTTTACTGATAGCGATGGTCTCGCCCACGTCGCCCACCTTGAAGCGGGCAAAGCGACGCACGGAGATGTTCTCACCCAGCTTGCCGATACGGCTCGCGATCAATTGATGGATCGTGATGCCGGGCTCCTTCACAAAAGGCTGGTCCAGCAGGCAGACTTCTTCATAGAACTTTGCCATCTTGCCTTCCACGATCTTTTCCACCACCTGGGGCGGCTTGCCCGTGCCGGCAGCCTGAGCGCGATAGATTTCCTTCTCTTTCTCGTAGGCCTCGGGCGTGACATCTTCCTTGCGCACGAACTTGGGATCGGCCGCGGCAATGTGCATGGCGATGTCCTTGATCAGCTCCTTGAAATCATCGGTGCGGGCCACGAAGTCGCTCTCACAGTTGATCTCCACCAGCACGCCGATCTTGCCTCCGGCGTGGATGTAGCTGGCCACCGCGCCTTCGCTTGTGACGCGCGCAGACTTCTTCGCCGCCGTGGCGATGCCCTTCTTGCGCAGCCAGACCATGGCCTGTTCGATATCGCCTTTGGCTTCGGTCAGGGCGTGTTTGCAGTCCATCATGGGAGCGCCGCTGCGCTCACGAAGCTCTTTCACCTGGGCCGCGGAAATGTTTGCAGTGCCTGTACTCATCTTTGTTCCTTGGTGTTCCTTGGTTCCTTTTATGAACTAACGCCTATAACATGCTGACCCGCGATGTTTGGTCGCGGGCCGTGATCTGGATAGAAACTCTCGCCTGGCGGGAGTAACGTCGACTCGGACTGTGTCATGGCAGCGGAAAGGAAACTCAGCCTTCCGCGGCGACGTCCACTTCCGGCGTCTCGGCCGGCGTTTCGGCCGGCGTCTCCGCTGTGGCCGGGCCCTTGCGGAGCTTGCCGCCCAGAACCTCTTCCATGTCCAACTCTTCCTCTTCCATCAGGTCGGCGGAGGTGGGAACGTGTGTAGTCTCACCGGGTGCGGCCGTGCCTTCAGCGATCGCGCCTGCGATCTCGGCCACCTGCTTGTCCGTGGCGGCCTGGGCGCCTTCGGCGATGGAGTCGGCGACCTTGGACGCGAACAACCGGATGGCGCGCAGAGCGTCATCATTGCCCGGGATCACCCAATCGACCTCCGTGGGATCGCAGTTGGTGTCCACCACCGCGACCACAGGGATGCCCAGCTTGCGGGCTTCCTTCACCGCAATGGCTTCCTTGTTCGAGTCGATGACGAAAACAATGTCCGGCAGACGGCTCATGCTCTTGATGCCGGCCAGGTTCGCCTGGAGGTGCTTGCGCTCGCGTTCCAGCTTGATGACTTCCTTCTTGGGCAGCAGCTCGTAACGGCCATCCGTGGCCATGTCGTCGAGTTCCTTGAGCCGCTTGACTGATTTCTGTACGGTGACCCAGTTGGTGAGCAGCCCGCCCAGCCAGCGGTTGTTCACATAGAACATGCCGCAGCGGGTGGCTTCCTCGGCAATGGCGTCCTGGGCCTGCCGCTTGGTGCCGACAAAGAGGACCGTCTTGCCCTCGGCGGCGCCGTCCTGCACGAACTTGCTCGCGTCTTTGAACATCTTGAGCGTCTTCTGCAGGTCGATGATGTAAATGCCGTTCCGTTCCCCGAAGATGTAGTCCTTCATCTTGGGGTTCCAGCGCTTGGTCTGGTGCCCGAAGTGGACGCCCGCTTCGAGCAACTCCTTCATGGTGATGTTAGCCAAAAGACCTCCTTGTTGAATTGCATCCTTTGCGGCGTTCGTGCCCGCTCGGGATTGATTCCCTTCGTCCGCTCCCGGCAGAGCGGGAGGGAAGATTTTTTGGTCCCGGTTCACTGCTGCTCGTTGCGCCCTCGGGACCCCGGACGGCGAGCAAAATCAATTCGATGATCAAAACTGGCAGGAAGGCAGTGCCTTCCTGCTGAAAATGGAAACTTACCGTTTGCTGAACTGGAATCTCTTACGCGCACCTTTCTGGCCGTACTTCTTGCGCTCCTTGGAGCGAGCATCGCGGGAAAGGAAGCCTTCCACCTTCAGCTTTTTACGCAGCTCCACGTTGAACTCCAGCAAGGCCCGGGCAATGCCCATCTTCAGGGCGCCGGCCTGGCCGTTGATGCCTCCGCCGGAGACGTTGGCGTGGATGTCAAAGGCGGAGGCGGTCTCGCTGGTCACCAGCGGCTGGCGAATCTCCACCCGCTGCGCTTCCGTCAGGAAATATTTGTCAAACTCGCGCCCGTTTACCACGAACTTGCCGCCGCCGGGCCGCAGGAATACCCGGGCCACGCTCGACTTGCGGCGTCCGGTGCCGTAATACTGAACTTGTTCAGCCATCTTCTCTCGATTCGCTCCTGTCCCTACATGGGACGCTAAACTTGTCTATCTTGTTGCTGCCAGCGAAAGCGCCTCGGGTTTCTGCGCCTGATGAATGTGCTTATCGCCCTTGTAAACTTTCAGCTTCTTTCCCATGGCCCGGCCCAGCTTGGTCTTGGGCAGCATGCCCAGGATCGCCTCTTGCACCACTAGTTCGGGCTTGCGATCAAAACGCTTGCGGAAGTCCTCTTCGCGCAATCCACCGGGGTAGCCGGTGTAGTGGCGATAAACCTTCTGCTCGGACTTCATGCCGGTCACGCGCACCTTCTCGGCGTTGATCACGATCACGTGGTCGCCGGTGTCGAGGAAGGGGGTATAGGTCGCCTTCTCCTTGCCGGCGAGAATGCCAGCCACGCGCGAGGCCAGCCGCCCCAGCGTTTGGCCGGAGCCATCCACCACTAACCATTTGCGCGCAATTTCCTGCCCGCTCGGAAAACGGGTAACCATGCCTCAAACTCCTGAAAATAAGACGCTTAGAAAGACCGCTCGATGACGCCGCTTACTACTTCCTGAATGGAAGACACAAGGCGGGCTGACTGCAGAGCAGTGAAGGTTCAAGGATACTGAATCGGCAAGGCTTATGTCAATGCGGCAGGGTTAGCGGCGCGGGTGCCTTCCGGACAAGCAGCGCCGGTGTGCGTGAAAGCACTTACTTTTGCGCCGCGCCGGCCTCTTGCGCCTTTTTGATCGCCGCCTGGTTTCTGTCCTCGCGGCTGAGCGCCCGCTTCTTCAGCGGCTTGGCCTTCTTGGTGGCCTCCTGCGCCCAATGCTTTTCCAATTCCCGTTGGTTCTTGTTCTTCATGAACACAGGATGCCACAACATACTGCTGAAATCGAGGGTCTAGTGAGCGGATTCTCTTAGAACTTCCGGGCAGCAACTTCGGATAAACTCTTTGAGGAATGAAAGTCTACATGAAGACAGCACTTATCGCGCTTCTGGGTATCGCCTCGATGTGCGTGGCCCAGACAGCAGACCACCAGGACCTTGCCGGGGCGCTCAACAAGCATTATCTAAACCAAACTCTGGTTTTGCGCCGCGCGGTCACCGAGAATTCGCAGACTTACGACTCTGCGGGAACGCTGCTAAGCCCAGCTCATGAAGGCCCTTGGACTGTGTGCAGCGGCCTTAAACCAACAGCGATCAGGATCACCACGGATGAGGTACGCATTGAAGGTGACCGGCTGACCTTTGCGTTTGAATCTCCCCAGACTGGCCTGGCGCCGACCAAGACGCCGGGTAAGAACAAGAAGAAGAACCACATTCAGATCATGGTCAAGTTGAGCGAACCGCTTGTATCTCTTGAACAGGCGGACGCCGTTCTGAGCAAGGTCTTTGCCATGACCGATGACGATGTGATTCAGTCCGTCCCGGAATTCTGGAAAAACTACCTGACCAAGCGTACTGAGCTCAAAAAGGCCCCGGAGTCTCGGAAAGCTGAAGCCGAAAACCCGGCACGTAAAAAGGACGCTGTGTTTAACGTGGGCAACGGCGTAACTGCTCCGCGAGCGATTCACACCCCTGAACCCAACTTTTCCGACGTTGCAAAAGAAGCCAAGTACCACGGTGTCGTCGTCCTCAGCGCTGTTATCGACGAGACGGGGCGCGTTTTGAATCCGTACATCACGCGGCCTGCGGGCATGGGCTTGGACGAGAAGGCGATCGAGGTAGTGCAAAGCTGGCGCTTCAAGCCGGGCATGCGTGACGGACAGCCTGTGAAAGTGGAAATGACGCTGGAGATTGCGTTCAATCTTTACTGAGGAAGTTCAGCGGAAGTTCGCGCTCTGCACCTTTTGCCGGAAATCGGCGCCCTCAAGCTGCACCACACGGCACATCTCATGCACACGTGAGCGCATGCGCTCGGTAATGCGGTCGCCCAGGGTCTCGCTGCGGACCGCGTTGCGCGCCGCCTCCGCCGGTGAGCCGCCTCGGCCTGTCTGCAACTCTCCCGGAGGAAGGTTGGGAAAATTTGTGGTGATGATGGTGGTCTTCTTCTCGTTATAGCGGCTGTTCAGGATGTGGCTCACCGTGTCCCATACCCACTCCGTGGGCTTCACCGCACCCAGTTCATCCAGCACCAGGACTTCCGCTTCAAACACCGGCCGCAGAATCTCCAGTTCCGTGGTCTGAACACTGGGGTTGTAAGAATTCTGTATCTCCTTGAGCAACTCACGATAATCGCAGAAGCGGCAGGGCACGCCCTTGCTGCGGATCAACTCCTGGATGATGCCGACTGCGAGGTGGGTTTTGCCGGTGCCGATCGGCCCAATCAGCAGCAATCCCGTCTTTTCCAGCGGGTATTCTTCCACGAAACGGCCTGCCGCCAGACGCGCTGCGGCCAGGGAGCGGTGCGCGCCAGAAAAATCCGTGGCAAAGTCAGCGAGCGTGCAGTGCTCATAACGGGCGGGAATGTGGGCTGCGTTCAACAGCCGCGTCGCGCGCGCGCCGGAGCGACAGTCGCAGCGGGTAACGCGGTTGGCCTTGCCGGGAGCTTCGATTGATTTCCAGCCTGTGCCGCCGCAGATCGGGCATTCTGCTTCCGGTTGAGCTGCCAAGGGAGATGCCATCTGACTCATTGCTAGAAAAATATCACCAATGCGCCTCTCGTGGCGCACAGATTGTTCCGCCAGGATTCAGCTTGTACACAGGATATTCACACGATCTGCACCAACTGAGATTCACTTCGGGTTGCTTGGCGTTCCACGGAACGGGCTTTGGTCGTATTCATCACGTCATGGTTGCATGAATCGGGCCAGCAATTTGCGCCCCCGGGCCTTCATTGCCGGGGTACCGGTGCGCGTCAAGCGGCCAAGGAGTTCCATCGCCGCGGGGAGCAATTTGGGATCCTGCGTGGCCAGATCTGCGAGCGCTTGCATCGCAAATGTCTTCACGATGGAACTGCGGTCATCAAGGTAAGTCTGCAGTATTCGAGCGGCCTGCGCGCGTTCTGCCGCCGTCAAAGGAAGGCGTGGGGCTATCTGCGCCAGATGCCAGCGCAGCTCCTGTTGCTTTGCCTCCGCCAGCAGTCCCAGCAATTCAGCTTTGAACGGACGGAGCAATTCGGGCTTTTTCAAGGAGACTTTCTCTGCGACATCGGCGGCCCGCATCCTGACAACAGAATCCTCGTTCCACATTCCCTGGATCAACCTGGGGAAAAGAGCGGGCTGCCCGAGCACCATCTTAGCGACGCGATGAGCCTGCCCGACCGAACGGCGGTCTCCGCCAGAAAGCAGGGCAAGTACGTCTTGCTCTCTCGCCGAGCGTCGGGAATTCATAACAATTCAGGTTCGCCTGCTACTTCGCAAAAATATCAAACACATAATCATGCGCCGCCAGCGCGGCCTGGCTGAGTGTACCTGCCTGAACGCGTTTGACTGCTTCTTCGCGAGTGAGGTCAAAGATCGCCTCCAGCAGTTGTGCGGCCTCCTGTTTGTTTGCCTGTCCCACCACGAAGAGCACGCGGGCGCTGTGCTGTATCCAGCGCGTTGAGAGCAACTGCTTTTTCAGGATCTCCATGATCACATCGGCTTTGCTGCGATCAAAGCGGCCGGGCTCGCCGCGCTTGTCCTGCTCGGCGAAGAAGGCCTGGGTCCACTCGTTGTGGTACGTCCATACTTTATCGAAGAGATCGCGCGTGAAGCGCATTCCGGCCTTCACCTGCTCGGCGTTGGCCGCGGGCTCCACGCCGTCTTCCGTGAGCGCCGGGCGCTTGAGGTAGCCGTCTTTGGTGACGGCCGCCTGATGGTGGACCAGCGTCCAAAGCCAGGAAACGTCGATGCGATAGGTGGCCAGATCGTTCATGAAGCGTAGCTTCAACTCGTAGTCGTCAATGGCGGCGGCGAAGTTGCCGTTGAGGATCTGGTAGCCGTAATTCGCTGCCATGTAGAAGGCATGCTGAATATGTTCGATGGTGATATCGCCCTTGGGCACGCCGTAAATGAAATCCCAAAGGTCTTGGGAGAAGATTTTTTCCGGCGTGTCGACGGACTCCCTGGTGATGATCTGCGGCGTGATCTTGCCGTGCGCATTCAACAGGCCGCGTGACTCCAGTACGCTACGCTCCGCGTCACTCAGGCCGCTCGTGACCGTGGGGACCAGCTTGCCCTTCACATCCTCCGTCTCCAGACGCGCGTCCAGGATGGACTGGAGCTGCGCAAGCGGCGCCTGCAGAGGCGTGTTGCCCGCGGCCACATAGGCAGGTTCCGGGCTGGCGACCCAGCTTTGCCGGTACGCGTCATACAGCTTTCCCTTAACGCGCTTGGCCAGTATGTCATCCAGGGTGGGCTGCTGGCCTTGCGCCAGCGGCTCGTCAGGAACAAACATCAGCCCCAGCAGCCTCTCACGCAGCTTATCAACAACCATGGCGCGCAGCGCCAGCGGGTTGTAGCGCGAGCGGCCATAGGGATCGCCGACCTGGTAGATCATCACCGCGGCCATGCCGCCGATGGGCGCACCGTTCTCCAATTCGCCATTTTTCATGCCCGCCATGAGCATGATCAGGGCGTTGTAGCGCTGGTAAGCGATCATGTTGGGTACAGCCATGCCCAGGGTCTGCGGATCGGGATAAACGCCCTGGGGATCGTCCTTCCACATCTCCATCAGGCTGCCCAGGTAGTCCCAACGGCCCACGTTGGTCCCCAGGAGTCGCCGCCGCAGCACCCAGGAGATCGCGGGCAGGGTAATGCCGGCTTTGCCTTCTTCATACAGCACCTTGATCTTGAATGTTCCCGCGGGCACGCCGATCATGCTTTCCAGCCGCGCCATCAGTCTTTCCAGGACCATCGCTTCTTCCGGCGTCTGGATTTTCGGAATGTAAAAGTACACGCCGGTGCCGGAGCGTTTGAGAGCGTCGTAATTGTTGAAGACCCATAGGACGCAGATCACCACGGCGGCGGGCGCGGGCCGGCCATCCACCGTAACGTGGTCGTAGGTGATGTGGATCCCCGGCGGACGGCCAAAACGGGTGGGCCATCCTGATGGCGGCTTGTTGATTTTGTATTCGCGCTTCTTGCCCTTCTTTGCCACTTCATAAGGACGGTTCGCCCATCGCCCCTCAAAGATCTCCTTCGCATTCTGCATGGCGGCAAAGATTCCGATGGGTTGATTTGCCGGTGTGCCATCGGGTTGAAAGTGCGGCGGCGAGGCATCTTCAAAGTCCGGCATGTTCATGGGCGCAGGGCTATTCAAAGCATTAAAGGCCATATCCAGCGGCTGCCACGGGCCGGTCAACTCCAGGCCAGGGTTGCGTGTGGGGTGGGCGTCGGTGGGGATGGGCACTTCGTCGTTCAAGCGCCAGCGCCACTGGCTTTCGCGGCCCAGAAAGTTGTCGATCATGCCTTGCACGATCTGCCGCTGAGTCCAGGACTTGCCGCTGACCGGATCTTCGAAGGTGGCGTCCCATTTGGGCCATCCGTACTTCTGGCGGACCGGCGCCGGCGACTGCAGAGTCTCGCGGCGCGCGCTCAGCGCGGCAGCGATAGCCGGCCGCAACTCGCGGCTCAGCGAGGTGATGGCGTCTTCGATGTTGACATCGCGACCGTTGACCTTCTTGGCTCCGAACAGCTCAGGGAACTTCTGCAGGATATCGCTGCGAATCGTTTTATTCATTTCGCTTTCGCTCCAAGCCGCCGAAGAGCTACGAACCAGGGAAGAGGCTCTTGCTCCTCAGGCAGCGGACTCCAACCCCAACCCGCGAACAGCGCGCGTGTTGGGGACCCCGGGCTCGGCGCGTGATCGGCCTCGCCCTTCGTCACAGATAATCAAATCATTGATTTTACGCCAGCGGACAGGCTTACCCCAGATCACACAGATTGAGCTGATTTCCACTGATTCCAGTCAGTGCTTATCCGTGTCATCTGTGGTGAGGGTTTCACGCCGGAATCGTTTCGCCAGGCTGGGTCATCTAACCAAGCTGGGATTGGCCAAATCCCGCTAATTACGCTAAAATAAACGTCTTATCTCGGAAAGGTTCAGGGTAACATGAAGGCAGCGATTCATCCGAAGTATGAAGAAGTCCGCGTGCATTGCGCGTGCGGCAACACGTTTACTACAAAGTCCACCCACAAGGGCGATATCAGCCTGGAAATCTGCTCTGCCTGCCATCCGTTCTATACCGGCAAGCAGAAGCTGGTAGACACCGCAGGACGTGTGGAACGCTACCGCCGCAAATACGAAAAGGCCGCAAAGAAGTAAGGGCCGCGAGTTTCAAGGCCTCCGCCGCGGCGGGGGCTTTTTGTTGAGAGCAGCCATTAGCACTTAGCCTTTAGCCCGTCAGTTGGTTGGGGCGAACGGTTTAGCTAAGGGCTAATGACTAAGAGCTAACGGCTGGTTCTGATGCACAAATTCTGGGAAACTCCGATTACCACCAGTGTCGCCCCTCACGGCGCGCGCGTGCCGGAGTCTCTCCAGATTGGCAGCGTGCGCATTCAGCCCGCCACCATCCTGGCGCCCATGGCCGGAGTGACGGACACGGTTTTTCGCCGCTTCATCCGCAATGCCAGCTTTGTGGAGAAGCCGCTTGAACTCATGTCGGTTCCCGGAGCCGGCACCACTGCGCTGGACCAGCACGAGCGATCCTCCTGTGGTCTTCTCATGACGGAGTTCACCTCCGCTGACGGACTTTTCCGCACACGGGAGAAGAAGCGCAAGCGTTACCTGCACTTCTACCAGGATGAGCATCCCATCTCGGCGCAGCTCTTCGGCAGCGACCCCTACACGCTGGCGGAATCAGCCAAGATCGTGGAAGACGCCGGCTTTGATCTGGTCGACCTCAACCTGGGTTGTCCGGCCAAGCGCGTAGTCAAGTGCAACGGCGGCTCCGGGTTGCTCAAAGATTTGCCAGTGATCCGAGGCATCTTTGAATCGGTGCGCGCGGCGGTGAAGATTCCCTTTACGGTAAAGTTCCGCCTGGGCTGGGACGACAGCAATATCATCTGCACCGAGCTGGCAAAGATGGCCGAGGACTGCGGCCTGAACGCCGTGGCCCTGCATGCGCGCACGCGCGAACAGGGCTATAGCGGCAATGCCCGCTGGGAATGGATTACAGCCGTGAAGGCCGCGGTGAAGATTCCCGTGATCGGCAACGGCGACATCCGCACCCCGGAAGACGCCGCGGCCATGGTTGCGCAGACCGGCTGCGACGCGGTGATGATCGGTCGTACGGCGGCATCGAATCCCTGGATCTTCCGCCAGATCCGCCAATACTCTGACACCGGCCGCTACGACCAGCCGACCGATTCCGACCGCTATGAAATGATCCGCACCTATTTCCAGATGATGCTGGATGAAACCGGTCACGGCTCACCGGGCAAGATGAAGCAGTTCGTGGCCTGGTTCACTCACGGCGTCCCCGGCGGTGGAGCGCTGCGGCAGGCTGTCCATTCCGCCAAGGAAGGCCCGGCGATTCTGGCCAGCGTGGAACGCTTCTTCACTGAACTTCTCACCCAAGGTGCGCCTTCCATCGCAGCCCCTTGTGCGCTTCCGGAAGCCGAGCTGCTTCCTGCCTGCGGCGACTAAGCATACGTTTATGTGATTAAAGCCGTGCTCCTATGGTTCGCCAAGTTGAAGCTTGGCAAACTATAGGAAGACTTTCCCGTCAATCCGTTCTACAATTTTGACCGCATTTCCCCCCTTTGGCAGAAAGTCTCCCATGGAATATTTCGTTTTCCTGATGGTCTGCTGGGCAATTGCCTTGTGGCTTCACGCACGCGGTATTGAGCGCCGTCGCCGTGAAGACGTAGAACACTTCGAAGGCCTCATCGCCCAATTAACGCAGACAGTGGATTTGCTGGACCGCCGGGTGCGCACTGCGATAACCGCGGAACACCCGGCTGTAGCTTCTCCGCCGCCAAAGCAAGAGCCGGTGATGGCCAAGCCTGCTGCGGTGGAGAGACCCGTCGCGCCACCAGCGCCGGCCGTCGCACCCCCCGTTTCGCCGCCGTTGACTGCAGCGCGGCCTGCTCCACAGCCACCAGAGATCGAAAAGCCCCCCGCCGCGCAGCCACCTCGTCCCACAGTTGCGCCTCTGCAAGCCAAGCCTGAAGCTCCGCATGTTGCCTGGCCTGCGCCAGAGCGACCTCTGGCTGCAGCTGCAGCCGCATCACCTTCGCCCGCTGCAGCCGCAGCCGTTCCCAGCACCGCCAGGCCGCCAGCGCCAGTTTCTGGGACTCCGGCAGCCCGCGTTCAGGCACCGCCATCTCCGCCGATGAGGAGCGTTCCTCTTGCGGCTCCAGCGCACGCCGAGGAAAAGAAAAAGAAAGCTCGCTCGCTGGAAGAGCTAGTTGGCACCAACTGGGCGCCCAAAGTAGGAATCGTCCTTCTCGTCGGAGGGCTTGGTTACCTGCTGAGCCTGGGGTGGAGCAGTTTTCCGCTATGGCTGCAAGTGCTCGTTCTCTACGCAGGCGCCGCAGCACTGCTGGTACTTGGAGTCTTCCTGGAACGCAAAGATGCTTTCAAGATTCTGGGCCGCGTTCTGGTCGGCGGCGGCTGGGCGGCAGTTTTCCTTCTGACGTACGCCATAGGACATCGCACCTCGATTCAGGTGCTGCAATCGGAAGTCGCTGACCTGTTCCTGATGATTGCCGTGGCCGCGGCCATGGTCTGGCACACACTGAAGTACAAATCGCAACTGGTTACGGGATGCGCCTTTTTGCTGGGTTTTGCCGCGGTGACTATTTCCGTGAGCGCCGTCGAGCCTGATCCCTCGCACCTGGTGGCAGGGGCCATCCTGGTGGCTGGAATGCTGGTGATTGTCCACCGCTACCAGTGGTATGAGCTGGAAGTCTTCGGCATTCTGGCCAGCTATCTCACTCACTTCTATTGGCTCTACAGGGTCCTGGGCTGGCCGCCCTCGCGCACGCATTTCCCGCAGTACACGCTCAGCATGGCGCTGGTGACCGGCTACTGGGTGGTTTACCGCGCGTCGTATGTGTGGCGCAAAATCACCGCGCCCGACCAGGAAAGAGTCTCGAGCTTTGCGGCGCTGCTCAATCCACTGCTTTTCCTGGGATTGATGAGGTACCAGTCGTTCCATCGTTTGGATTGGGCCTTTTATCCACTTCTCGCGATGGGCGCTGTGGAATTCACTTTGGGACAATTGCCGGCGGCACGCCGCCGCGTAGCGCCCTTCCGTGTGCTCTCCAGCCTGGGCGCCACTTTGATGGTCGCCGCGGTCCCCTGCAAGTACGCCGGTCATGACGCCATGCCGCTGCTGTGGCTGGCCGGCGCGGAAGCCTTCATGCTGGCTGGCATCCTCACCAAAGAGCGCCTGTTCCGCGGCTTTGGTGTGATCATCAGTTTCCTGATCACGCTGTACTTGGTGGCAGCGCGGCTCGTCCCGTGGGCGGATGCATTGACGAACGGCAAGCCGCACTATGACGCCCAGCTCGCCGTTGTTCTCGGAACGATTGCCCTGGTGCTGTACACCAACTCCCATCTGCTCCCGGCACGCTGGCGCGAGCTGTTTGCGCACGAACAAGAGCAACTTGCTCTGCGCGTGCTGTCGTTTGTGGCCAGCACTTTCGCAGTGTGCGCGATCTTTGCCTGCATCGCCGATAACGCTGCCGCCACCGTGCTTGGGCTGATGGTGGTGGCGCTGAGCTGGCTGGGACGGCGCTTCACGATTCCTGAATTGATTTATCAGGCGCACTGGATTGGCGCAGTTGCCTTTGCCCAGGTGATCATCATCGGCCAGCCCCTCACCGCCAAGTGGCTCGGGATGCCGCAGCGCGTGTGGATGTTCTGCACAGTGGCCGCCTTGTTGTATTTGAGTTCGCGCTTTGTCCGCGCCTCCGAAACCTTTAGCGCCTTGGCATTCGCTTCCGGCTACGCCTGGTGCGGAAGTTTCCTGCTGGCCGTGCTGATTTACTTCCAAGCGCCTTCCTGGGCGATTGTGTTGTGGCCGGTGCTGGGGCTGGCGCTTTGCGCCGCGGCAGAGCTTTTCAAGCGCAGCGATCTGAAGTGGCAAGCCTTTGCGCTGGTGCTGGCATCAGGCGCTCGCGCGCTGCTCGTAAGCTTCGATCTGAACGCCACGGCTACGCAGTGGCGGCTGACCCATCGCTTGATCTCCGTGAGCCTTGCAGCAGCAGGCATCTACCTGCTGGCGCGCTGGGCGCCGAGAAAGGCCATTCGTCCGGTTTACACCGTAATTGGAACACTGCTCTTGGTGCTATTGGCTTACAACGAGACTCCCGCGCCCTGGCTTCCCGTGGCTTGGATTTCGTTGGCCACTCTACTGGCGCTAGCCGCACGCTGGTGGAAGGACCGCCCACTCTTGTGGCAGACCCACGCGCTCGCCGCGCTGGCAGCCGCGTGGACGCTCTGGGGCAGTTTCACACCGCACTACCGCGCTAGCAGCATGCAGTTGCTGAGCGTGATCATTACCGGCACGCTGCTCTACCTGCTCACGTGGATCACCAACGTTGACAGCGTCATCGAAGACGCCCGCATCAGCCACGCATACTCCTGGGCCGGCTCTCTGCTGTTGAGCTGGTTGCTGTGGTCGCAGTTGCGGGAAGTAGATGTCGCACTGGCCTGGGGTGTGTTTGGCCTGCTCCTCTTTGAACTGCCCGGACTGCTGGAGATGATCGGCATCAGGAAGTGGGGATCCCCGGAGAGCTGGCGCGCGCAAAGTTATGTGGCGCTGGTGAGCAGCTTTGTCCGCATCTTCATCGCGAACGTGAACGACCTGACGGGAACCTTCCTGGAGAAGCTGACGGATCCGCGCGTGCTCACAGTGATTCCGCTGGCGTTGGTCTATTTCTGGGTCTATGCGCGCCTGCACACTCTGAACCAGGCCCCACAGCCCGGGAGACTCCCAGCCTCCACCACGCAAACGGTGGAGAATCTGCTGGCATGTCTGGGAACTGCGACGGTAACGGCGGTGGTGTGGTTTGCCGCGCCGCCATACGCCGTAGCATCCGGTTTAGCCGCGTTGACTGCGGCGCTGATGGCCGTTGCCTGGCGGATCCCGCGCCGCATTTTCCTCTTCCAGGCCCTGATCATGCTGGGACTGGCGACGTTCCGGCTCTCCATGCACAACTTTCCCGACCTCAACAAGCAGTTCTCGGGCAGCCTGAGCAACTCAATAGGGGCGCTGGCGCTGCTGGCGGCTGTCTTGCCCTTCGCATTTCTGGTCCGCCGCATGCAGAAGCCGGACGAGTTGCCCGGCCGGTGGGCCTTCCTCATGCGCCGTCCTGAGCAGCCGGTATTCTTTATCACGCTGGTGCTAGTCGCTGCGCTGCTGTTCCTGAAAATGTCCGGCGGCATGGTGACGCTGGCTTGGGCGGTGGAGGGCGTATTGGCCTTCATCCTGGCGCTCTGGGTCAGGGAGCGCAGCTTCCGGCTCGCCGGGTTGACGCTGGTGATTTTGTGCGTAGTGAAAATCCCCTGGGACACGTGGCAATTCCATGACTTTCGGCGACCGCTGAGCTGGATGGGCGTCGGCGCCATCCTGCTTCTGATCCCGTACCTGTATGGCAAGAACCGTGACGCTATGCGGGAGTATTTATGAAGAGGCTGGTTGCGTTCCTGGCGCTCCTGGCGGCCTGTGGCGGCGCGCTCTATTACAGCCATCGCAACAAGAAGGAAGCCCGCGTGGGTCCGGAGGCCGTGCTCAATACTTTGGCGGAAACCGAGCGCGATGTGAGCCGCGTTCCCGCGCAGCTCACCCGTCTTTCTGACGCAGAAGAGATCCGCATCGGCGACGAGCTGGCTGCGCGATACACGCCGCGGACCGAATCGACCCTCCCGAACGATGCCGCCCTGGCGAACTACGTCAGCACTGTGGGACGTAACGTCTCAGGTGGCGCCCGCCGCAAGCTGCCGTACAAGTTCCACTACGTTCCAAATCCCAGCCTGGTCAACGCCTTCGCGCTGCCAGGGGGCCACGTGTTCATCGGTGAAGGGCTCATCCGCCTGATGAAGTCGGAAGACGAGCTGGCCAGCGTGCTGGGCCACGAAGTGGAGCACGTGGACAACTATCATTGCGCGGAGCGGGTGCAGATTGAAGCACGGCTGCGGCACATCCCGCTGGGCGGACTATTGGCGCTGCCCATCGAGCTGTTTCAAGCAGGCTATAGCAAAGACCAGGAGCTTGAGGCCGACCGCGATGGCGCGCACCTGGCCGTAATGGTGGGTTACTCGCCGCAAGGAGCGATCCATTTGTTCCAGGAGTTCGGGAAACTGCATCGCGCTTATGTGCTCGAGGCGGAAACACCCGACCAGGAACTTTCGCAGGTTGCCATCGAAGGGATTGTCGGGTACTTCCGCTCGCATCCTCTGCCGGAAGAGCGTGAGCGCCAGATCAAGGAGATTGCTTCCCGCCAGAAATGGCCGGAGCCGGCGGAACGGCCGCTGCGAGTGACACCCGAGCCGCTACAGGCGACGGCCGGCAAATAGTCCTGCGCGGAAAAACCAGAATCAACTGCCATAAGGATAAAAGACAAAAAACAGCGCTGACAGCGCCGTCAGCACCCACAATCCCGGCTTGATCTGGGCAGCGCGCCCGCTGACCAGCTTGCACAGAGGATAAAGAACAAAACCCGCCGAAATTCCCACGGCGATGTTGAACGTGAAACACATCAATGCCACCACGGCGAACGCCGGAATCGATTCTGTGTAATCGCCAAAGTCGATCTTGGTAATCGGCTCCAGCATGAACAGGCCCACGATGATCAGCGCCGGGCCGTAGGCCTGCGCGGGAATCGCAGCAACAAACGGCGCGAAGAACAGCGTGAGCGCGAAGCATGCGGCCGTCACCAGAGCCGTAAGCCCGCTTCGTCCGCCGGCCTCAATGCCCGTGGCTGATTCAATGAACGCGCCGGAAGTCGTGGTGCCGACGACCGGGGCGAAGCAAGTGGACAGCGCGTCCACCAGCATGGGCCGCTGAATCTGGGGCAGGTTGCCGTCTTTATCCAGGAAGCCGGCGCGCGCGGAAAGTCCGATCAAAGTTCCCATGGTATCCACGAATGCCATGATGAAGATGGTCAGCACCACGGGAAACGCGCGCCAGGCCAGCGCGCCGTGGAAATCCATCTGCCAGAGAATGGGACGGATGCTGGGCGGCAGGCTGAGCAGATGCTGCGGCGTAGGCGCCGTGCGCGCAATAAACGCAACCAGCGCTGTCGCCACGATCCCGATCAGGATCGCACCCGGCACTTTGCGGATCACCAGAATCGCCAGCAGCAGGAAGCCGAAGATCGCCACCAGCACCGGCGCGGAAGTCAGGTTCCCGGAACGCACAGGAGCGCCGGCGACACCGAGCGCCACAATCCCTGTCTGGTTCAAGCCGATGAATGTGAGGAACAGCCCAATCCCCACGGCAAAGCTGTAACGCAGGGAGAGGGGCACGGCCTCGACCATCCATTGCCGCAGGCGCAGCAGGGTCAGCAGCACGAACGCCGCGCCGGCAATAAAGATTGCGGCAAGCGCCGTCTGCCATTTGTAGCCCAATTGCTGGCAGACGGTGAAGGCAATGAAGGCGTTTTCTCCCATGTAGGGCGCGATGGCGAACGGCCGCCGCGCGTACAGGCCCATGAGCGAGCATCCAAAGACCGCGGCAAGCACCGTGGCCACAAACCCGGGGCCCACGGGAATGCCGGCCGCGCTCAGGATCGCAGGGTTTACCACCACAATGTATGACATGGTGGTGAACGTGGTGAGCCCGGCGACGACTTCCCGCGCAGCGGTCGTCTTGTGCTGCTCCAGTTGAAAGAATGAATTCAAGGCGCTCAGCTTCATCCAGCGCGTGACCTCGGCTTGAGAGTAGCGTCAAGGTAAGCCAGATATCCGCAGAGCAGCCGGTACGTGTCATAGTAAGCGACCGGACGAAACGGAGTGACCGCGCCGGCCAGGTTCGCTTGCGTCAAAGAGTGGATCGTGATCTGCGGGATCCGGCGCGAGGCAAATGGCTCTGAATCTGTGCTGCCTGCGGCTGAAATATCGATCTGGCTGGCCGCGAGCTTCATGCTGTACATCATGTGCACCAGAGCATGGACCAGGTCCTTGTCTGAGTGGGCGGTCCAGACCTTGGTGGCGGAGAGGCCGAGCACATCAAGATTGATCATCGCCTCCACATGCGCCTGCTCTTGCGCGCTGAGATGTGCGGCGAAGTATTCCGCGCCTCCCGGTTCATTGCCCCGGTCGGCAAACTCCACAAAAATGATGCGGTGGCGGCGCTGCCGGTAGCGGAGGCAATGATAGAGGCTGGGCAGAAGGGCCGCGCCTGTCCAGTTATCGATCGGGCGCGCCGGCGAGGAGGCCTTTTCGTAATGCGCGCCCACGATGATAGTCTCCGAGCCTTCTCCCGGTAGTTCGCAAATCAGGTTGGGTGAGGCGGTCTCGTCAACTTTCTGTTCACTGAGCCGGTTGCAGCCGGCTTCCAAAAACGCCTCTCTGAGCTGCGTGGCGCGCAGTATATCGTTTTCCGGAGCGCTTTTCGCGCGCTCCACCACCTCTTCGCGTTCAGCAGGGGAAAACTGCAGCTTCTGCGCCGGAGAGAAGGCGGCGAGCCCGAAAACGCACACAGCAAGAAAGGGGCGGCGCATGAGTCAAGTTATCTTACACGCCCCAACGTTGGCGTGAAATATCGCTCTACTTCACTTGCAAAGGCACGGTCAGCGTGTGGGTGACGCCGAATCCTACTGCTGAAACAGTTATGACCAGCGGCTTTACATTGCCGGAACCTCCTCCGCCACAGGAGATCATAGAAGCACACAGCACCAGGACGCCTAGAGAGGCGAGCGGCCTACTATCTCTCCGCCAGCCGATGACCGCGAACACCCCGAACATGCAAACCAGGCTTGCCAGGATCGGCAGCTTGCGGTGCGAAGCTGCGGCGCCGGCCGGCACCGATACTGAGAGATTCAACTTTCTCCGTGACGCAAACTGGAAATTCAGTGGACCGAGAATGCCGGAAGGGTTTGAAGTGCATGATGTACCTGATGGACCGCCGCTACAGTCAATCATGGTAAATACGCTCGGCGAAGTGCTGAGCCCTGGCCCCACCAGGATCCACGCCGTGAAGCTGGTGGATTGTCCAGCTCTCACGGTGATCGCGGAGGGCCCGGAGGGATCCAGGAAAACGCCAAAGTCGTTGTCGGGCACAGTAATGCCCGTCCCGCTCAATTGCACGACGTGCGGACTGCCGGAGGCATTGTCCGTGCTGGTGAATTGCCCTGAACGTGGCCCGGCAGCCGAGGGCTTGAACAACAGCCCGCCAGTCGCGCTGGCTCCAGGCTGCACGGTCAGCGGGTTTGCGGGAGTGGCCGCAGGATCAAAACTGAACTCGGGCGAGCTGAAGCTGTACGACAAAGTAAGCGCCGTGGAGCCGGAATTGATGATTAGCAAGGGCCGGTCAAGCACGCTGGTCTGCGTCATCGGCGTAGTCACGCCAACGGCAGATGGGCCAAGATCGATGGGAGATGGAGGGTTGGTAGCGAAGCTTGCCTGGAGCAGCATGGGCGCCGCATGCACCGGGCCAAGAGCAGCAGTGCAAGGTGACAATGCAAACGCGGACAGGAGGAATAGCAAAGAAGCGGGGCGTATTATCGTCATCGCATGACCTCTGCTCTAGCTGACGAAAGGCGATGTAGACGGTGCGGATAGAACTAGTAGGCGCGTAAACAAAGTATACTATGCCGCCTCGGCGGTAAATTTCTCTCCCGCCTTCACGATATGTGCCCAGGGCACGTGCGGATCGTGCGTAAACATGGTCAACCAGCGTCCAGGCACGGCCTCAGCATAGTATTGCTTGCGCTGCTCGATGACCTCCAGCGGAAACAGGTCGTAAGCCATCACCCACGTCGGCTCGAGATGCCAGGTGGTGGGAACAAGATCGGAGATGTAGCAGGCGGTCTCCCCTCCGCTGCGCAGGAACACGGCCCACATGTTGCGCGTGTGACCGGGATAAGCCTTCACGGAAATCCCCGGAGCAAGCTCCGCTTCGCTGCCCAGGAGTTGCATCTGTCCGGAGTTGATCAGCGGATTGTAATTGTCGCTGATGTAGCTCACGCGATCGCGCTCCAACTGGAGCTGTCCGTGTTCCCATTCGCCGCGCGGGGCGTAGTACTTCGCCTTGGGGAAGGTCGCGACCGCCACTCCATTTTTATACACCGTGTTCCACCCGCAGTGGTCAAAGTGCAGGTGGGAGTTGATCACGATATCGATGTCTTCCGGCGCGGTCCCGGCGGCGTGCAGGTTCTCCAGCAGCTTTTCCTGCGGCAGGTAGAAGCTCTTGGTTTTTTCTGAAAGCTTGTTGCCGATGCCCGTTTCGATCAGCACCGTCTGTTTCCCTGTCCGCACCAGCACCGAGTTGCAGGTCACGGCGATGCGGTTCAACTCGTCCGCCTGCACCCTGCGCTGCCAAAGCGTCTTGGGCACCACGCCGAAGAATGCGCCGCCATCGGCCACATAAGTACCGTCAGAGAGTGCGGTCAGCTGAAAGTCGCCGAGCGAGACCCTCTTCATCACTGCCCTGCGGCCTGCTGCGCGCCGCCCGCCAGCAGCTCCTGACGGAAGTGCTCGCGGATACGCGTGAACAGGTGGGTGCGCGCCTGCAGCCCGCTGATACCGTGGGTCTTGCGCGGATAAAGCTGGAGATCGAACTGTTTGCCCGCGTTGATGAACGCATTGATCATCTGCATGGTGTTCTGCATGTGGACATTGTCGTCACTTGTTCCATGCACCTCCAACAGATGGCCGTGGAGCTTCTCCGCATGATTCACCGGCGAGCTTTTCTTGTAAGCTGCGTCGTTCTCCGGCACCAGGCCGCCATAGCGCTCGGTGTAGATGGAATCGTAGTCGCGCCAGTCGGTCACCGGCGCAACGGAAACGCCGGCCTTGAAGCGGTCCGAGTGCGTCATGGCATTCAGCGTCATGTAGCCGCCGTAACTCCATCCCCACCAACCCAGGCGCGAACCATCGAGCTGGGGAAATCTTTGAAGCGCCTGGTCGATGGCGGCAAGCTGGTCTTTCAACTCCACCTCGCCGAAGTTGTGCATCAAGGCGGTGGCGAACTTCTTGCCGCGCGACCCCATGCCGCGATTGTCCACCACCAGCACGGCGATGCCGTCGCGCATCAGGATCTGGTTGAAGAGCATGCCCTGGCCGCCCCAGGCATTGCGCACCGATTGCCCATGCGGGCCGCCATAAGGATTGTTGAGCAGCGGAATTTTCTTGCCTTCGCTGTTGGGCGGAAGAAAGATCTCGCCGTGCAGCACCGTTCCGTCCTCGGCCTTGAAGTCCACAAACTGCGGCGCCACCAGTTTGTATCCGTCCATGCTCTTGGATTGCCAGAAGACTTCGCATGCACCACCATTTGACCCCTGCGCGCCAACCCCGGGCGCGCCGGGGGCCCCGCCGTTCCGGCAGAATTGCATGCGCGGCGGCGTCATGCTGGCGGAGAAGTTATCCACCCAGGCTTTGCCTGTGGGCGCAAGATGCGGC
>DASVFK010000216.1:0-14852 GCA_036380095.1 Candidatus Angelobacter sp. | reverse complement strand
ACAGCCCTGCTTTCAACGCGTTGGCTGCTGGGCGAGCCTCTGCCGGGCCATCTCGCGCGCCTGCTGGTCAATCTTCAGGACTTCTTCTATAGATTCAGGATGGCGTGCAGGCGTTTCACCCATGGTGTGCTCAATGAGCTTGGGAATCTCGGTAAATGCGATCTCGCGGTTCAGGAAGGCGGCCACGGCAATCTCGTCTGCCGCGTTCAGCGCGATGGTCTTAGCCCCGCCGGCCTCTGCCGCTTCATACGCCAGTCGCAAACAAGGGAACTTGCCCGGATCAGGCGGGCGAAAATCCAGCCGCTTCAGGTCCTGCAGGTTGAAGCGCAGATCGGAAGCAACGCGCTCCGGGTAAGTGAGCGCATAGAGAATCGGCAGCCGCATGTCCGCGACGGAAAGTTGCGCCAGGATGCTGCCGTCGTTGAACTCCACCATGGAGTGGATGGTTGACTGTGGATGCACCATCACGCCCACCCGCGCCGGCGGCAGGTTGAACAGCCGGCAGGCCTCGATCACTTCAAACCCTTTGTTCATCAGTGTGGCGGAATCGATGGTGATGCGCTTGCCCATCTTCCATGTGGGATGGTTCAGCGCCTGCTCCACGGTGATGCGGGCGAAGTCGGATTTTGGTGTATCCAGGAAAGGCCCGCCGCTCGCCGTGAGCCATACGCGCTCGACTTCATTCATGCGCCCACCGCGCAGGCACTGATGTACGGCGTTATGCTCGCTATCGATGGGCAGCAGCGGCTTGCCCTGGCGGCACGCTTCGGCGGTGATCAACTCGCCCGCCGCCACCAGGCATTCTTTGTTCGCGAGGCCTACTTCCTTGCCTGCGTGGACGGCTTCATACGTTGCTTTGAGCCCTGCCACGCCCACGATGGCACTCACCACGAAATCAACGTCTTTGTGCGTGGCCACGCGGACCGTACCCGCTTGGCCGTAAACCACCTCAACGCTGCTGAGTCCTTCGGCCTTGAACTGCTTGGCGGCGGCTTCGGCATCCTGCTGTGAAGCCAGCGAGAGCACTTTGGGCTTCCATCGTCGCGCCTGCTTCAGTGCAGCTTCCACATTGCCGCCCGCAGCCATCGTGACCAACTCAAAGCGTTCGGGATGGTTCTCAATCACGTTGAGCGTGCTGTGACCAATGGAACCGGTGGAGCCGAGAATGGCGATGCGCTTCATTACTCGTTCGCCTTAAGGAGAATTCCAGTTTGGGCCGCATAGTACCACACGGCTGGAATAGCAAAGAGCAAAGCATCAATGCGATCGAGAATGCCGCCGTGGCCGGGGAGCAGAGTTCCGGAGTCTTTCACACCCGCCCCCCGCTTGAGGGCCGACTCGAACAGGTCGCCAAATTGCGCGGCGACATTTGTCAGCACCCCGAGACAAAGAATGTGAAGGGAGTTGGGAACAACCAAAAAGTTTGCGAACTGCGCGCGAAGCTTTGGATCCATGCCATGTAGAACAAACTCGTCCAAGAGGTGAAAATGAAAGACCAGAAACGCCATGGCCACGCTGGCGATTACTGAGGCGATTGCGCCCTCCCAACTCTTGTTCGTGCTCACGATGGGATCGAGTTTATGCTTGCCAAAATTCTTGCCCACATAATAGGCAGCAATGTCCCCCGCCCAAACAGAGAACAACAGGAAGCCGAGCAGCGTGATGATGTGGTCTTCCCGCAAAACAACAAGTAACGAAAGCCCGAAGCCGATATAGATGATGCCGAAAATCGAAACAGAAACTGATGCGAGGCCCATCTTGAGATCGGTACGGAAGACTAGCAGGATGCCGAAAAGCAAGACCGCTGCCACCATCACTGAGAGCCAGCCCGGAAAGAAAAGAAACCCAAAGGAGAAGATCCGATACCCCTTCGGTATTCCGTTGCGCCATAACACCAGAAACGGCAGCAGCGCCAGGATGTAGGTCAGCCAATGAAAGGGCTTAAGCCCGGCTGTCTCGGCAATGTTTAGATACTCATGAAGCGCGAGAATGATGATCCCCGCCACCACCAGCGCAAACAGCCACAGCGGCGCCTTAAACACCGCCAGCAGCACCAGCGGGATGAGCACCACCGCCGTCAGTATGCGTTTCATTTTGTGGGAGCGGGAGCGTGCGCGTGAGGATGTACGCCGTTCGCGGTTGTCTCAATCAGCCCGCCGTAGCGACGCTCGCGCTTTTGGAATTCGCGGATCGCTTCCAGCAGGTCCACGCCGCTGAAGTCCGGCCACAGCGTTTTGGTCACATAGATCTCGGCGTAAGCGGCCTGCCAGAGCAGGAAATTACTCAGGCGCATCTCGCCGCTGGTGCGGACCACCAGGTCGAGTTCGGGAAGATTGTTGGTATAAAGATGCCGGTTAACCACGTCTTCGTCGATCTGCAAATGTTCCATACCGCCGTTGCTGCGGGCCGCATTCACGATCGCTTTGAACGCATCCACCAACTCCGAGCGCGAGCCGTAATTCAGCGCCAGGGTGAGCACCGTGCCGGTGTTGCCGGAAGTCTGCTCCTTGGCCCAGGCCATGCGCTCCTGCACTTCTTGGGGAAGTTCATGGATGCGTCCGATGAACTGCAGGCGGATATTATTGCGCTGCATGAGCGACAGCTCGTTCTTCAGATACCGGTGCAGCAGCTTCATCAGGAAATGGATCTCGCCCGGCGGGCGGCGCAGGAAGTTTTCCGCCGAAAAAGCGTACAGCGTGAGCGCGGGCAGGCCGATGCGCGATGCCGTCTCCAGCACGTAACGCACGGACTCCACGCCTTTGCGGTGTCCGGCGATGCGCGGCAGGTGACGGCGCTTGGCCCAGCGGCCGTTGCCGTCCATGATAATGGCCACGTGTTGCGGCATCTGGCTGGGATCAAGCTGGCTGTACAGCTCAGCTTCCTTCTTGTCCAGCCCTGAAGGAATGGTGCGCAAAATCCCGCCTTTCAATCTACTAAGACGTTGACACAGCAGCCCCTTTACTGCTCTGCTAGAATAATCGTACCCTAAGTAACCACCTGCTGGAAAAGTAACCCTGGTGGGTCCCTTAGAGTTGCCTTGGCAATTGACGTAGAGACGCGACACCGTCGCGTCTCTGAGACGTGCCATGCCACGTCTCTACGTGGAAAACGAGAGAAGGCTTTGGTCCACAATGGCCATTTCGAAGCCGGCAGGTTGAAGGCGTTTGTCGCGCTTTCCTGCCTGCTGCTGGTCCTGGTATTTGCCGGGCTTGAGGCGATGCACGCCCATCCCGACGGCAACCTTTCAGGACAATCCGGCCACTGCGCTCTCTGCATTACCGTACATGCTAACGCTCCCGCGGTCACATTCCATCCCCTGCCTGCCTTGCGGGCCGTGGCGATGGTGGCCGCTCCGGTCTTGGATGAAGGCCAGGGTATTGGCAAGGAAATCAGTCTTTTCATCCGTCCTCCACCTCTTTCCTAAGCTCGGCGTTCCCGTATTCGGCAGGTGTGGTTTTCCGGGTCCGGATGCAAGTCCCATGTTTTGCTGAATACGGTTCCGCCAGCCGCTCTGACGCGCCCCGTCAGGGCCGTTGCCCCCTGCTGGCTTGGGTTGCCAATGGGAAATCTGGAGGACAAGTAAATGATACGGTTGCAAATAGCGGTTGCGTTGCTGGTGACAGGAGGAGCAGTGTGCTTCGCCCAGCAGCCCTCAGCCCCACCGGCACAGGCGGGTGGACAGGACCTTTCCGCCCTGGAGCAGAAGATCCGAGACCTGGAAGACCGTGTGGTGATGCTGGAAGGCCAGATCCGGCAGTTGAAAGCGCAGGGCGCTCCGGCGCCCGCGGGAACTCCCGCGCCCACGCCGCCTGCAGGAACAGCGCCGCCGGCGGCCCAGCCTCCAGCGCCGGGCGAGCAGCCGCCCACAGAGAAGCCGCAGCTGGCGCAGGTGCCGGCGAACGAACCTCGGCTAGGCGGAGCAGGCGCTGCAGCGGCCAAAGCCCTTAACCCGGACATCAGCATGATCGGGGACTTCATTGCCAGCGCCGGCCATGATCCCGTGGTCCCGACGCCATCTTTCCAGATGCACGAGTCGGAACTCGCTGTGCAGGCGATCATCGATCCTTACGCGCGCGGCGATTTCTTCCTCTCCTTCGGCGAGGAGGGCGTGAACCTGGAAGAAGGCTTCGTTACCTTTACCGCTCTGCCCAAGGCGTTCGTGGCCCGCGCGGGCAAGATGCGCGCGTCCTTCGGTAAAGTGAACACCTTGCACAACCACGTGCTGCCCTGGGTGAATCGCCCTCTGGTTACCCAGGACCTGGTGGGCGGGGAAGACGGCATTAACGATGCGGGCGTCTCCGTGAACCACTTCATTCCTGCGCCGAAAAACTGGTTTCTCGATTTCACCGGCCAGGTCTTTCGCGGCGACTCCGCGGACGTATTCCAGGCCCAGGTCAAGAACGACGTCAGCGTGGTGGGCCATCTGCGCGTCTACAAAGACCTGACGGACAACGCCAATCTCGATCTTGGCGGCTCCTACTCGCGCGGGCACGACATTTTCGGCAGCCCCTTCATCGCCAACCTTTACGGGATTGACGCCACGTACCGCTGGAAGCCGTTAACACGGTCGATTTATCGCTCGTTCGTTGCCCGCAGCGAGCTGATCTGGCGGCAGGAGAACCAGCCTTCGCTCGCGGTCTGCACGACTATCATCTGCCCGCCGAACACCGCCCCCGGATTCCAGCGTGCATTCGGCTTTTATGTTTCCGGCGATTATCAGTTCGCCCGGCGCTGGATCGGCGGCGTGCGCCTGGACGATTCAAACCGGCCCTTCAACGCCAGTTTGACAGACAAAGGCGCTTCGTTTTTGCTCACGTACTTGCCCAGTGAGTTCACGCTCATCCGCGGCCAGTATCAACTTACGCGATACGCGGGCAACATTGATTCCAAAGAGCTGTTTGTACAAGTACAGTTCGCGCTGGGAGCGCATGGAGCGCACCCCTTCTGATACGGAGTTTTTTATTGATGAAACTGCAATCGAAATCTGTTGTTCTTGCCCTGGCGCTGGCGGTTCTGGCGTCGCTGCTCAGCCCCTCTGCCGCTGCGGCCAAAAAGCTGAAGGTAATCACCACGCTGACTGACCTGGCTTCGCTCACGCAGGAAGTGGGCGGCGACAAGATTGAAGTGGAAGCCCTGGCCAAGGGCTACCAGGACCCGCACTTCGTGGAGCCCAAGCCCAGCTTTCTGCTCAAGCTGCGCAACGCCGATTTGCTGATCTGCGTGGGGCTGGAACTGGAGATCGGCTGGCTGCCGCCGCTGATCACGCAAAGCGGCAACCCCAGGATCCAGCCCGGCGGCGTGGGCTATCTGGATGCATCGCAGTTCGCCGAAATCCTGGAGATCCCCCAAGGTAAGGTCACGCGCGCTGAAGGCGACGTGCATCCGCAGGGCAACCCGCACTATTGGCTCGATCCCGAAAACGGACGCCGCATTGCCAAGGGCATCGCCGCCAAACTGGGAGAGATGGACCCGCCGGACGCAGCGTACTTCCAGCAGCGCTATCAGGATTTTGAAAAGCGCTTGGCAGAAGCGGACAAGAAATGGCTGGCCGCGATGGCGCCCTACCGCGGACGCAAGATCGTGACCTACCACCGCTCCCTGCCCAACTTCGCCAAGCACTTCGGGCTTGACGTGGTCGGCTACATTGAACCGCGTCCGGGGATTCCGCCCTCGCCTTCGCACACCATCGAACTGGTAGGCATGATGAAACGCGATGGCGTCAAGATCCAGCTGATCGAGCCATATTTCGATCTGAAGACGCCCAACAGCGTAGCCAGCATGACCAACGGCAGAGTCGTGGTGGTGTTGCCGTCAGTGGGCGGCAAACCGGAAGTCACCGACTATTTCAAGTTGTTCGACTACAACGTTGGTATCCTGACGCAAGCGTTTCAGGAAACGAAATAAAGGACACACATGGAAATTCTTCCCTTTCTGATTCTTCCGTTTATCGCCAGCCTGATTCTGACGGGCATTCACGCTTACCTTGGCGTGCACGTGGTGGAGCGCGGCGTGATCTTTGTGGACCTGGCGCTGGCACAAATTGCGGCATTGGGCGCGGCCATGGCCATCCTGGTGGGCATGGACCCGCACGGCAATAGCGCATACTTCATGAGCCTGGGCTTTACCTTTATTGGCGCGCTGATTTTTTCTTTCGTGCGCTCGCGGCACAAGCGTATCCCGCTGGAAGCCTTCATCGGCATCTGCTATGCCGTGGCCTCCGCGGCGGCCATCATCGTCATGAGCAAGGCCACCGGTGAAACCGAGCATCTGAAAGACATGCTGGTGGGCAACATCCTGGCCGTCTCCAAACCTGACGTGATCAAGACCGCGTTGCTATACGGCGGCATTAGCCTGTTCCATTTCATTTTCCGTAAGAAGTTTCTGGCCATCTCCCTGGAACACGACACCGCGGAGAGCACCGGGATCAACGTCCGGCTGTGGGATTTCCTGTTCTACGCTTCGTTCGGATTCGTGGTGACTTGGTCCGTGTCCATTGCCGGCGTGCTGCTGGTGTTCTGTTACCTGATCGTGCCGTCCGTGGGCGCCATGCTCTTTGCCGATCGCATCGGCACGCGCCTGGCCATCGGCTGGACCATGGGCACCCTGGTCTCTGCTTTGGGCTGCTGGTTCTCCGTGCAGTTTGACACACCCACGGGCGCGACCATCGTCTGCACATTCGGGGCGGTCCTGGTTTTGATGGCCCTGGCCAAAGCAGTCTTCTTCCGCGTAAAGTCCGAAAAACCACAGCAAGCCGTGCAGGCGGTCTCGAAAGCGGGCTAGTAAGGGTGCAGACAGCAGGGAATCGGTTTCGGCGGTCCACCTGCCGGGCCGCCCTGTCGCACTCTGAATACGCACTTTTTCCATTCATCCCGAAGGAACGAAAGGTATAATCGCCTTCATGTTCGTCCGCTGGCGCAAGTTCCTGTCGATGTTCATCGTACTTTGGGCGTTGACAGATATGGCTGTGCCCGGCGTCTGCCAGAGCGACGATCTGGAAGCCACTCCCGCAAATACCGAGATCACGGCTACGCATCAACCGAATGCCATGACCGTTGCTCCGTCTGCACCGGAGAGTTCTTCCTCGAATCAATCGGCTCCGGAAGACTGTTTCTGCTGCTGTTCCCACGTAGCCCCGGCCCACTACTTTCAGTTGGCGTACGAGCATGCTTCGGCGATTTTCGAGTCACCGGATCCGGCCGGGCAGCCGCGTGACTTCAGCCCCTTTCTTTATCACCCTCCTCGCGCTTAGTCCAAAACAACTCTTGCTGGGGCTATCTTCCCTGCATTCGTTCAGGGGAAGTCGTCCATTTTTCCCACATACCTGTTTCGGGACATACTCCGGCCGCAGACAGCAGCGGCCTTGAGGAGCGGAAGGAATGCAAGTCAAACGATTGATACGGGCCTTGTCGCTCCTGTTACCACTGGGAGCCTTTGCAGAAAGTGCTGGCGCGCAAAACTCCGGCAACGCGCTTACTTTGGAGCAGGCGTTGAATCGCGCGCGGGTCAAAGCCCCACTATTGCTCTCTGCCCAAGCACGAATCGAGGAAGCACGAGGACGGCTCAAAGGCGCGTCAATTCTGCTGCCGGCCAATCCGGTGATCGATGGTACCGTGGGTCCTCGATTCTCTAACCAAGGGAACACTACGGACGCTGATCTGTCCATCAGCCAGGACCTCGATCCGCCCGGACGCAGAAACGCCCGGATTGCAGGCGCTCAGGCGGGTGTCAACCGCGAAATGGCCGTCAGCCAGGAAACTGGACGCGCGCTATTACGCGAGGTGGCTGTTGCTTTCATGCGCGCACTTGCTGCCAAAGAGAAACTAAATGTGCTGACCATGGCCGATCAGGTGAGCTCCGATCTCTTGCGCACCTCTGAGAGCCGCTACCAGGCGGGCGACATTCCTCTGCTCCAGGTGAACCTTGCCAGGAATGGCGTTGCTCGCGCGCGCTCCGAGTTCCGCTCCGGCCGCGCGGAACTGGCCAGCGCTCTGGGCGAACTGCGCGTTCTCTTGGGGATGCCGGCTGATGAGGAGTTTTCTGTTTCCGGGGACCTCACAGCTTTCGGAAAACACGATCTGGCGGCTCTGGCAGCTCTCGCAGAAGACCGCCCCGACATCAAGCTTCTGGAGAGCGAACTCCAGGAAGCACTGTCTGACGTGCGGCTGGGAAACACCTTCAAGTCTCCCGATTTCGGCGTCATTGCGCGTTATCTGCGGGATCAGGGAGACAACATTGCCCAGGCCGGTGTTCGGGTCACGATTCCCGTCTTCTCGCGCGGGCAGGAACTCAGCGCAACCGGCAGCGCCCGCGCTACCCGCATCCGCGCAGAACTGGCCGCGAGAAAAACCGCGATTCGCGCCGAGATCGGAGCGGCTTTTGATGCTTACACATACCGCGCTGAAGCTGCCCAGGAACTTCAACGGCTCGCGCTTCCAGGCCTTGAGGAAAACGAAACTCTGGCCCGGCGCAGCTTCCAAGAAGGCGAGATCGGCTTGCCTGAGCTGCTGCTGATTCGGCGGGAGATTCTCGAAACCAGATTGTCTTATGTCAACACGTTATTGGAAGCGGCCCTGAGCGCTGTTGATCTTGAATTCAAAGCGGGGGTGCTGAAATGAAAACCACAGTTGCGATTGCGCTGGCAGGTTTGTTCTTCGCAAGCGGCTGCAGCAAATCCGGCAATCAGCAGCAAGCCTCCGGCGCAAACCACCAGGCCCGGCAGGCCCAGGACGCCAAGTCGTCTGACAACTTTTTGCGCATCGAGCCGGAAATGCTGCGCGACCTGCGCATCACCACCAGCGCAGTCGAGCAGCGGCGCAGCGGCGATGGCGTAAACCTGCTGGGGGAAGTGACTGTGAACGAAGAGGCCTACGCACAAGTCGGTTCGCCCATCCCGGCCCGGGTCGTGTCGATCGCAGCTGCTCCGGGCCAGCAGGTCAGCAAGGGCCAGCCGTTGGCCGTGCTGCAAAGCACGGAACTGGGGAAGGCCCGCTCTGAGAACATCTCAGCGCAGGCAAGGTTGCAGTTGGCCCGCCAGACTCTGGACCGGAAGCGCCGCCTTGTCGGGGAGCACATTGTGGCGCAGCGCGATGTTCAAGAAGCGGAAGCGTCTGTCGCCGCCGCTGAAGCCGACCTTCGCAGCGCCCAGGCCACGCTCCGTGCTTTGGGTGCAACCGACGATGCCCCTGAAAGCTCAGAAGTCGTGCTGCGTTCGCCAATTTCAGGCACCGTGATCGACCGGACAGCGCTAAGAGGACAATTGGCGGATCCCGCACAGCCGCTCTTCAAGGTGGCGGACCTGCGAAAACTCTGGCTGACCGTCCATGCCTTTGAGCGCGATGCAGTGCGATTGCAACTTGGCAAGACCGCGAAAATTACCTTTCCAGCCCTGCCCGGCCGCACCTTCTTTGGCACCGTCACTCTGATCGGAAAGCAGGTTGATCCAACTTCCCGGACCGTCCCAATTCGAATAGAGATTGCCAACGCCGACGGCATTCTTCGTCCTGGCATGTCCGCCACAGCTCGTGTTCCTTCCGGCCAGGCCACACAGGAAGTAATCACGGTCCCGGCCGCCTCCGTTCAAAGACTGGAGAACGACTGGTATGTCTTTATTCCCAGGTCCCAGGACACTTATGAATTGCGCAAAATCGGCCGCGGCCGCGACCTTGAGGGAGAGATTGAAGTGGTAACAGGCCTGAAACCGGGCGAAATCGTGGTGGTGGATGGCGCTTTTCTGCTCAAGGCTGAAGCCGAAAAAGCCCGTGGCGAAGGCAAAGAGCACGAGCACGAATGAGGTCTGCATGCTGGAAAAGATATTGAGGAAATCCTTTGCCAGGCCCGGGCTCGTCATGGTGCTCGTATTGGCCGGCACCGCCCTGGGAGCAGTCTGGTTGCGTGACCTGCCGCGCGACGTGTTCCCTGATCTCTCATCGCCCGTGTTCAACGTAATTGTGCAGAACCCGGCGATGGGCGCCGAAGAACTGGAAACGGGCGTGGCCGTCCCGCTGGAAGCGGCGCTTGCCGGCCTGCCGCATGTCCGGCGCATCCGTTCCAATTCTCAGTTGGGCGTTACGCAAATCACGATTGAGTTTGAACCGGATGCCGACTATTACCGCTCGCGCCAGTTTGTCGCCGAGCGTGTCGGCCAGGCCGCATCGCAGCTTCCCCCCGGAACCGATGCGCCACTGATTTCAAGCCTCACCGGACGCCTAAATGAAATATTCGAGTTCACTCTCGAGGCCCAGCCCGGCGCTACGGACCTCATGACGTTGCGCGATCTCGCCGAGTTTGACGTTCGCAATCGCCTTCTCGCCGTTCCCGGTGTTGCCGCCGTCGAGCGATTAGGCGGCTACCTGCGGCAGTTTCAGATTCAGCTCGATCCCGATCGCATGTCTGCGCGGCGCATCACCCTGGACGAAGTTCTCCATGCGGTTGAAGGCGCCAACCTTAACGCTGCCGGCGGATTTCTGACTGCGGGTTCCACCGAGTGGACGGTGCGCGCTGTCGGGCGCGCGCACAACGTGGAGGATGTTCGCCAGACCGTGATCGCAGTCCGTGGCACTACTCCGGTAAGTCTCGGCGACGTGGCTGAGGTCCGGGAAGCCCCGGCGATGCGCCGCGGAATTGCCCATCGCCTGAAAGGCGAAGTCGTCAGCTGCCGCATTACCAAGCAATTCGGCGCAGACACCATCAAAGTCAGTGCAGGAATCAGAAAAGCTATCCCAGAAATCCAGAAGACGCTGCCCAAGGGCGTTCAATTGCGCATCGTGTACGACCAGTCACAACTGGTCAACGATGCCGTGGGCGGAGTCAGCCGGGCGATTTTACTGGGCGCGTTTCTCGTGGTCGGCGTGCTCTTTGCGCTGCTGGGCGATTTCCGCGGCGCGCTGATCGTGACCCTCGTTCTGCCCCTGTCGATTGCTCTTGCCGGATTGCTGTTCAAGCCTGCCGGTGTCGGCATCAACACCATGACGCTGGGTGGCCTGGCCATTGCCGTAGGCATTCTGGTGGATGCCGCCATCATCATGACCGAAAACATCGTCCACTGGATCTCCGCGCATCCAACCCAGCCGTTGCGGCAGAGCGCGCTGGTTGCGGCCATGGAAGTCGGACGCCCAATTGCGTTCGCCACCATGATCGTGATTGCTGTGTTTGTTCCCCTCTTTGCCATGAGCGGCATTGAAGGGCGGATGTACAGCCCGCTTGCTGCGGCCGTCATCAGCGCTATTGCTGCTTCATTGCTGCTGGCCCTGACCGTGGTCCCGATCGCCTCAGCGGTGTTCTTGCGGCCCCATCCTGCGGACAAGCCAATGGATGTGGGGATTATTCGCTGGCTCAAACGCATCTACGCGCCCCTGCTGGACACATGCCTGCGCCATCGCAAGCTGGTCGTGGCCGCGGCCTTTTTGATCACAGCGCCTGCACTAGTACTGGGCTTTTATATCGGGTCGGACTTCATGCCCAAATTGGACGAGGGTGCTTTCCTGCTCCAGACCATACTCCCGCCCGAAACCTCTCTTGATGAAGTTGACCGCGCCAATCATCGCGTGGAAGACATTCTGCGCACCTTCCCTGAGGTCGAAGACGTTGTGCGCCGCACCGGACGGGCGGAGCGCACGGAAGATCCCATGCCCCATACCGTCTCTGACGTTCTTGTGGTATTCAAGCCCAGCCGGTCGCGTTCGTTGGAGTCCTTGGAAGCTGCGATGCGCAAAGAACTGCAGGCGGTTCCCGCTGTCTCGGTCCTCTTTACCACCCCGCTGGGCATGAGGATCGACGAAGGTCTCGGCGGCACTCCCGCTGACCTGAGTGTGAAAGTATTCGGCCCTGATCTGGACCAGTTGACCCGGATTGCCGACCAGGCCCGCCGCGTCATGGCTGGAATCAGGGGCGTCACCGATTTGCGTGCAGAGCAGCTCACGGGCATGCCGCAACTGCGCATTTCCATCGACCGGGCGGCAGTCGCGCGGGTAGGCCTGACTCCCGGGGACGTGATTCGTGCTGTGCGCATCGGATTGGCGGGCGAAGAGGAATCTGAAATCTGGGTGGGGCAACGGCGGTTTGACCTGGTCTTGCGTTTGCAAGCTGAAAAGCGTGGCGATCCGGGCGCGATCCAATCGCTGTTGATTGACGGCCACGATGGTTCGCGGATCCCTCTCGGCCAGCTGGCGGCGATCGATCAGGTCTTTGGGCCGGGCTCGATCCGCCGCGAAGCCGGGACCAGACGAATCGCCGTTGAAGCAGGCGTCGATGGGCGCGACCTGGGCAGCACCGCCGCTGAGGTCCGCAATCGCCTGTCCAGTGCGCTGCAGCTCCCAACCGGATATTTTATTGACGTCGGCGGCAAGATTGAGAGCCAGACGCGGGCCACCAGGTCTCTAGCGGTTGCTATTGGCGTCGCTCTTTTCGCTGTGTTTCTTCTTCTTTATCTGGCGCTCAATTCAGCCCTCGATGCGGGCCTCATCATCGCCTCGTTGCCGGTGGCTTTCGTCGGCAGCATTGTCGCGTTGTTCATTGCGGGGGAGACCTGGAACGTTTCCTCGCTGGTGGGACTCATCGGCCTGTTCGGAATCGCCGTCCAGAATGGCCTTGTTCTGGTGACCCAAACCCGGTTCCTCCAGGGCGAAGGCAAGCCGTTCGAGATGGCTGTGCGGGAGGCGAGCCTGGGACGCGTGCGCCCCAAGATCATGACCACGGCAACGGCAATCCTTGGCCTCCTGCCCATTTTGCTGCTGCAGCTTCATGGAACGGAGATCGAACGTCCGCTTGCTATCGTTATGACGGGTGGTCTGATCACATCAACCCTGTTTACGCTTCTGGTCTTGCCGGCCTTCTATATCGCGGTGCAGAACCTTGGCCGCCGATCACGTTTTAGCTCTATCGTCGCGTCCGGGCCGAACAAATCGCGACCATCGTTAGTAGAAATCCGCGAGGATTAGAGCCCCATGCGGTCTGACGAAACCGGTCAGCGTGGAGAGGCGGCCTTCATCTCCCAGGGCGGGTTAGAAGTACTAAAGTCACATCCTGCGGTTTCCCCGCCCCGTATGGGTGTAGTATTACCGGATGGCTTTGGCAGCGGCTTCAACGGAAATCGTCCGGTATGCCTCCATTCGGCGTATCCAGCTCATCAGCGTGGTCTGGATGTCCGTGGAGGTACTGGTGTCTCTGGTGGCCGCGGTGCGCGCGCAGAGCGTGGTCTTGTTTGCTTTCGGGGGCGATAGCATCATTGAGCTGGCTTCAGCGTTGCTGATACTTTTCCACTTCAGCAGCGCCTTCCTGAGTGAGCGAGTAGCGGCCAAAACCGCCGCAGTCCTGCTCTATCTTCTGGCTGCTTTTATAATCTTTGCTTCAATCTTCTCTCTCATGGGCTTCTGGCTGGAGCCCCAGCCCAGCTACATGGGAATGACTCTTCTGGTGTTTGCCGGATTTATCATGCCCTGGCTTGCGACGGAAAAAAGACGCTTGGCGCGCGAAAGCGGAAGTTCCGCCCTGGCAGCCGACGCTACGCAGAGCGCCGTCTGCGGCTGGCTCTCCTGGATTGCCCTCGGCGGCCTGGCAGCCAACGCAATGTTCGGGCTCTCCTGGGCCGACGAAATGGCCGCGCTGGCGCTGGTCCCGTTGGTGGTCAAGGAAGGCCGCTTGGCCTGGCAGGCAAAAGGCTGTCTCTGCTGCTGAACTTGAATTGGCTACAATGGCCTTATGCGGGTCACGGTCAGCTCTGAGTTGCTGCAATCGTTTTCGGCGCTGGTGCGGACTGAAATCGAAGACGAGCGCATCGACCTGGTGCGCGCCGCCTTGGCCTTTGCTCGCATCGAATATCCCGGTCTGAACAGCGAAAGTTATGTCCACCGCGTGGAAGAGCTGGCCCGCCGCGTGGGCCGGGGAATCCAGCAAATTGATGATCCGGCCGACTGCATTGCCGGGCTCAACCGCGTTTTGTTCCAGGAAGAGATGTTCCGCGGCAACACCGTGAATTACTACGATGCGCGCAACTCTTTTCTCAATGATGTGCTTGACCGCCGCCTCGGCATCCCCATTACGCTGGCCCTGCTGTACATGGAAGTGGGCGCGCGCGCCGGCTTTCCGCTCTTCGGCGTGGGCATGCCCGGCCACTTTCTGGTGAAACATTACGACGTGAGCGGCCGCTCCATCCTGATCGACGCGTTTGACCGCGGCGCGGTGGTCACGGAAGATGACTGCCGGAAAAAGATCAGCAGCATTTACTCCGGCCAGGTCGCCTTGCAGCCGCATTTCCTGCTCACCGTGACCCGCCGCCAGATGCTTACGCGCATGCTCAACAACCTGCGGTCCGTCTACCTTTCCCAGCGCGATTTTCGCCGCGCCGTGCAGGTGGTGGACCTGATTCTGGCCATCTATCCGCGCTCGCCGGAAGATGTGAAGCAGCGGGCCGCGCTGCGTTATGACCTGGGTGACAACCACGGCGCGGTGGCTGACTTTGAGGAATACGTCAAGATGGCGCCCGATGCATCTGACGCCGAAGAAGTGCGGCAGACCGCGCTGGCCCTGCGGCGCCAGATCGCCATGATGAACTGAAACGGGCGCAGGCAAGTGTTCCTGGACCAACACCGTATGATCCATTGCGCCGCCATGACTGACGCTTTGCCATGCCCTCCTTACCTGGGTGCACATCCATTCCGAAATCGCTCGAAGGCCGGGCCTTCCTGAAGCAACCATTTAAACTGCTGGCCGGACCCCAATCCACGGGAAGGCAAGCATGAAATTCCACACCGAATACCTCACCTTCAACACCAGGAAACACCGCGAGTATGTACATATCACGCCGCAAGTGGAAAAGATCGTCGAAACGTCCGGGATCAGCAACGGGCTGGCGCTGG